>JANNSD010000080.1:0-59428 GCA_031402225.1 Gemmatimonadota bacterium | reverse complement strand
TGAGTCGGCCCCGGTAACGGGGCGGCAGTGCCCCCTGCAAGCGGACCCCCACTCGTCCAGTCTTGATGCGTCAGATCGTTTCGATCGTCATCGTGGCGTTCGCGCTTCTGACGGCGCCGCAGGCCGCAGGCGCGCAATGGTCCCGACCCCCTGGGGCCGGCGGTCTGGTCGCGTCGCTGGGGCAACCGCCGCGCTGGCGCTGGCAGGCGGGCCTCTCCTCCGGTGTCTGGTTCGAGGGACCCGGCTCCGCGCTGCTGGTGCGGGCAGGTCTTGGCACGTACCACACCCTGTTCAACCCCGTTGCCGGTCTCGCCGATATCGGCTTCGAGACCTACGCAGGCTTCCGCGATACCGAACTCGATGGCGGCGTCCGGGCCCTGTTGCGCGTGCCCTTCATCGGGCTTGGCATCGGTACCGAGTACAACTTCCTCGACACCCAGTTCAACTTCCTCGTCACGGCGCAGACGCCTGTCATTCGCGGCGGCCTGCTCCGGCCCGGCGGCATGCTGCGCGTCAACTGGTACCCGACCGAGAGCCACAGCTTCACCATCGGCTTCGCGCTCCCGCTGGGTGACCGGCTCGCCGGCCGGGGGCGGCCCGCCCGCGAGAACGTAGTAGTGGACTCGAAGTTCCCCCATCCCAGGCCCTACGTTCTGCAGGACGCCGGCATCGAGGCGTCACTCGATACCCTGCGCGAATCGGCGGAGTGGGTCCGCCGGCTGACGGTTCCCTTCCTCGATCAGGACGGGAAGAGCTTCGCCGTGGGCCAGCAACGGACGGTGCAATACCTCCTGGAACTGCAGCAGCACCTCGCGACCCGCAGCGCCGACCAGGAAACACGATTCTATCACCAGCAACTGCAGCACTTGTTCGCGATCGCGTCGGGTAATGACACCGCCGGTGTCGCCCTGGCGCAGCAAGCGCGCAGCATCCTCCTTGACGAAGTGATCGTTCCCTACAACTCCCTCCTCGGCCGCAAGAAGCGACGAGACGAGTTGCTCGAACTCAGCATTGCGGCCCGGGGACGCTTTGCCGGCAGCGTGGTCGCGGGGGGTCTCGTGCCACCCAACCACATCGAGCCGGTGCTGTACGTGTTCCAGGAGGTCACCGAGCTGCTCGAGAGTGAGCGGGACCGGGCCGCGAAGGAGTGGGACGACCCGCGTCTCGTGTGGCTCCCGCTGCAGTACGCCCTGCTGCCAGAGGACCACGATTCGCAGGCGGAACTCGACTCGCTTGTGGAGCGCGCCACCGGCGTCCAGTGGACCGACGGCAACCGGATCTGGTATCTGGCCAACTTGCAGTTTCACTGGGAGCTGCTGCGGACGATCAGCGAAGCCCGGGACTACCACGTCCTGCTGATTCACGACTTTCCCGCCGTGACGAAGACGGGGCGACTGGACTGGGCGGCGTTCGTGCAGGTGCTCGGCTATCTCAACACCCTGACCGAGCGGGTCAAGGCGTACGACCAGGTCCGGACGCTGCCGATCTACTTCATCTTCGTGGACCAGCATTACTACGAGTTGCGGCACTCCCGCATCTGGATGAATGTGCTGCAGGATCCGCTGCATGCGTCTCCGCACCTGCAACATGCCACCCCCGCCGAGATCGCGATCCTGACCCAGGCGCAGGATCGCCTGCGCGCCGCCGTGGCCGGCTCGAGCGTGCTGCAGGCCGAAGCACACCAGTACGGCGATACCTGGCTGCGCAACCGGATCAAGGTGCAGGTCAACATCACCAACCGGGCCGACGAGGCGTTCTGGAGCGGAGGGATCGTCTCGAGCCTGTTTGCCTATCCCGACAACTTCATGCGCGATCACCGGAAGGTCGCCTTCTACGACGTGACCGAATCCGATCCCTATCGCGGCCGCGCGGTGTACACCGGCATGGGCGTGGGAGAGCACTACCTGGGCCCGGGGTGGGACGATCGCTCCATCATGGTCCAGGGACCGGTCCTCGCTGAGCTCAAGTCGGCCGTCCGCGAACTGCTCCTGTCACAAGGCCTGCCAGCGCGCGACGTACCCCTGCCCCTCAGGGCCCAGCCTGTCGCGCCCGCGGATGCGCTGCTCGCGACCCGGGACGCGCTCCCGGGATTCGACGCGCGCGCGTTGCAGCTCACCAACGGCACGGGCTTCCAGCCCAAGCCGCTCGACGTGGGAAAGGCGCTGCTCTACTCGCTCATGCCCGCGGGCTCCGTGATCAAGATTCCCGATTCGCTGTGGAACTCCTTTCTCTATGCCGGGCTGCTTACCGGGGCCTGCTTGCGCGGCGCCAACGTGCTGATCGTCGCGCCCGCCCTCAGCAACGCGCCGAGCGGGGGGTTTCCCCAGATGATTCGCGCGTGGGAACTGATGACACGGATGCTGACGGTGCGGGACATGCTCGCGGTGCCGATACACGCCGCCGGTGGCATGCTGCAACTGGGCCTCTACGCACTCACGCCTGATCAGCGCGGATTCGCCAGCCGGGTGGAGACGTGGAACCGCCAGGTCGCCGCGACGCCGTTCCTCACCGAGCTGATGCCTTTCCTGACCGCGAGCGCGCCCGTATTGACCGCCGCCGCAGAGCGCGATGGCCCCGAGAACACCATCCGGCCCTTGCTCCACCAGAAGGTGCAGTTCCTCGGCACCGGTGACCTGTGGTCCGCCATCGCGAGTGCACCGGAGTGGCCCGAGTTTCTCGGGAGCTACCTGGCGTACCGCGAAGCCACCTTCACCGCCTCGAGCGACTCGGCGGCGGCGGCTCCCCTGCCGGCCGAGCTGGACCAGATGGCGCACCGGATCTATGCCCATGCGGTCGGCGTCCCGGGGGCGGCGGGCTACGCCATCATGGGGTCCCAGAACCAGGACTATCGCGGGATGTTCATGGACGGCGAGGTGGACTTGATCTTCAGCGGCGCCGAGTCGCTTGTGCCACTCGTGGACCTGATCTTTCTCGAGGGCACCGCGACCTGGCTGGTCGATCAACAGGGCCTCGACAGCCTGCTGCCGCCGCCGACCGAGTATCTGCGCCGGTGGGCCCGGGTCCTCAAGGACGGCGTATAGTGCCGACCGCCTGGGCGCCGCGACTGATCTGCGCGGCGCTGATGAGTTGCCCCGTCGCCGCGCAGTCGCAGCTCAGCGAACTGCACTTCGGCGGGCTCGTCAGCTACGCAACCGGGAACGCGTTCCAGGAAGGTGTCGGCGCGACCGTCAGCTACGCGCCAGCGCGCCTAGCGTACATGGGTGTGCGCTGGGTCTACTATTTCGGGAGCACGGAGCAGGGCATCGATGCGACGGGGACGTTCAGCGCCACCAATCGCACCCAGCTCTTCGCCGCCGACCTCGGACTGCAATACCCCGTCGGGCCCGTGGAACTGATGGCCGGAATGACGATCGGCGCGGTCCGCTTCGCGCAGACGATCCTGCCGAGCGCCGCAACCTCTGGTGCATCGACCACCGGCATTTCGACGGAGTTCATGATCGGGCCGACGGTGCTGGCGCAGATCCGGGCCGGGCCAATCATGGTCATTCCCCAGGTGGCTTACCTTTTCGCGGGCTCACCGGACCTGCCGTGGCCCGTGGATCACTCCGGCCTGGCCCTGTCGCTGTTGATTGTGGTGCCGATCGAGAGAGATCGGATCCGGTACTGAAGACTCACTGAAGCGCGGTATCGCCTACGCCCCCGACGCTCGCGCCCCAGCGCTTCGCCGTCGCGGACGCCTCCCACGTCCCGGTCCGCCGAGGATCTTCCAGCGCCGAGAATGCGGCGGCGGTGTCGCCCCTGGCCGCCAGGCCCCGGGCAAGCGCCAGACTGGCCGCTGCCTCCGTGAGCACATTGCCCAGCGGCCCGGATCGCACCAGGGAGTCGAGCGGTGCGAGGCCGGCACCGTTCGCCTCCGCCCGTAGGATAGCCACCGTCGCTGCGACCGTCGTGTTTGTTTGCACTGATGCGCTGGCCGCGTTCAGTCGCTCTGCCCGCGCCGCAAAGCGCTCGGCGGCCGTGCTGGCGGCGGGGACCGACGGTCGGGATCCGGCCGCAGACCTGGCACGGCATGACGCCTACCCTACCCTGGACTCGGCGGGGGCGCTCTTCCGTCCGGGGCTCACGGGAACGTACGTGATGGACGTGGTGATCGGGATCGGATGAAGGACGCCGAGCACCCGTTGCGGCACGCCGAGGCACAGTCACGTCATTGCCTCCTTTCAAAGGTCGCGTCCATCAGCACCCACATACTCGGATCGAGCCGCACGCTATCTGGCGCCGATAGCGCGCTGATGGTGAACGCGTTGGCTTTCCCCTTGATCCATACGCGCTCGACGACTGGTGTTGGCCGCCCCTTGGCATATACGCCCACCTCCATGGGCATGGTGAAGAGACTGCCGTCAGTTTGCGTCTGGTTGAGGGTGATGCGTACCTGTCTCGCCGCGGCATCGTACGTCCAGCCACCGTCGACCCTGAGTGTGCCGGGTTCGTAGAGCCACTGGTCAAAAAACCATCCCAGCTCCTGCCCTGATGCTGCTTCCATGGCGCGACGGAAGTCGGCGGTGGTGGCCGTGCTGTTATAGAATTGAGCGTAGTAGTCGCGAATTCCGCGCTGAAAGGCGGCGGAACCAATCACACCGCGCAGCATGTGCAACGTCCAACTCCCCTTCTGGTATGTGTCAGAGCTGGTGACATCCTCCATGCGGCTGAGATTCCTGTGCACGATAGTGTACGCCGGGTATTCGGCGGCAAAGCTCATGACGGTGTTGCGGCTTGACTGCAGTCCGCGCACGAACTCGTCACGACCGTAGGCATGCTCGATGTAGAGCAGCGTAAAGTAGGTCGCAAAGCCTTCGCTCAGCCACACATCGTCCCAGTCGGCTTCGGTGACGGCGTTGCCAAACCATTGATGCGCAATCTCGTGAATGACCACGTTGCGCCAGCGCACACTGCCGGTGCCGGACACGGAGCCTTCACTGTACAGAATGGCCGACGCGGCTTCCATTCCGCCGCTGACGCTGTTGGACTGAATGTTGGCCAGGCGTTCGTAGGCAAAGGGACCCACATAGTCGCTGAAATACGCCAGGACATCCTTGGTGGGAGTGGCAAAGTCGGCAAAGCCGGCGTCGCGATCTCGCGCATAGACCCACGTTTCAATGGGTTTGCCGTCGAACGTATCCACGCGCTGCACGGCAAAGCGCGCCACCCCCAAGACGTACAACCACGGCGAGATGGGGACTGAGTTCTTCCAGTGCGTGCGGCGACGTTCGCCTGGCAGGTCGGTACTCTCCACCTGCAGCCCGTTCGAGACCACCTGATAGTGCGCCGGTGCCGACACCATGAACTCGCTAGTGGCTTTGTCGCCAACGTGATCAATGGTAGGCAGCCAATGCCGTGCCTTGTCGGGCCAATTGTCGCTGAAGAACGTGCGCTCGCCGTACCGGTTGTTCCCGATCATGAGCCCGGTGGCGGGTACGCCATGATATCGCACCACTACCCTGGCCCGCGTGTTCACGGCGGGCACCGTGGCCAACGGTACCAGCAGTTCGTTGTCGGCGTGCGTGTACGCCACCGCGCTGCCGTCTACGGTCACCGCTGACACGGTCATGCCCTCGCCGCCCGATGCCGCACTGGTGCCCACGAGATCAAGGCGCACGCTGCGCACACCAGCCCCCACAAAGCGCACGTCCAGTGCGAGTTCACCCACAATCCGGTCGCTGGTATCACTGATCTCGATCCAGAACGCGTAGTGGAGCGCGTCGACATTCGGGTTCCTGGGATACGGGTCCGCGGGACCGAACGACGGCAACACCGCTGCGCCCGCGAACGCGAGCGCAGCGGTGACCGACAGCTGGTTCATTGGCGGACGCCTCCCGGTGCGCGGGCCGGCACCGTTTGGGTGGGCGGTACTGGTGGCAGGAACTGCACAACGCCGCTCTTCCCAACGAGGCCTTCCACATCGTCCCTCGCCGAGGGCACAAAGCCGCTGAGATTCTCCACGCCAGTCTCGGTGACCAGAGCCATATCTTCAATGCGAATGTACAGCCGGTCTTCGGGAATCCAGATCATGGGATCAATGGTGAACACCATGCCTGGCTTGAGTGGTACACCGCGAACGCGCCCCACGTCATGCACTGCCATCCCTACGGGATGCTGGAAGTGGCCGCGGAAGACTAGCCCTTGCTGCACCGCCTCAAGATGCGCCGGTGACGCAAATGACTTGCCCACCAGATACTGCTTCATGTCGGCCGCGGCGCGATCGAGCACCTCATCGGCGGTCACCCCTGGCTTGATATAGCGAAAGAGGGCGTCTCGATACGCCACAATGAACTCGTACAAGGCCGCCTGTGCGGCAGTGAACGCGCCGTTCACCGGCCAGATGCGCGTGACATCGCTTGTGTAGTAGCGGTAGTCCGGTGCGTAGTCCATGAGCACCAGATCACCGCTGCGCAACGCATCGGTCTTGCGGAAGTAGTGCCCGAGAAACGCGTTCGTACCGCCGCCAACAATGGACGCGTAGCCGTCGCCGCGTGCGCCGTTGACGTAGAACACGTACTTGGCCGCCGCATCAAGGTGATACTCGTACACCCCAGGGCGCGTGGAGCGCATGGCTTCCATGATACCCAGGCCGGCCAGGCGGGTCGCTTCTCGAATGAGCGCTATCTCGGCGGTGCTCTTGATGGTCCGCATGGCATCGAGCGTAGGCGACAGATCACGCACCTCAAACTGCGGGAAGCGCTCACTGATCAGTTGGACAAACTGTGATTGGCGCGAGGGGCGGCCGTCCCACGGATCACTCGCACTGCGCGCCTGACCGGCCAGTAGTTCATCGCGACTGTCGTTGCCGATCTCCATGGGGCTGAGCGGCGTGTACATCGCCAGCGCCGGTGGGCGTATGAGATCGGCCCTCACCAGATCGCTGGACAGACGCTCCACCGCGCTCACCTGTTCAATACCGGTGAGTTGCTTTACCAGGGTGGAGTCTTCCGCAGACAGCGTCTTGCCCTCGGACTGCTCGCGCTCCGCGTCGCGGTGCGGCAGATAGAGCGTGGCGGTGCGGGTGCGCCCGTTAAGCACCAGGTACGCGCGTGCCGACTCAATGCCCGTGAGATAGTAGAAATCGTTGGACTGGCGGAATACACTGAACCCTGGCACTCCGCTGGCTCCAGGTACCACCGCCATACCCTGACGGCCAACAGCGTCGTACACCGCGGCTCGGCGCGCGGCAAGCTCCTGCGTGGTGAAATCGGCCTGGTAGTAGTGCTTGTCCGGCGCCTGCGCGGACAGTGGCTTGGCCAGCAGCAGGCCGACAATCAGATGCCACGAACGAAGGGAGCGCATGAGTCACTGGGGAGACGCGGTGAGGTATCAGTCGAGCGGAAGCTCAGATAGTATACGGCTCCACTGGGAACTACCGCCAGTGTGTCGCGCACCGGCTCGGTACGTTCGTGGCCCTGCCCCGCTTCTGCTCTTCGTTCCCGCTCTTCGTTCCTGCTCTTCGCTCTCGCTCTCGCACCCGCCGCACTGCTGGTGGCGGATGCAACACGTTGGCGGGCTATCATCGATTCGGGTGCTCCACGCGGCCGTATGAAGGGGATCGCACTTGAGGCACCCATCCGCGTATTTGGTTCCCTTTGCCGTAGCCGTGTGCGTGCACGCGGCGGTGCCAGTCGCACTCACTCAGCATGCGCCACCTGGTAGTCGCTCTCGATACGTCCCCCCAGGAGCGACGTACCGGGGACGGGAGTGCGTCAGAGTAAGTTGCCGTTAGCGTTGCCTGACAAGGCATCTTAACCCGCACCAGCCCCCCATGCGCCGCACCGCATGACTCACCTACCTGCTCCCGCCCGGTCCACCCCATCGCTCCGCCGTCGCCGCCTCTTCCCACGCTCCGGTCCGCCGCGGATCCTCCAGCGCCGCCGGACGCTCCAGGATCCAGCGCTCGTGCTGTGCCGCCAGCGCGTCGTGCAGGCCGCGCCATCCCGCATGCCTTCGCGGGTCGAGCGGTGCGCCGAACACCGTGCGCGCCCGGAAATGCCGGAAATGCCGCATCACCGGCACAACCAGCGCGCCCGTCGCATGGGAAAGCCTCGCGGTGCCCGACGCCAGACACACCGGCCGGCCAAGGAACATTGTCTCGGCCGACCCCGGCCAGTCGAATGCGATCACCACAACCGCTCCACGAACCAGCAGCTCGGACACCACCGGAAAGCACCCCGTGGCCGTGATGAGCGGTAGGCCGGCGGTATCGAAAATCGAGCGCCACCGGTGCCAGAGCAGACTCTGCGGAACGCCCGGCGGGGGCTCGGCCAACCACGCACCGGCCACCTGGTGGACGCGCCCCACATGCTCCGCCACGGTCACGCCGAGCCCCGCGAAGGGCCCCAGGTGACAGTAGCTGACAAGCACTCCGCGGCCCTCCGCGCACGCCGTCCGCAGGTGGTGGGTGCCGTCCACCGGGATACCCAGAACCATCCCCGATCGCCGAATGAACATGTTGCGTTCGGCCGCGTGGATCAGGTGTTCCCTGGCCAGCGCATCGGTGGTTGGCCCGGGACCCACGATCGCGTCGACGGCCTGCCGGGCGCGCGCGCGCATGGTCGGGTTGAGCCACCACCAACGCCCCCGGACCGCGGCAGCGGCGATGGCCATTCGGTCCAGTAGCAGTTGGGTCGCTGGAGGGCCCGAGGTCATTGCCGCACTCCTCCTCCGCAAGTTCGGTCTTCGGCGGTAAGTTACTTCCCGACCGTCAACCGGGATCGAAATGACTGCGCTCATTGAATGCGTGCCCAACTTCAGCGAGGGACGCGACCCCGACGTCATCCGCCAGATCACCTCGGCTATCGAGTCGGCGGACGGCGCTACCCTGCTTCATGTGGATGCCGGCCAGGCCACCAACCGGACCGTGGTCACACTCGCGGGGACTCCTGAGGCCGTCGTCGAGGCGGCCTTCCGCGGAATCGCCAAGGCCACCGAGCTGATCGACATGCGGCACCACTCCGGGGAACACCCCCGCATGGGCGCCACCGATGTCTGCCCCCTCGTACCCATCAGCGGCATCTCGATGGACGAGGCGGCCGCGTTCGCGCGCCGGCTCGCCGAGCGGGTGGGCCGGGAACTCGGCGTTCCGGTCTACCTGTACGAGGCGGCCCAGCCCAACCCGGCGCGGAAGAACCTGGCCACCATCCGGGCCGGTGAATACGAGGGACTGGCCGCGAAGATGGCCGACTCCGCCTGGAAGCCCGATTTCGGTCCGGCTGCGTTCAACCCGAAGAGTGGCGCCACCGTCATCGGCGCCCGCGATTTCCTCGTGGCGTTCAACGTGAACCTCAACACCACCTCCACCCGCCGCGCGAACGCCATCGCGTTCGACGTGCGCGAGGCCGGGCGGCCGGGTGCACCGGGCACGCTCAAGGCGGTCAAGGCGATCGGGTGGTACATCGCCGAGTACGGGCTCGCGCAGGTTTCGATGAACCTCACCGATGTGGCGGCGACGCCGCTTCACGTGGCGTTCGATGAGGTCTGCCGGTCGGCCGAAGCAAGAGGCGTGCGCGTGACCGGATCGGAGCTCGTTGGCCTGGTGCCGCTGCAAACGATGCTCGACGCCGGTCGCCACTTCCTCCGGAAGCAACAGCGTTCGCTCGGGGTGTCGGACCACGAGCTGGTCCGGACGGCCATTCGTTCCATGGGGCTCAACGAGGCAGGCCCGTTCAACCCCGACGAACGGATCATCGAATACCGGCTGCGGGGCCCGGCGGGCGGCCGCCTCGTCCGCATGACGGTCCAGGGGTTTGTCGATGAGACCGCCGCTGAGTCGGCCGCGCCCGGCGGCGGCTCAGTGGCGGCCCTGCTCGGTGCGCTCGGCGCCGCACTCGGCACCATGGTGGCCAACCTCGCCGCGCACAAGCGCGGGTGGGACGAACGATGGGAAGAATTCTCCCAGTGGGCCGAACGCGGGCAGCGGATCAAGGACGATCTGCTTCGCCTCGTCGACCAGGACACCATCGCCTTCGAAGGGGTCATGGCGGCGCTGGCCATGCCCAAGGCCACCACCGAGGAGGCGTCTGCCCGGGCCGCGGCGCTGGCGGCTGCCAACCTCGGGGCGCTGCAGGTGCCGTGGCAGGTTATGCAGGCCGCGTTCGAGGCCTTCGACCTGCTGGCGGCGATGGCCGAGCACGGCAACCCTGCGTCGGCCTCGGACGCCGGTGTCGGCGCGCTCTGTGCTCGCGCCGCCGTCCGCGGAGCGTGGCTCAACGTCCAGACCAACGCCAGTGGCGTCACGGACAAGGTGGCACTGGAGGAAATCCTCATCGCGGGGGCGAAGCTCGAACGTGCGGCATCCGAGCGCGAGGCAGGCATCCTGGCGATTGTTCAATCGAAGTTCGCGTAATGCGTCGCGGGCAGCACCACGGAACAACCCTGCAACCGGATCAGTCGATGAACCTCAGCGTGCTCCAGTCGATCATCATGGGCCTGTGCGTCGTCACGGTAACGCCGCTCGCCGCCCAGTCCGCACCGGCGTTCATCAACCCGCCTGGACTCGCGACCCCGAGGGGTTACACGCACGTGGTCGACGTGCCGGCGGGCACGCGTCTGGTGATCATCTCCGGGCAAGTGGCGCTCGATAGCGCCGGCAAGGTCGTCGGGAGCACGATGATGATCCAAACGACCCAGGTGTTCGAGAACCTGAAGGTCGCGCTCGCGGCGGTGGGAGCCACGTTCAACGACGTGATCAAGCTCAACAGTTACGTCACGAGCATGGCCCAGGCGCAGGCCTTCCGCGACGTGCGCGATCGCTACGTCAATGCCACCGCGCCCCCGGCAAGCACCACCGTTGAAGTCCGGCGCCTTTTCCGCGACGAATTTCTCGTCGAGGTTGAAGCGATCGTAGCACTGCCGGCCAGGTAGGCATCCCGTGAGGCCACAATGCTGATCCTCGTCTGCGTTGCCTTCCTCATCGGCATGTTGCTTCCCGTGCAGGCCGGCGTCAACGCACAACTCCGCACCGGGCTGGGGCACCCGATCCTTGTTTCGCTCGCCTCGTTCGCCGTCGGCACCGTGGCACTCATGGTCCTGGCCATCGGGCTGCGGGTCCGCCCCCCTGCATCAGCGGCGCTGACCCAGATTCCGTGGTGGCAGTGGACCGGGGGGCTCCTCGGTGCCGTCTACATTGCCGCGGCGGTGGTTCTCGCGCCGAGGCTGGGTGCGGCCGCGCTGATTGCCGCAACCGTTGCCGGACAGATGTCCACGTCACTGCTGCTCGACACCCGCGGCTGGGCCGGATTCTCCCAGCAGCCCCTCACACCCGCCCGGCTGTGCGGCGGATTGCTGGTCATTGCTGGCGTGCTGCTGATCAGCCGCCGGTAGTTGTCCGCCAGCGCTATGGGTGAATCTCGTCCGGGCCCCTGAAGTCCGGGCCGAGGATGACCGTCACATCCACATGCCGGGTTGAGTCGCGCACCGTCTTCAGCTTGCCCAGCCCGAGCGCCTTCCGCACCCGCTCGCCCGCCGCCACGTCGCCCCGTCGCACCAGCACCATGGTGGACTCCGCGGCGGGCGCGGTGGCGAGGTAGACCACGTCGAACCCCGCCTTCCGCAGTTCGCGGGCGCCCATCCGCGCCAGCCCAGACGTTTCCGTTCCGTTCAGCACCTCAACCAGCACCCTATCCGCGCCGGGCGGCACGGCAAACGCGTGCCCCGCGACCATTTCAGGCCGGGTGCCGACATAAGAGATCACCGCGACAGCGCCCGCCGCGAGCAGCAGTGCCGCGGCGACCTTCAGGACGCGGTGCGTGATGTGACGAGGCTGTTCCAGAATCGGACGGTAGGCTCGGGGAGGGTCCAGCCAGCGCTGATGGAGTGGGCGATGCGCGCGCGCGCCACCTCACGGATGACGCCGCTCATGTCGGTTGGCAGGCGGGCGGCGAGTGCCGCCCGCTCGTCGCGCAGGAACTCGCGACCGGGCTCCAGATAGTCGGCGCAGTACAGCACCCGCCCCACCATGTCCCACTCGGCGAGGCCCAGCGAGTGATACCGCACGGCATCGAGGACACCGCGATCGATCTCGCCCTCTGCCTTGGCCCGGGCCGCGCTGGCCGGGCCATGCTTCAATTCTACGGGACCAGGCGTGGAGGATGCCCATTGCTCGAGGACACCGGGCGATGCGTCGCGCAGGGCATCATGCAGCCAGGTGGCTCGCAGCCACCGGTTCCGCTCGCTGTCGTGGATCAGCATGGCGTCAGCCCACTCCGAGACCAGCTCGGCGACGCGGATGGTGTGTTCAAGTCGCTCAGGTGACATCGCGGCCCACTGCGGAATGGTGGGCCGGAGTGAAGGCGGCGTCGGGCGTGCGGGGCGGGACACCGGGCCGGGATCAGCCCTGCGCGCGAAGCGGCGGACGCACGATGCGATTGCTGGCGTCGACGAACACGACCCGCGGACTGTGCCGCTCCGCTTCCTTCGCGTCGAAGAGGGCGTAGGAGATGAGGATCACCAGGTCGCCGGGCATGCCCAGCCGGGCGGCAGCGCCATTGAGCTGGATGACGCCGGAACCCCGCGGCCCCGGAATGACATACGTGGAGAACCGGGCACCGTTGTTCACGTTCACGACCTGGATTTCCTCGTACGTTACCAGGTCGGCAGCGTCCAGCAAGTCTTCGTCGACCGTGAGCGACCCCTCGTAGTGCAGGTCCGCCGACGTGACCGTGGCCCGGTGAATCTTCGACTTCATGAGATGCCGCTGCATGTCAGAGTCCCTCGCTCAGGATCACGTTGTCGATCAACCGCGTGGACCCGACCCGCGCCGCGACGAGCACGACCGTGTCGCCACCGGCAGTGACAACCGGCTCCAGCGTCCGGGGATCCGCTACCGCAATATACTCGACCTCGACGCCGGGATGGACGGCGAGCCCCCCGCGCATGACGCGCTCCAGTGCCGCCGCGCCATGCTCCCCGCTCGCAAACGCCGCCGCCGCCGCACCGAGCGCCCGACTCAGTCCAGGAGCCTGCGCGCGGTCGGCCGGGGAGAGGAACGCGTTCCTGCTGCTGAGGGCCAGTCCATCGGGCTCGCGCACCGTGCGAACGACGTCGACGGACAACGGGAAATCCAGGTCGCGAACCATTTGCCGGATGAGTGTCGCCTGCTGGAAATCCTTCTGGCCGAACCAGGCTCGACTCGGCTCCGCCAAGTGAAAGAGCTTTGCCACGATGGTGAGCACGCCAGCGAAGTGTCCGGGCCGGAACTCGCCCTCCCACCGCCGGGCCACAGTGCCGGGGGCCACTCGCACCTCGGCGCCAGCCGGGTACATCGCCTCGACCGGCGGCACGAAGAGGAGGTCCACCCCCCGCCCCGCCGCCAATTCGCGGTCGCGCGCAAGATCGCGCGGGTACCGGCTCAGGTCCTCGCCCGGGCCAAACTGCGCCGGGTTGACGAAAATGCTCATGACGACAACGTCGCTGCCGGCCCGCGCGGCATCCACCAGGGCCAGGTGCCCCTGGTGCAACGCTCCCATGGTGGGAACGAGACCGATGCGCTGGCCACGTGCGCGGGCGTCGCTGACCCAGGCCTTGAGCTCGGGAATGGTGCTGAGTTCGATCATGGCAGGAGGGATGGATCCCGGCGGGTCACTCGAAGCTGTGTTCCCGGCCGGGATACTTCCGCGCCCGCACCTCCGCGCCGAACGCCGCGACGGCGGTCGTGACCGCGCCAGCGAGGCTGGCATACTTACGCAGGAACCGCGGATTGAAACGATCGTCGAGGCCCAGCAGGTCGTAGAGCACCAGCACCTGGCCATCGCAGTCCGCCCCGGCGCCGATGCCGATCGTCGGGATGCGCACCGCCTGGGTCACGCGCTTCGCCAGCACCGCCGGCACCAGCTCGAGCACCAGCATGCTCGCGCCCGCCTCCTCGAGCATCTTCGCGTCGAGCAGCATCTGCTCAGCCGCCGACGCCCCGCGTCCCTGCACCCGGTATCCACCCGACACCTGCACCGACTGCGGCAGCAGGCCGAGGTGCCCGACCACCGGGATGCCTCGATCGACGAGCGCGCGCACCGTGGACGCCATCGCCGCTCCACCCTCGAGCTTCACCGCATTGGCGCCGGTTTCTGCCAGCACGCGACCGGCATTGCGGATGGCTTCCTCCACGCTCACCTGGTACGTGAGAAACGGCAGGTCCACGATGATCGGCACGGTGGGCGCCCCGCGGCGCACCGCGGCAGCGTGGTACAGCATCTGCGGCAGCGTGGCGCTGAGCGTTGTGGCGTGCCCCCCCACGACCGTATTCACTGAGTCGCCCACGAGCAGCACGTCCACGCCGGCCGCATCGAGCAGCCGCGCGAAGGTGGCGTCGTAGCAGGTGACCATGACGATAGGGCGGGCGGCGTGCTTGAGCGCCACCAGGTCGAGCATGCTGCGCGGTCGGGTCTCAGCGGTCATGGCTTTCGAGCTCCGCAATTTCGCGCCGCCAGAACTCGCGCAGGGCAAGTCCCGGATGCGGCAGGACGAGGTCGGGCTCCGCCAGCGCAAGGTCGCCATAGCGGACGATATCGATGTCGAGTGTGCGCGAGCCCCAGTGCGCCAGGCGCACCCGGCCGTTGGCTTCCTCGATGGCCTGGCCTGCGTGCATGAGGTCGCGCGGCGGCATCGTGGTTTCCAGCAGCAGCATCTGGTTCAGGTATACCGGCTGGTCCACGTCGCCCAGGGGCTCCGTTTCGTCGAGCCCGGATGCCCGGAGGACGCGGGTTCCGGGAAGCTCGCCCAGCGCCACGCACGCCGCGGCAAGATAGCCCGCCCGGTCGCCCAGGTTGCTGCCGAGCGCGACGTACACGCGCGCCCGGCCGGCGGCGCTCACTGGTCGACGGCGAAGTGCCGCGCGATCCGTTGCAGCTCGGTCGCGACCTCACCCAGCTCGCGGATGGCGCCCTCCAGGTCGGCCTGGCCGCGCGCCGCGTTCGTGGCCTGTTCCGACAGCGCTTTGGACTCGTCCCGCGCCCGCCGGGCCACCATGGCGACACGCTCGATCTGCCCGGACAGCGTATCCACCTGGCGCCGCTGCTGCGTCGCCGTCTCCGCGATGAGGCTGGCGTGTTCGCCCGCCTCGCTGGTGGCGCGGCTGATCGCGTCCAGGGCGGTCGCGGCATCGGTGCTCAAGTCCTCGACGCCGCCCACAATCTCCTCGCCCCGGCGCATCTGGCTGGTGACGCTCTCCACTTGCGCCCCGATCTCGCTCACGAGGTTGCCGGCTTCCCGGGCGGCATGCAGGCTCTGGGCGGCCAGGTTGCGCACCTCTTCCGCGACGATGGCAAAGCCGCGGCCCTCGCGGCCCGCGCGGGCGGCCTCGATGGCGGCGTTCAGCGCGATGAGGTTCGTGGCATCGGCGATCTCGCGAATGGTGCCGATGAAACCGGTGATGCGGCGGGTCACCTCACCCAGTGCCGCCACCTGGTGCGAGCTGTCCGCCACGAACCCCTTCAGGTTCACCAGGCGGGAGATGGCGTCCCCGATGACGATGCGCTTCTGCATCGCGACCTCGGCGGCGGCGCGACTGGTCTTGGCCGCTGCCGCCCCCTGGTCGGTCATCGCCTGCGAGTCGCGCGCGAGCGCGGCGGTCAAATCGAGCCCGCCCCGCACGAAGGCATCCTGCTCGGCCACGGTGCGCTGGATGGCGCCCGACGCCTGGGTGAGCGCCGCCGCCGACGTCCGCAGCGACTCCGTGGCCCGCGCGAGTGCTGCCACCTGCTGGCTGATCTGCTCGACGGTGCTCACCAGCGGGCGGCGGAGCTCGGCGATATGAATGGCCGTCGCCACCTGCGCGGCAATGGTGCTCACGGCGGACAGGTCCTTGGGGCCGTAGGCGTTGCGCTTGAAGTGGTCGATCTCGAACGTGCCGAGGAGGTCGTCACCGAAGCGTACGGGATAGATCAGGATGCTCTGCACATCCGGATCGGCCGCGCTGATGCGCGGATCGCGGCCGGCATCGCGGATCATGACCGGTCGGCCCGTGGCGACCACCTCGCGGCGGAACGTTGCCAGCTCCGGGAGCAGCCGTTCCCGGTTCGGGCGGCCGATCCGTCCCCGGTACGCCAGCGTCACCTCGGCGCCGTCCCAGCGGCAGATCCGGTAGTCGCCCCAGTCCAGCAGCCGGTAGCCGAGCCGCTCGATCTGCTCGAACGACCCGTTCAGCCCCGCGTTGCCGGAAATCGCCGATTCCATCAAGTGGATCTTGTTCAGGTCCTCAGCGGCGATCGCTTCCTCGAGGATCCGCTTGGTCAGCAAGCCGACGGCGCTGAGCACGCCGGCGACCGCCACCCATCCCGCTGGCGAAAGCGATTGGAGCGCGGCGATCACCACGACACAGGCGCCCAGCGACAGCAGCATCGACACCACTTCCCAGCGCAGGATCAGCAGCTGCTCCACCTGTTCCAGCTTGCCGCGCACCAGCATGGTGAAGTAGAACAGCGCGCGGGACGCGAGGAAGTACATCGCGACCAGGCTGAAACCGGCCGGGAGGAAGTCGAGGGAGAGTCCGGGGTTGCCGCTGGCCTGCAGCACGGCGGCGTACACGCCATAGGCGCAGGTAAAGGAGATGATCTCGCGGCCCGCATTGATGACGGCCACCCGCTGGGACTTGCGCAGCCAGATCGTGTCCGCGGCGATGACGCCCACCAGCAGCGCCAGCACCACCGACGACGGCCCCACGGCGAGCGCACCCACCAGCACTGGCACCGCGACCTGGGTGAGGTAGGAGTACTTGCTGAGCCGGACCGGGTAGGCCCGGAGGAAGGTCACCGCCGCGATCAGCGCCAGGCTGGACACTGGTGCGTTGATGAAGCGCTGGTCGGTCAGCAGCACCGCGCCCGCCAGTGCCATGCCGCCGACGGCGAGAAAGCGGGCGTAGAGATCGATGACGCGATTGAGGCTCTGGCTCATGCCGCGGCCTCCGTGCGGTCGACGGCGCCGCGCAGGCTGGAGAGCAGGTCTCGCACGCCGGCCACCCCGTCGGCGGCCAGGCGATCGACCAGCGCGCTGCCGACCACCACACCGTCGGCAAGCCGGCCGACCCTCGCCGCCTGCTCCGGCGTCGAGATGCCGAAGCCTACGGCGATCGGCAGTGGCGAGGCCGCGCGCACCCGGGCGATGGACGCCTCGAGGTCGCCCGACAGCGTGGCGCTCGCTCCCGTGACGCCCAGGCGGGAGACCAGGTACAGGAATCCCTGCGCGCCAGCGACCGACCGGGCGAGACGGTCCGCGCGCGTGGTGGGTGCCACGAGGCGGATCAGGTCGAGCGGACTCTCCTGCACTTGCTGCTCGATCCCGGGGTCGCTGCCGGCGGGGAGGTCGGTGAGGAGCAGGCCGGCAATGCCGAGGCTCGCCGCGTCCCGAAGGAAGCGCTCGACGCCATAGCGCAGGATGGGATTGAGATAGCTGAAGATCACGACCGGTCGCGACAGGCGCGCGTGCTGTACCAGCTCCAGCGTGCGGGGCAGCGTCATGCCCTGCTCCAGCGCCGCGAAGGTGCTCCGCTGGATGGTGGGCCCGTCGGCCAGCGGATCGCTGAAAGGCACGCCCACCTCGAGGATGTCGGCCAGGCCGTCGGCCACCTGCAGCGCCTCACGGCTCACCTCGTAGCTGGGAAACCCGGCGGTGAGGTAGGTGACGAGGCCGGGCCGGCGGGCCGCGCGCAGCCGGGCCCAGGCGGCCGCGATCGGGGCCTCAGACAAAGTAGTTCCCGACCGTGAGGCCGTAGCGCGTCGGGTTGGTCACCTTCACGATGGACCGCACGAAGTGCCCCGGCGTATCCTGGTCCGCGAGGTTGACCAGGGTGCCCGGTGCCGGCACGACGCCGCCGTTGACGTCAATGGCAATCCGCACCAGCGGACGGTTGAGTAGCATCGCGTCGGGATTCGGCGCGTACACGATCGCCACCTCCAGGGTGTCGAGGATGACGCACGTCCCCACCGGATAGATACCGATGAGGTTGATGAGCGCCTTCACCAGGATCAGGTCGTACCCGCGCCGCGGATTTTCCCACATTTCGCGCAGCACCTGGTCCGGCTCGATCGGGATCGTCTGGTAGCTGCGCCGCGTGGTCGCGGCGTCGAAGCCGTCGGCGACCGCGACAATCCTGGAATAGAACCCCAGCTGTCGTGGGCGGATCGGCCTGGGATATCCGGTGAGATCGGTCTTCATGTGGTGCTCGTGGGCCACGAGAATCGCCCGGTAGGGAATCTCATCGTACCCGCGCAGACCGAAGAGCGTGAGCCCGCCAAGCCACGGATGGGCCTGCATCACCTTCCACTCCGCGTCGTCGAGACTCGTCGTCTTGTTGAGGATCTCGTGCGACACGCGCGCCTTCCCCAGGTCGTGCATCAGCGCCGTCATGCCGAGGTCGTACAGTTGCAGGCGGCTCAGGCTGAGCTTCTTGCCCAGTGCCACCGAAAAGATGCAGACATTCACCGAGTGGGTGAACGTATACTCGTCGTAGTCGCGGATGCAGGTCAGCCCGACGATCGAGGTTTCGTTGTTGAGCACCTGGTCCACGATCATCTGCACCGCGCGCTTCACCTTCTTGGCGCCGCTGGCCCGGCCCATCCGGATGCTGGTAATCACCTCGCGCGTCACCGCCACGCCCTGGGCGTAGGTGCGCTTGGCAACTTCCTTCTGCCGCTCCTGGTCCTCGAGGTTCTCCTCACTGGGATGGGCCAGCTCGATCTCGAGGTGCGTGACCCCCGCCCCCTCGATGCGGCTGCGCACTTCCTCGTACACTCCCTCAACGCCCGCCCGCGGCTGCAGGCTCAGCAACACGCTGAGAAAGGCCTGCCATTCCCGGCGCTCGACCCCGGGGTGTACCCGCACGACGCCGATTTCGTAGGCGCGGAACTGCGCCAGGATCTGGCTGAACGAGGCGTAGTTGTCGAGCTCCAGTCGAAGACGCGTCTGGTTGATGAAGATGAAGTCGCCGGCGAGGCGGATCTCCACCTCGCTCTCGGTACGCAGGATACTGACGGCGGTGCCCTGCAGGTCGTCCAGGGCCTTCTGCACCGTCGCATTCTCAACGGGATACAGCTTGAGGCTGCGGAGTGCCGCGTACAGGTCGAGCAGGAGCCCGCGCCCCGCCGTGCGCAGGGCGCCGTCCTGGCTGGGCGGCTCTCCCTGGCGCTGGCCCGGCATGCCGGTGCTCACGCGGGCTGGCCCCGGAGCGCGCGGCTCACCGCCTGGCGCACGACGAGGTCCTTGTCGTCCGCCACCTTCTGCAGCACCGCCCGGGCCTCGGGCGTGCGGATCCGGCCGAGGGCCACGGCGGCGCAGGCGCGGGTTTCCGCTCCCGCCTTGTAGCCCAGCAGCCCGCGGGTCAGCAGCATGCTCTGCAGCGTCGCAATGGCCGTGGGCCCGGCGATGGCGCCATAGGCCTCGAAAAACGCCATCTTCTCGGTGAGGTCGAGCTCGCGCTCGGACTTGCCGAGGATCACGGGCTCGATCCGCTTCAAGGCGTTGCGGATGCCGCGGGCGCCCATCGCCCGGACGGCGGCGAGTCGGACCGCACGGTCATCGTCGTCGAGGGCCAGTTCCATGGCGGTGAGGGCACCGGGCGACGCCACTTCGGCGAGCGCCAGCACCGACGCGAGGCTCACCACTGCGTCGGGCGAGCGCACCGTCTCGCTCAGCCCCGGCACCGCACCCTGCAGCTTGAGGCGCCCGCACATCTCGACCACTTCCTTCACCGCGGTGTTGCCGGGATCGCGCAGCAGCTTGAGCACCTCCGCCGGCGCACTCGATGCAATGCGGTCGGCGGCCTGCTCCAGAAGCTGGCGCACATGGCCGTTGCCGAGGGTGGGCAGCCAGGTGACGATGGCCCCGAGCGCCGCCGGATGCAGCTCACGCAGCACCTCGGTGACGTCCTCGTCGCCAGCCACCGCCGCCCCGCCATCGAGTGACACCATCAACTGGCGCACGATTTCGGGCTCGCTCAGCTTCGCCTCGAAGGCGAGCAACCGGTCGCGCAGCTCGGTGGACAGGTGCGGCGCCTTCTGCACCAGGGCGCGTACGTCGCGCATGACCGCCGCGACCGCGCGGAACTCGCCGGCGTTGAGGAGGTTGGGCAGCAGCGTCTCGAGGATGCCGATGATCTCCTCCCGGATCGCCCGCGCCGATTCGGTCTCGAAGATGTCGTACAGCGCGGCGAGCGCGCTGGCCCGCGCGTCGCGGCTGTACTCCTGGCGCAGCTGCTCCGCCACGGCGGCGATCTCGTTCTCGTCCAGGAAGTACAGCGTGGAGTCGAAGTCCTCGAGGTCGACGATCCCGGCCTGCCTGGGTGGCGCCTCCTCCCGCACCTGTTGCTGGACCTGCGCAGCCGAGGTGGTGGTGTTGCCACCCATGGCGCCCAGGGCCTCGGGCACGATTTCATCCCCGAAGCCTTCCACGAACCGGTAGGCGATATGGTTGAACTCCTGCTCCCACAACAGCGTCAGCAGGTCATCGCTCGCGTCCTGCTGCATGAAGCGCGCGCGATTGACCACCTCCAGGAACCGGATGATCTCCTCTTCCTCGACGCCCTTGCGCAGGGTCAGCAGCCGCATGCCGTCCTTGTAGAGCGTCCAGGCCAGGCTCTCGGCCTTGGTGAGCTGGTGGTAGACCACCTGCTCCTCCCACACGAAGTCAGTCTCCGCCACCTGCAGCACGAGGTCGTCGAGCACCGGCCAGATGGGGGCGAAGCCCGATCGCACATTCTGGCTGGCGCGCTGGTACATCGGGTTGTTGGGGAGGTACATCTGGAAGGCGCGGAGCGCCTTCACCAAGCTCTGGATGAGTTCGGAGACCTGTGAGGTCGGCAGGATCATGTCGTGCGGGTCGGCAGTCACGCCTTCGCCCCGAGGATGGACGCGACGTGCGCCACGTCCTTGTCCCCCCGTCCGCTGAGACACACCAGGACCGACGCGTCGGGCGCCCGCCGGCCGCGCTGCCGCAGCAGCCACGCAAAGGCGTGGGCCGTCTCGAGCGCCGGGATGATCCCCTCGAGCCGGCAGACCGCCTGGAACGCCGCCAGCGCCTCGGCATCGCCGGCGGTCTCGTAGCGCACCCGTCCACTGTCGCGCAGCCAGCTGTGTTCCGGCCCCACGCCGGGATAGTCAAGCCCGGCCGACACCGAGTGTGCCGGTGACACCTGGCCGTCGGCGTCCTGCAGCAGGTAGCTCAGGCTCCCATGCAGGACGCCAGGCCGCCCCGCGGTCAGCGTGGCGCTGTGACGATGCCCGTCCAGCCCCTCGCCAGCCGCCTCCACCCCCACGAGTTCGACACTGGCATCATCGAGAAATGCCGTAAAGATGCCGATCGCATTGGAGCCGCCACCGACGCAGGCCACCACCGTGCGAGGCAGGCTGCCGGTGCGCGCCAGCATCTGGGCCCGCGCCTCCCGACCGATGACCGCCTGGAAGTCACGCACCATGCGCGGGTAGGGATCGGGCCCGACGACCGAGCCGATGATGTAGTGGGTGGTGGGCACGTTGGTGACCCAGTCGCGCAGCGCCTCGTTGGTCGCGTCCTTGAGCGTGCGCGTGCCCGACTCGACTGGCACGACCGTGGCCCCGAGCAACTGCATGCGGTACACGTTGAGCGCCTGGCGGGCGACATCTTCCGCGCCCATGTACACCACACACTCCAGCCCGAAGCGGGCGCAGACGGTCGCCGTCGCCACCCCGTGCTGCCCGGCGCCGGTCTCGGCGATGATGCGGCGCTTGCCCATGCGAAGCGCGAGCAGCGCCTGCCCGATGGTGTTGTTGATCTTGTGCGCACCGGTGTGGTTGAGGTCCTCGCGCTTGAGCCACACCGGCACCCCGACCTCCTGCGACAGGCGGGGCGCGGGCGTCAGCGCCGACGGACGACCCGCGATGTCGGCGAGGTATCCCTCGTACTCCGCCCAGAAGGAGGCATCCACCCGAGCCGCGTCGTAGAGCGTTGCCAGGTCATCCAGCGCCGCCACGAGCGTCTCGGGCACATACCGGCCTCCGTACGGACCAAACCGCCCCTCGATGGCACGCGCTGGCGCCATGCTAAGCGTCACGAGCTACCTCCATGAACCGGGCAAGCCGGCTGGCATCCTTGAGACCCGGGGCTGACTCCACCCCTGAACTTACATCAACGATGTCGGGACATACGAGGGCGATCGCGCGTGCGAGCGTGTCGGGACGGAGTCCACCGGCCAGTGCCAGGCGCGACCGCCCGACCTGCG
Source organism: Gemmatimonadota bacterium (assembly GCA_031402225.1). Taxonomy (GTDB): domain Bacteria; phylum Gemmatimonadota; class Gemmatimonadetes; order Gemmatimonadales; family GWC2-71-9; genus JAGGAG01. Next base: position 37,242 of record JANNSD010000080.1, on the reverse strand, counting down.
CCCGCGCCGAACGAGCGAGCGACAGGTCCAGCGCCACGCCCGTACCACCGACGGCGCCCGGTACCCTCGGCTCGATGACCACCACCTGCGCTCCCGACACCTGGTCCGGCAGGCGCTCGAGGTCGTCCGGGCCAGCGAGGTGCTGTACGACCCAGGTCGTCACCTGTTCCTGCCGGAGCCACCGCCGCGCGGACTCGTCGTAGGCGCCATGCAGTTGGACGGCACTCAGGCCGACGGCATCCCGGAGACGGAGGATGTCGTCGACCGCGTGCGCGACAAACACCCCGATGACGGGCACCCCCCCGCCGGCCTGCACAATATCGCGCGCCAGCGCCTCGCCGACCTGCCGCGTGCTCTCGGCGAACACGACCCCCAGGTAGGAGGCGCCAAGCCGGGCGGAGAGCGCCGCGTCAGCAGGCCGGGTCAGCCCGCAGATCTTGGCTTCAACGCCCAATGCGCCGGACTCCCGCCAGCTGGCGCGCCAGCGCGCCCGGATCGTCCGCGGCACTGAGCGCCGTCCCGATCAACACCGCATCGGCCCCGGCCGCCGCCGCCAGCGACACGTCGGCCACCGATGCCATGCCGCTCTCGGCAACGGCCACGATGCCGCGAGGCACCAGCGCAAAGAGTCGCCACGCCGCCGGCACATCAACCCGGAAGGTATCCAGGTCGCGGCTGTTGATACCGACGATCGCGGCACCCGCGTCGAGCGCGGTCGCGATCTCCGCCGCACTGTGCGCCTCGACCAGCGCCGCAAGTCCGGCGTCAGCCGCGAACTGCCGCAGCGCCGCGAGCCGGGCCGGGGCCAGTGCCCGGACGATGAGCAGCACCGCCGATGCACCGGCCGCGCGGGCCTCGAGCACTTGCTCCTCGGACAGGATGAAATCCTTGCGCAGCACCGGCACACCCACCCGCTCGGCCACGGAGCGGAGGTCGGCCAGTGAACCGCCGAAATAGGGACCGTCGGTCAGCACCGAGATCGCGGCGGCACCCCCGTCGGCATAGTGCGCCGCCCGCGATGCCGGGTCGAGGTCCTCCCGGATGCTGCCCGCCGAGGGTGAGCGACGCTTGACCTCGGCGATCACCGAGATCGCTGGGCCGTCAAGCGCGTCGCGGAAGGACGCGGCGGGAACGCGGTCAGCGGCCAGCCGCTCCAGTTCGCGCCGCCGTGCCTTCAGGGCGGGCAGCGTGAGCTCGGTTGAAGCGAGGATCTGTTCCAGGGAAACCGGCATCTTGCCCTTCGGCTGGTATTCGGGTAATGTAATTCGGCCTCTGTTCGGTAAGCCACCAGCCGGAGCGTGTCGCATGACCCTCACCAAGCGCCAGAACGAGATCCTCGCGTACCTGCGCGCGGCCATTGCCGAACATGGCTACGCGCCGAGCTTCGAGGAAATCGCCGAGCAGTTCACCTTCGCGTCACTCGCCACGGTGCACGAGCATCTCACCAACCTGGAGCGAAAGGGCTACATCCGTCGCCAGTACAACGAGAGCCGCTCCATCGAGGTGCTGCCCCCGCGGGGCACCGCCAAGGCCACGGAAATCCCGCTGCTCGGCAAGGTAGCCGCCGGCATGCCCATCGAGTCACTCATGCACGACGAAACCATCGCCGTGCCCGATGAAATCCTGCCCCGTCGCGGACCAAACTACGCGCTCAAGGTGGCCGGCAACTCGATGATCGATGAGCACATTGTCGACGGCGACTACGTCGTCGTGCATGGCCGCGAAGCCGCCGAGAACGGTGAAATGGTCATCGCGCTCATTAACGGGTCGGAGGCCACGGTCAAGAAGTTCTACCGCGAAACCGGCGGGTGGATCCGCCTGCAGCCGGCGAACACCACCATGACGCCGATGCGGTATCAGGAGCGCGACGTACTGATCCAAGGCGTCGTGGTCGGGATCATCCGAAAATACTGAACTGCGTGAGCGGTGAACGGTGAGCGGTGAACGGGCGCTCCTGTTTACCGTTCACCCTTCACCGTTCACGCAGTTCCTTCAGCGTTCGTCGCCTCCCGCAGTTTCTGCAGCGCGTGCATGCCCTTTCCCGCGTCCAGCGCCTCCGTGGCACGGGCCAGCGACTCCGCGAACGACCATCCTCGCCCCGCCACGTAGAGCGCCGCCGCCGCGTTGAGTCGGAGCGCCTCGCGGGCACCGTCGCGGCTGGTGCCGTCGAGCACCGCTTCGATCCGGGCGGCGTTCTCGGCCGGCTCCCCACCGGCGAGGTCGTGCATGCTGCCTGCGCGGATACCCAGGGCGGCGGGTTCGATCGTCCACTCGCTTATGCGCCCCGCGCGAACCTCCCACACCTGGCTCGGGCCGAGGGGCGAGAGCTCGTCCATTCCTCCCGCCCCATGTACCACGAGGGCATGCCGAGCCCCGAGGGCCACCAGGGCCCCGGCCAGGAGCGCCGCTCGCTCGTGGTCGGCCACGCCCACCACTTGCCGGGTGACACCGGCCGGGTTCGCCAGCGGCCCGAGGAGGTTCATGATCGTGGTGACGCCCAGCTCACGACGAACCGGAGCCGCGTGACGCATCGCCGGATGGAAGGTCGGCGCGAAGAGAAAGACGATCCCCGCGGCATCGAGCACGCGTGGTACCTCAGCGGGCGGCGTCGGCACCGATACGCCCAGTGCCTCGAGCACGTCGGCTGAGCCCGACCGGCTGGTGAAGCTCCGGTTCCCGTGTTTCGCGACCCGCATCCCCGCACCGGCCACGATGAACGCGGCGCCGGTGGAGATGTTGAAGGTGCCGGCCCGGCCGCCACCGGTGCCGCAGGTGTCCACGAGGTTCTCGCTGTCCGCGAGTGCCACGGAGGTCATGGCGCGCCGCAGCGCCGCGGCGGCGCCGGCAACCTCGTCCGCGGTTTCACCCTTCGCGCGCAAACCCGTGAGCAGCGCGGCGATCTGGGATGGCGCAGCCGCGCCCCGCATGACGACGTCGAACGCCGCTCCCGCTTCATGGCTGGTCAGCGACCGACCGGCCGCAAGGCGGTCGAGGGCTTGGAGGATCGGTAGCGAATCGGCGTCGGGCACGGGCGACCGGGGTGGCGGAAGAAGGCGGGGAAAGCGTAGGGGGTGGCGCGGGCTTTTGTCAATCAAGACAAAGAGTTGCGACGCTTGTTCGGGGGCTCGGCGGCGGCTAGATTGCGCCAGTCATGAGTCGGTCCTTCCTCGCGCTGATCCACTTCGACGGCACCGAGTTCCTCGGGTGGCAGCGACAGGCAACGGGCCGGACTGTGCAGGGCGAAGTTGAACAGGTCCTGGCGCGCCTTGCCGACCATCACGTCGCTGCCCATGGGGCGGGACGCACCGATGCGGGCGTACATGCGCTGGGACTGGCGGTCAGCTTCGCAATGCCTGAATCATGGACGCCCGACGCGCTCCGCCGGGCCCTCAACGCCCTCCTCCCCCGCGACATCTGGGTCGCCGCGCTCTCCGAAATGCGCGCTGGATTTCACGCGCGCAAGCACGCGGAGAGCCGCCGTTACCGCTACGACATCGGCTGTGATGACCCCGCCAGCAGCCCCTTCCGCCGCAAGTACGAGTGGGCCCTCGGCCGGCCCTTGGAGCCAAGCCTGCTCGAACAGGCAGCGGCCGTCATTGCCGGCGAACATGACTTCCGGGCCTTCTCGGCGCGCACCGAACCGAAGCCGCACTACGACTGCCGCATCCGCGAGGCACGCTGGGAAGAGCGTCCGCACGGCCATGGGTGGCGCTTTCACGTCGAGGCCGACCGCTTCCTGCAGCACATGGTACGCATGCTGGTCGGCACCATGACCGACATCGCCCTTGGCCGCCGGCCGATTGACGACATGGCGCGCCTGCTGGCCAGCCGGGACAACCGCGGCACCAGCCCGCCGGCGCCGCCCCAGGGGTTGTACTTCGTCCGCGCCGCCTATCCCGCGGAATACTTCACTCAGGCGGTGCCGGTGGCCGGCGCCGCCGCGCCCACATGACGGCCGCCCGTATCGCGTTGTTCGTCCTGGCGCTGGGCGGCTGCGGCCGCCCGGATCGGGGCTCCGATCGCTTGTCGCTTGCCACCTTCGGCGCCCTCCAGGCCAGGCCGCGCGTCCCGGAGTCCGTCGACCAGTCGCGCCGCACCGCGATCGTCACGTCGGCCGCAAAGGTGTCGCCTTCCGTCGTCTCGGTTGGCGTGCAGGGACGACGGCGCGTGCAGCCGTCGCCCTTCGACATGTTCTTCACGCCGGAGGGAAACGAGCAGCAGGTGCAGAGCTTCGGCACCGGATTCGTGGTGCGTGCCGACGGCGTGATCATCACGAACCAGCACGTGGTGGAGGGCGCGGACCAGATCACGGTCACGCTGTCCGATGGCACCGATGTCCCCGCGTCGCTCGTGGGTGAAGACGCCACCACCGACATCGCCGTACTCAAGGTGGCGCGCACCGGCCTGCCCGTGGCGCCCCTCGGCAGCAGCGATGATCTCATGATCGGCGAGTGGCTGGTGGCGCTCGGCAATCCCTACCGCTTCCTCCTGAGCAACGTCGAGCCCACGGTCACCGCGGGCGTGGTAAGCGCCGTGGGCCGGAACATCCTGCCGACTGGCGACCAGCCCGGCCTGTACCTCGACATGATCCAGACCGATGCCGCCATCAACCCCGGCAATTCCGGCGGCCCGCTGGCGAATGCCCTGGGCGAGGTGATCGGCGTCAACGCGTCGATCTTCTCGAGTAGTGGCGGCTCGATCGGGCTCGGCTTCGCCATCCCGATCGAGCGCGCCATGCGCGTGACGGAGGAGATCCTGCGCCGGGGCGAGATGCACCGCGCCTGGACCGGCATCGAGGTGGCTGGTGCCCGGCAGATGCAACTGACACGCTCCCCCGCCGGGCTGCGCATCGAGGCGGTCGCCGCGGGCAGCCCCGCTGCCGTGGCCGGCCTCAGGACGGGAGACATCCTCGTGCTCGCGAATGGGCAGAAGATGCGCACCTGGCTCGACTGGGAAGCGGTGAAACTCGACGTCACGGTGGGCGACACCGTGCTGGTCGAAGTGAAGAGCGGCACCGGGCCGCCTGTGCGGCGCCGCATCAGGACCGGTGAGCTGCCGAGCGTGACCGCCGAGAAAGTCCCGGCCCTGCAGGACATCCAGCTCGTCACGGTGACCCCGGCGATCCGGGCCGAGCGGCACATTTCCGCCGAGCAGGGAGCCCTCATCTTCAGCATCTCCCCCGAGGCGGCACGGCTCACCGGTCTCGAGAGTGGCGACGTGATCCTGGCCATCAACAACGCGCGGGTCGAAGATGCGACCGTCGTTGGTACGACCATCGAGCGCCTCCGCGCGGCGCGCGGCTTTCGCGTGTTCTTCGAGCGCGACCGCCGAATCCGTTTCACCGACCTCTCCTTCTCTCCATGACCGACGACCGCTACCGCTCGCCTCTCGGCACCCGCTATGCCTCGGCCGCGATGCAGACACTGTGGGGTGATCGTCACCGGGTGTCTCTCTGGCGCCGCCTCTGGCTGGCGCTGGCCGAGTCCGAGCGCGAACTCGGCCTCGCCATCCCGGACGAGGCGATCACCGCCATGCGGGCGCACCTCGATGATGCCGACCTCGAGGTGGCGGCGAAGTATGAGCGGCGCTTCCGTCACGACGTGATGGCCCACGTGCATGCCTTCGGCGACCAGGCCGCGGCCGCCCGCCCGTTCATCCATCTCGGTGCCACCAGCGCGTTCGTCACCGACAATGCCGACCTCGTGGTGATGCGCGAGGGGCTGCGGCTCGTGCTGGGTCGCCTGATCACGCTGCTCACCGAGCTCGATACCTTCGCGATTCGGTACGCCACGGTGCCCTGCCTGGCCTATACGCACTTCCAGCCAGCCCAGCTCACCACCGTGGGCAAGCGTGCGACCCTCTGGATGCAGGACCTCGCGCTCGACGTCGAGGAGACCTGCCACCGCCTGGAGACGCTGCGGTTCCACGGCTGCAAGGGCACCACCGGCACCCAGGCGTCCTTCCTGGAGTTGTTCCACGGCGATCACCAGAAGGTGCGCGAGCTGGACCGTCGCATCGCCGCGCGCATGGGATTCGGCGAGACCTTCGCCGTATCGGGCCAGACCTACCCGCGCAAGATTGACTCCCAGGCGCTCGACGTGCTGAGCGGCATCGCCCAGTCCGCCGCCAAGATGGGATCGGACCTTCGCCTCCTGCAGCACGAGGGCGAGCTCCTCGAGCCCTTCGAGGCGGAGCAGATCGGCTCCAGTGCCATGGCCTACAAGCGGAACCCGATGCGCGCCGAGCGCGTCTGCAGCCTTGCCCGGTTTGTCATTTCGTTGCAGGCCAATGGCGCGCATACCGCAGCCAGTCAGTGGCTCGAGCGCACCCTCGACGACAGCGCCAACCGCCGGCTCACCCTGCCCGAGGCGTTCCTGGCGACGGATGCGATCCTGGTGCTGGCCACCAACATTGCCGCCGGCCTCGAAGTACGCGAGGCGGTGGTGCGGAAACATGTCGACGCGCAGATGCCGTTCATGGCCACCGAACGCTGGCTCATGCTGGGCGTGGGCCAGGGCGGCGACCGGCAGGAGCTGCATGAGGTCATTCGCAGGCACAGCCTCGCCGTGGCAGAGGCCGTGAGCGGTGGCGCGCCGAACGACCTCCTGGATCGCCTTGGGAAGGACGCGGCGTTCGCCCGGGTACCCGCGGCTTCGCTGCAGGCCGAGCTGGAGCCGCACCGCTACACCGGCCGTTCCGTCCAGCAGGTGCAGGAGTTCACCGGTGACTACCTTCCGCCGCTGCTTGCGCGTGCACGCGCGCTTGCTGCTGACGCGGGAAGCGCGGAGGTGCGCGTATGACCCCAGCGCTCCACGCCTCTTCGCTGCCGCTGCCGCTGGTGCGGCGCGGCAAGGTGCGCGAGGTGTACGATGCCGGCCCGGACGCCCTGCTCCTGGTGGCGAGCGACCGCGTGAGTGCGTTCGATGTCGTCATGAACGAGGCCGTCCCGCTCAAGGGTGCCGTGCTGACCCAGCTCTCGGCCTTCTGGTTCCGCCATCTGGAGCGGGCTGCCCCGTCCCACTTCATCACGGCGTGCAAGGACGAAATCATCGAGCGCCTTCCCGCGCTGGCCAGTTACAGCGACCAGCTCGCCGGCCGCGCCATGCTGGTGCGCCGAACGGAGCCGGTGCCGTTCGAGTGCGTGGTGCGCGGCTACCTCAGCGGCTCCGCATGGCAGGAATACCGCGCCCAGGGGACGCTGGCCGGCGAGCCGCTGCCGAAAGGATTGCTGGAGAGCGCCCGCCTCGACCCGGCGCTGTTCTCGCCCGCCACCAAGGCGGAGTCGGGACACGACATCAACGTACCGCTCGCCGCGGTCGAGCAGGCGCTCGGCGCAGACGTGGCACAGCGCCTTCGGTCGCTGAGCTTCGCCGTCTATACCGCCGGCCGGGACTACGCCGCTGGTCGCGGCATCATCATCGCCGACACCAAGTTCGAGTTTGGCCACGCCCCCGACGGCAGCCTCCTCCTGATCGACGAGGTCCTGACGCCCGACTCCTCTCGTTTCTGGCCGGCTGACCGGTACGCGCCCGGTGGCCCGCAGCCGAGCTTCGACAAGCAGCCGCTGCGCGACTACCTCGCCGCGCTGAAGCAGGCCGGCACGTGGAATGGCGAGGCACCGCCGCCGCCGCTGCCGCCCGAGGTCATCGAGGCCACCAGTGCGCGCTACCTCGAGGCGTACCGCCTCCTCACCGGTCGCGACCTGGGGCCACCCGCATGATCCGCGTCGCGCCTGAGGGCAAGCCGTTCATCGTCGGCGCCGTCGTCATCCTGGGCCTGTTGCTCATTTTCACGCACTGGTGGGCGCTGCTGTGGCTCCCTGTTGCCGTGTGGGTGGTGGCGTTCTTCCGCGACCCGCCGCGCGATGGTGAGCGCGGGCCGGACCTTGCGATCGCACCGGCCGATGGCCTGGTTGTGGACGTGCGCGAGGTGGAGGAGCCGGCCTTCATCGGCGGCAAGGCCCAGCGGGTCTGTATTTTCATGAACGTGTTCGACTGCCACGTCAACCGCTATCCCCTCGGCGGCACGGTGGCGTACCGCCACTACAACCCGGGAAAGTTCCTCAATGCGGCGGACGAAAAGTCGAGTCTCGAGAACGAGCAGTCATCCGTCGGGCTCGACACCGCGCATGGCCGCATCCTGGTGCGGCAGATCGCGGGGCTCATCGCGCGGCGCATCATCACCGACCATCCGGTCGGCACCGCCGTGCAGCAAGGTGAGCGGCTGGGCATGATCCGGTTTGGTTCTCGCGTCGACCTCTTCCTGCCAACCAACGCGCGCGTGCTGGTCCAGCGCGGCATGCGCACGAAGTGCGGCCTCACCGTGGTGGCACGATGGAATTGAGACCCAGGGGCAACGGCCTGCAGCGTCCGATGCGGCAAGTCGTGGTCGTGATGCCAAGCGCTTTCACCCTCGGCAACCTGTTCTTCGGTTTCTGGGCGATCGTCTCCGCCTACAACGGGAACTTCCGCTGGGCCGGCTGGTTCATCGTCTTTGCCGGTATCCTGGACGTGCTCGACGGGCGCATCGCCCGGCTGGCCAAGACCAGCAGCCGCTTCGGCGAGGAACTCGACTCGCTCATCGACCTGGTGTCGTTCGGCGTGGCGCCGGCCCTCATCATGTACTTCCTCGAGTTCACTACCGCGGGGAAGTTTGCCTGGGTGCTGTGCTGGATCTTCGTGGTGGCCGTCGCGATCCGGCTCGCGCGGTTCAACGTGGCCTCGGCGGGCAAGCCCTCGGCCTGGTTCACCGGGATTCCGTCACCTGCCGCCGGCATGACCCTGGCCTGCTATTACCCGTTCAGCCAGACCCCGTGGTATCGCGCCTCGCTGGCGTACCTCGACCTGCAGCACCAGGGCCTGGTGCTCCTGATGCTCGTGCTCGGCGTGCTGATGGTGAGCAACGTGAAGTACCCCAAGATGCCCGGGTTCAGCTTTCGCACCGCCCGCCAGACCGCGGTCACCCTTCTGGTGCTGTCGTGCATGGTGGCCGCGCTCATCAAGCCTGCTGCGGTGCTGTTCCCGCTGGGGCTCGCGTATGCGTTGTTCGGCGTAGTTCGCGGGGCGCTGCTGGGCCTCATGGAGCGCCATGAACCGGAAGGGGCCGCCCCCGTCGACCTGGGCGGCAGTGAGGTCACCTCCCTCAGTCGCGAGCGCCGCGAGCGCCGCAAGGAGATGGAATGACGTATCGGGTCCACGTCCGCGTCATGCCGCGCGCTGGCCTGCTCGATCCGCAGGGCCAGGCCGTGGAGCATGCCCTGAACGCCCTGGGGTTCGCCGAGACGCGCACGGTACATGTGGGCCGAGCCGTGGAGATCGAGGTTGACGCGGCATCGCGTGACGAGGCGGAAGCCCGGGCGCGCCTGATGTGCGACCGGTTGCTGGCCAATCCGGTCACCGAGGACTACCTGGTCGAGGTGGAGGCCGACTGATGGTGCGTGTCGCCGTGGTCCGGTTTCCCGGCAGCAACTGCGACGAGGACGCGCGTCGCGGGGCAGAACAGGGCGGAGCCAGCGCGTACTTCGTGTGGCACCGCGACACCTCGCTGCAGGGCGCCGACGTGGTGATCCTGCCGGGAGGATTCAGCTACGGTGACTACCTGCGTTCCGGTGCAATCGCGCGGTTCAGCCCGATCATGCAGGCGGTGCAGGCCCATGCCGCGGCCGGCGGTGCCGTGGTGGGCATCTGCAACGGCTTCCAGATCCTGTGCGAGGCACACTTGCTTCCAGGCGCACTGATGCGGAATGCCGGGCTCACCTTCGTGTCGAGGCCGGTGGATGTTCTGGTGGAGCGCCCCGACACCGTGTTCACCTGGGCATTCGAACGGAAGACCCAGGTGCGGTTGCCGGTCGCGCACGGTGAGGGACGTTTCGTCGCCGATGCGGAGACCCTGGCCCGGCTGGAAAGCGAGGGCCAGGTCGTCCTGCGGTACACCGCGCCTTCTCCCCTGACGGCGGGCAATCCCAACGGATCCAGCAACGACATCGCGGGGATCTGCAATGCCGCCGGCACCATCGTCGGCATCATGCCACATCCCGAGCGCGTCATCGACCCGCACCTTGGCTCGGCCGATGGGCTGTTGTTCATGCGTTCCCTCGCCGGCATTCGCGCCCTGTCAGGAGCTGCCCGATGACCCGCACCACCATGCTGCTGACGTCCCTCCTGCTGACGGCCGCGGCCAACGCGGTGCAGGCCCAGACGCCGGTCCGGCCCGGCATGACGGCCGAGCAGGTGACCGCCGCGTGGGGCGCCCCGACCTCGACGCGCACAAAGGGTGACTTCACCTACATGAACTATCCGTCGTCCTGCATGCCGGCCTGCGGCACCCAGGATGTCGTGATCCTCCAGGGCGGCAAGGTGGTTGACGCCATCGCGCGCTCGAGCAACCATCCGTACGATGGGCCGTCGAGCCTCACCGGCAAGGCGCCCGGGTTCACGGACGCCGCCGGCGTCACGACGCCGGTCTCAACCCCGCCGCCGCCATCGGCGGGCACGCCATGACCACGGCCGACATCATCGACCCGGCCCTGCTCGCCGCTTGCGCCTTTCCCGGCGAGCGGCCCGTCACGCCGGCGGTGGTGCGCGAACACAACCTCACGGAGCACGAGTACGACAAGATCCTCGGCCTGCTCAAGCGCGCCCCAACGCTGACGGAGCTCGGCGTCTTCTCGGCACTCTGGTCGGAACACTGCTCCTACAAGCACTCGAAGCCCATCCTCAAGAAGTTTCCGACGACGGGGCCCGCGGTGGTGCAGGGCCCCGGGGAGAACGCCGGCGTCCTGCGGCTCAAGGACGGCTGGGCGGTGGCCTTCAAGATCGAGTCGCACAATCACCCCTCCGCCGTGGAACCGTACCAGGGCGCGGCGACCGGCGTGGGCGGCATCCTGCGCGACGTCTTCACCATGGGTGCCCGGCCGATCGCCATGCTCAACAGCCTGCGGTTCGGCTCGCTCGACACGGCACGGAACCGCTACCTCTTCGCCGGGGTGGTGCGCGGGGTGGGTGACTACGGCAACTGCGTCGGCATCCCCACGCTGGGGGGCGAGGTCAATTTTGCCGAGGGATACACCGGCAACCCGCTGGTCAACGCCATGTGCGTCGGGCTCCTGCGTGAGGAGCAGCTCATCACCGCGCGGGCGAGCGGCGTCGGCAACGTCCTGCTGGTGGTGGGGGCACGCACCGGGCGCGACGGGATCCACGGGGCGAGCTTCGCCTCCGAGGAGCTGTCCGCGAAGAGCGAGGCGCGCCGGCCGCAGGTGCAGGTCGGTGACCCCTTCTGCGAGAAGCTGCTGCTCGAGGCCAGCCTGGAGCTGATCCACGGCGGCTACATCATCGCGATCCAGGACATGGGTGCCGCCGGTCTCACCAGTTCCTCGGCGGAGATGGCCGCCCGCGGCGGGGTCGGCGTGCAGATCGACACCGCCCTCGTGCCGACGCGTGAGCCGGGCATGACGCCGTACGAGATCCTCCTCTCCGAATCGCAGGAACGGATGCTCGTCGTGGCCGAGCCGGGACGGGTCGCCGAGGTGCAGGCGGTGTGCGCCAAGTGGGAACTGGGCGCCACACCCATTGGCCACGTCACGGACGACGGTGTGTTCCGCGTGACCCACGCAGGGCTCACGGTCGTCGCGATCCCCGGCCAGCGCCTCGTCGATGATGCGCCAGTCTACTATCCGGAGGCGCGCGAGGCCCCCGCGGCCATCGAGCGCCGTTCGGCCGCGCCGCCCGCACGCGCGGGAGCGACCATCGAGGGTGACCTGCGCGCGCTGCTGGACGCCCCCTCCATTGCCAGCAAGCGTTGGGTGTATGAGCAGTATGACTCCACGGTGCAGGCGTCGACCGCCTTCGGCCCCGGTTGCGACGCCGGTGTGGCACAGGTACCCGGCACCAGCTTCGGCATCGCGGTCACGGTGGACTGCAACAGCCGGCTGGTGGCGCTCGACCCGTACGAGGGAGGCAAGGCCACCGTCGCGGAGGCCGCGCGCAACATTGCCTGCACCGGCGCGGTGCCCCTGGGCATCACCGACTGCCTCAACTTCGGCAATCCCGAGAAGCCGGAGGTGTTCTTCCAGTTCCGTGAGGCGTGCCGCGGCATCGCCGATGCGTGCCTCGCCTTCGACACGCCGGTGACGGGCGGCAACGTCTCCTTCTACAATGAGAACCCGCACGGTGCCATCGACCCGACCCCGACGGTCGGCATGGTGGGGCTGCTTGACTCGCTCGACCACCGGGTGGGCAGCTTCTTCCGCAACATGGGCGACACCATCATCATCCTGGGCCGCACCAACGGTGCTCTGGGTGGCTCGGCGCTGTGGGCGGAACTCGACAAGTTTGTGGGAGGCGCGCCGGCGCCGGTCGACCTGCAGGCGGAGCGGAAGCTGCAGCGCTTCCTGGTTGCGGCCGCGCGCGAGAAGCTCCTGCGTTCAGCGCATGACTGCAGCGAAGGCGGCCTCGCGGTGGCGCTGGCGGAGTGCGCCATCGGTGGCCCCTACGCCCCGTCCGGGATCGGTGCCACCGTGAACCTCACGCCGCTAGCCGAAACCCTGACACCACACCAGTGGCTCTTTGGTGAGGACCATGGCCGCGTGGTAGTCACCTGTTCCCGCACGCAGGCCGACGGCGTGCTCGCGCTCGCCGCCGCGCATGGCGTGCCGGCACTGGCGGCGGGCACGGTGGGCGAACGGCACGGCGCGCTCACGATCAGCGCGGGAACGGACAGTTGGCAGTGGCCGGCGGATGAGCTCCGCAGCATCTTTTTTGACGCGATTCCCCGGCGACTGCAGCATGTCGTCTCGGATGCGGCGTCGGAGGCCTGACCCATGTGCGGTGTGATCGGCGTATCGAAGGTCCCCGAGGCGGGGCGACTCGCCTACCTGGGCCTCTACGCGTTGCAGCACCGCGGCCAGGAGAGTGCCGGCATCGTGGCGGTCGATCGCGACGGCCAGGCCCGGGTGCACCGCGGGATGGGGCTGGTGTCCGAGACCTTTCCCGAGCCGGTCATGCAGCGCCTCACCGGCGATGTGGCCGTGGGACACACGCGCTACTCCACCGCCGGCAGCACCGTGCTCGCGAACGCGCAGCCCTCCTTCGCCAACACCCGGTGTGGGGCGCTCTCGGTGGCGCACAACGGCAACCTCACCAATGCCCCTGAACTGCGGCGTGAGCTCGTGGAGCAGGGCGCCATCTTCACGTCGTCGTCCGACACAGAGTGCCTGGTTCATCTTATTGCGCGCTCGAGCGCGCCGACGATGGAGGGCCAGATCCGCGAGGCGCTCGGTCGCGCCGAGGGCGCGTACAGCCTGGTCATCAGCTGTGGCCGGGAGCTCTACGCGGTGGTGGATCCCCGCGGGTTCCGGCCGCTGATGCTCGCCCGGCTGGGCGAGGGCGTGGTCGTCGCGTCGGAGACGTGCGCGTTCGACCTCATGGGCGCCACCATCATTCGCGAGCTGCAGCCGGGCGACTTCATCCGTATCGTGGAAGGTCAGGTGGAAGCGCTCGCCCCCCTGCCCCGGCGCCCGATCAGTCGCTGCGTCTTCGAGCTGGTGTACTTCTCCCGCCCCGACAGCACCATCTTCGGCCGCTCGGTCGACGCGGTGCGGCGGGAGATCGGCCGCCAACTGGCCATTGAGCACCCCGCCCCCGGCGCCCAGGTGGTCTTCGCCGTACCGGACAGCTCCAATGCCATGGCCCTTGGTTTCAGCGAGGTGTCGGGTACCAAGCTGGAGTACGGACTCATCCGGAACCACTACGTCGGTCGCACCTTCATCAACCCCACCCAGGCGCTGCGGGTGGCCAAGGTAAAGATCAAGTTCAACCCGGTGCGCGAGGTGATCGCGGGCCGGTCAGTGGTGATGGTGGACGACAGCCTGGTGCGCGGCACCACCAGCAAGGGCCTGGTACAGATGGTACGCGCCGCCGGCGCCAGCGAAGTGCACCTCCGGCTGGGCTCGCCGCCGATCACCGGTCCCTGTCACTACGGCATCGATACGCCCACCCGCGAGGAACTGATCGGGGCCACGCACTCGGTGGAGGAGATCCGCGAGTACCTGGGGGTGGATTCGCTGGGCTACCTCTCGCTCGATGGCATGCTGGACGCCGCGGGGCGCGGCACCGGATTCTGTCATGCCTGCTTCTCGGGGCAGTACCCCACACCAATCTCGGAGGAACTGGTGCAGCTTCGTCACGCCGCTCCCCTCGCCGCCACGCTCGTATGACCGCCACCTTCACGCCGCCGCTGGTCTACTACTTCGGCCAGGGACGGGCCGACGGCACCGCCGCCATGAAGGAAGTGCTGGGCGGCAAGGGTGCCGGCCTTGCCGAGATGACGACGCTGGGCATTCCGGTTCCCCCCGGCTTCACGATCGCCACCACCATCTGTCTCCAGTATCTCGACACCAAGCAGCTCTCGCCGCGCCTCAGGGCACAGGCCGACCAGGCACTGCAGCGACTCGAGAATGCCACCGGCCGGGGGTTTGGCGACCGGTCCAACCCGCTGCTGCTGTCGGTGCGCTCGGGGGCTCCGGTGTCGATGCCCGGCATGATGGATACGATCCTCAACCTCGGGCTCAATGACGAAACCGTGGAGGGGCTTTCTGTCCTGAGCGGCAACCCCGCGTTCGCCTGGGACAGCTATCGCCGCTTCGTGCAGATGTACTCGAGCGTCGTCTTCAACCTGCCGAAGAAGGCATTCGAGCATGTGCTCGATGAGCGGCGGAAAGCCGCCGGCGTCACCAGGGACATCGACCTCCCGATACCGGTGTTGCAGGAGCTGGTACGTGCGCTCAAGGGGCGGGTGAAGGAGGAGACGGGGCACACCTTCCCCGATTCGCCGGTCGACCAGCTCTGGGGGGCGGTGGCCGCCGTGTTCGAGAGCTGGAACACCCAGCGCGCCATCGACTACCGCCGGCTGCACGATATTCCCGACACCATGGGCACCGCCGTCAACGTGGTCGCGATGGTCTTCGGCAACATCGGTGAGGATTCGGGCACCGGCGTCGCCTTCACCCGCGATCCATCCACCGGCGAGAACCGGCTGTACGGGGAGTACCTCATCAACGCCCAGGGTGAGGACGTCGTCTCTGGTATGCGTACGCCGGAGCCCATCGACACGCTGGCGAAGCGCCTCCCGGCCTCCTATCGCGAACTCGAGCGCACGGCGCGCCTGCTCGAACGGCACTTCCGTGATGTGCAGGACATGGAGTTCACCATCGAGCGTGGCCAGCTGTACATGCTGCAGACGCGCCGGGGCCAGCGCTCGGGACACGCCGCCGTCCGGATCGCCTGCGAGATGGTGGACGAGGGGGTCATCTCGAAGGAAGAGGCGGTGAGCCGCATCCCCCCCAACGACCTGAACCAGCTCCTGCATCCCACCATCGACCCGCACAGCACCCTCGACCTGCTCACCACCGGCCTGCCGGCCTCGCCCGGCGCCGCCTGTGGCACGATCGTGTTCGACGCCGACCGGGCGGAGCAACTGGGACGCGCCGGCCAGTCGGTCATCCTCGTGCGCAGTGAGACGTCGCCAGAAGATTTTCACGGGATGGTGCTGGCGAAGGCGATCCTCACCGCGCGAGGCGGCATGACCAGCCACGCGGCGGTGGTGGCGCGGGGTATGGGAACCCCATGCGTCGCCGCGGCGCAGCACCTCGAAGTGCTCGAGGGGCTCAAGCTCCTTCGGGTTGGGGAGCGGACCCTTCGCGAGGGAGACTGGGTCACCGTCGATGGCAGCGCCGGGCGGGTGTATGCCGGCCAGGCTGCCCTGATTGCGCCCGAAATGTCCCACAACTTCGGGCGCCTGATGGAGTGGTCCGACAACCTCCGTCACATCGGCGTGCGGGTCAATGCCGATACGCCGGCCGACGCCCATCGCGGCCGGGATTTCGGCGCCGAGGGGATCGGGCTCTGCCGCACGGAGCACATGTTCTTCGAGGGCGACCGCCTCACCGCCATGCGCGAGATGATCGTGGCGCAGGATGAGGCGGGTCGGCGCCAGGCGCTGGCCAAGCTCCTGCCGATGCAGCGGGGCGACTTCGAGGCGATCTTCCGCGCGATGGAGGGCTATCCGGTCTGCATCCGGCTGCTCGATCCGCCACTCCACGAGTTCCTGCCGCACAGCGAGGCCGAGATTGACGGCCTCGCCGTGGAGCTGGGTGTGCCGGTCGACCGCCTGCGGACCATCGTGCACGACCTGCGCGAGGTGAACCCGATGCTGGGCCTCCGCGGCTGCCGGCTGGGCATCCTGTATCCCGAGATCACCCGCATGCAGGCGCGCGCCATCTTCGAGGCTGCGTGCTCCATCGCGCTCCGGAAGGGACGGGTGCAGCCGGAGATCATGGTCCCGCTGGTGGCGAGCGTGGTCGAGTTCCGGCGGCAGGCGCTGATCGTGCGGCAGGCGGCGATGGAAGTGTTCAGCGAGAAGCAGATCTCGGTGCCCTTCCTGCTCGGCACCATGATCGAGCTGCCGCGCGCCGCCCTCACCGCCGACGAGATCGCGCGCGAGGCCCAGTTTTTCTCCTTTGGCACCAACGACCTCACCCAGACCACTTGGGGGCTGTCGCGCGATGACGCCGGCCGGTTCCTGCCGGAGTACCTGGACCAGCACATCATCGATAACGACCCGTTCCAGACGCTGGACATTCCCGGGGTCGGCAAGCTGATCCAGATGGCCTGCGAAATGGGCCGGAAGACGAGGCAGGACCTCAAGCTCGGCATCTGCGGCGAGCACGGCGGGGAGCCGGCGTCGGTGGCCTTCTGCGACCGGCTCGGCATGAACTACGTCAGCTGCTCGCCGTTCCGGGTACCGATCGCACGCCTTGCCGCGGCCCAGGCGGCGCTGGCGGAACGAGGCGAGGTGGATCGGACCCGCGCGACGGTCTGACAGGAGCTAGTTGGACAGGAGTACCAGCGCGAACAACGACAGGACTGTGAGACCGGCGGCCACCAGCACCACCCTGGTGGCCCCTGGCTTGTCGGGGTTCAAGCCTTCCACCGCAACACGGCTTACCTGGGACAGCGGGAGTGCAACGCGCCCGCTCTCACTCCGCCCGAATACCGAATCGTTCCTCACCTGCGGCGACGTCACCACCAGCCGGGTTCCATCATTGAGCGTGAGCCGCACCTCACCCGGCAAGCTGCTCACGCTGTCGGGCGATGCGGGGAGCACCTGCCACTGCTTGCCGGCACAGCCGGCCACACCTGCGAGCGCCAGCGCAGCCACGATCCGGGGTAGGCAGTTACTCAAGGCAGTCGCCGCCACAGGCCGCGAGGAAAGCGAGTGACCAGACACCGATGCCGAGCAGAACACCCAGGAACGCGCTCACGGTCATATCCGCCCCGCGCACCGCGAGGCGACTTACATCGTCGAGGGCGATCGCGCGTCGCGTCAGCCCGGAACCTTCACTCCATTCCGGCGCTTCCCAGCCAACGATCGAATCGAGCGTCACGGCGGGATCGCGCAGGTACACGTAGCTGCCGTCCGTGCGCTTGATCTGCACTTCGGTGGGCCCGTGCTCCCGGATCACCTGAGCGGGCGCTGCCTGCTCTGCTCGCCAACCCGCCGTGCAGCCTTGAAGCGCCAGCCCGAGCATCAACCACCGAGCGTGCCGGCTCGAGGTCGCGGCAGGCATCTGCATCACTCGCTCATCGCTGCGGCAAACGCGATACCGAACGCGATGAGCACGACGAACGTGCCTGCGACCGCGAGCCAGATGGCCGTCGCGGTTCCGTCGTGCTCTCGAACGGCGATCTGCTTTACGTCGCTCAGCGCAATCGCACGACGTGCGTGCAGGTCCGGCCCTGTGGGATCAGCCTTCTCGATGCCGATCACGCTGTCGCGCTCTACCACCGGATCGCGCAGCTCGACCTGGTTACCGTTCATCCGGGTCACCAGGTAGTCGCCCGAACCATTGAACTTCAATACTTCGGCAGCGGGCGCCTTCTGGACCTCCCACTTGGTCGCGCATCCCGCCAGCGCAACCAGGAACATCGCGAGACACCGCAGGCGTATCATGTCAGAGCTGGAGTAGGAGGCCGGTCGCCAGCACCACGCCGACGAACGTCAGGAGCAGGCCCACGGCAACGCTGGCCGCCCGGTCTGGCTGACGATCCTCGAGCGTCCTGATGTCGGCGAGCGCGACCGCAATTCGCTGGGCCGTATCGGGCCACGCGACGGGACCGGCCGTGCCCACCAGGCTGTCCCCGATCACCGCGGGGCTGAACAGCTTCATGCTGACTCCGTTTGCAAGTGTCACGCGGAAGTCGCGTCCGGGACTCAACTGCACGATGGTGGCAGGTGGTCCCACCTGGGTGTGCCACTGGGAGACGCAGCCCTGAACGGCAAGTACAAGCAACCCGACGATCACACGCGACCTCAATTGGACACCAGTGCGATGGCGAGCCAGATCCCGAACGCTGCGAAGGCCGCACCAACGAAGGTCGTACCCGCTTCGAGCTGGCTCCTGGACGCCGATGGCACCGCGAGGCGACTCACCTCCTCGAGGGACATCGCCACGCGGTGGTCCCCTGCGTTTCCGATGATCGAATCGGCTGTCACTTGGGGGTCGTACAGGATCAACCGCGTGCCATCGAGGCGCGTGACACGCATCTCCTTCGGTTCAGCCGCGAGCGCGGCAGGGGACACCGAGACCTGCCTCCATGCCCCACACCCCGACGACCCACATGAGAGCAGGAGGAGGACCCACGCTATTCCGCGACGCGCGCGCATCAGTCGCACCCGGCGGAGTAGCAGAGGAGCCGGATTCCACCCGCCAGACCGAAGGCGACGGCAGTTCCCGTGAGCAGTCCGAGCGTGAGGTTGAGGGGGACGTTGTTCTTCCTGGTAGCGAGGGCGTGGATATCGGCCAGGGCGAACGCCTGTCGCTCGGGAAGCTCCGCAGGCTTGGGCTTCGACCACCCGACCAGACTGTCGCCCTCCACGCCCGGATCCCGCAGGACGACGCGCGCGCCGTTTGTGAGGATGACCTGTACCTCGGTCTCTCCCGTCGACCGCAGCACCTCCTCTGGGGCAGCCTGCCGTGTCTTCCAACTGGTTGCGCAGCCACTGAGGACCACGGCCACGCACAGCAGGCCTGCCGACCCCAGGCGGGCCGCGGACCGAACCAGTGCTGGACGGGAGAAGGACATGGGCCACAAGATGCCGCGCGGCCGTCCCCTATCCGTGACCTGGCTATGGGGTCGCCCGGCTGACGCTCAGCGGTGGCCTGCCCATCAACGCCTCGATGACCAGATCGGGGCGCTCCTCGGCGAGGTGGTGCCCGCCGCCCGGTACCGTGTCGATGCTGAGCGCCACGAGCCCGGCCACCAGCATGCGAACCTCATCCGTCGGCGGCCCCGCGCTGTGCTTCGCGCCGCCGAGCAGTAGCAGTACCGGGACCCTGACCTCGGCCACGCGGTCAGCGATGTCATCCGGGTCCCGTGCCTTGGCGATGGCGCGGTACGCGTCCACCGTTGCCGCCATGTCGATGGTGCCGCCGCGGGTGTACTCGTGCACGGCCGCGTCCGTGACCCAGGAGGCATCTCCCGATGCCGCGATCATTCCCTTCCTGATGGCGGCGCGCATCAGCCCGGGGAAGAACTGCAGCCCAGCCGAGTTCTCCATGGCGCGGCGGAAGCCGGGACCGGCAGCCCGCGACGCGCCACCGCCCTCGAGCAATACCAGGCGCGTCACGAGATCGGGCCGCGCGGCAGCCAGCCGTATCGCCACCGCGCCGCTGGTTCCCTGCGCGCCCACGATGGCCGACGTGATCCCGCAACTGTCGAGTACTGCAGCGACCCGCCGTGACTGCGCACTCAGGGAGTAGTCCGCCTTCTTCGGCCGGGAGGAGGTGCCGACCGCCAGCGGCTCCACCACCACGACGCGGTACCCTGCCTCAGCGAGCGTTGCCGCCACATGCCGAAAGGTGTAGGCCGAGCCGAGGAAATCGGCGATCAGGACGACGGTCGGCTCGCCCGGCAGACCCCACAGTTCCACTGACAACGTTTCGGCCGGTGCGACGGCAATCTGGCGCTGCTCGGGTATCGTCCCGAGCGCGAGTAGCAGCATGAGCGTCGTCATGCGGTCCTCCGCTGCCGGCGCACCACCACCACGCCAAGGGAAAACGACACGCAGAGCAACATCGCCAGCACGCGCGGGCCCGGGTGCCAGAAGGTCCCTGCGGTCGCAAACAGCAGGAAGTTGGGAAACCGTCCGAGGCCCATGGCGAGCAGGTAGCGCTGCACCGGGTAGCCCGCGGCAGGTGCCACGAACCGGACGGCCCAGTCGGGCAACGGCGTCAATGCAAACACAAACGTCGTGAGGAAAGGAGCGCGGCTAAACCAGCGAAGGGCCCGCTGCACCATACTGTGATTCAGGGCGCGCCGAGCGTGCGCGCCCCGGCTGAGCGCCCGAAAGACGTGATAGTCGACGTACTCCACCACCAGGTCCGCGGCAGTCCCGATCGCCGCAATCTCGACCGGTGGGTACAGGCCGCCGTAGTGGGCCAGGATCGGCTCGTAGGCCGCCGGCATGAACATGGCCAGCGGCCCATGGGTCCAGAGCGTGGCAAGCACGAACACGAGCAGTGGCGCCGTCGCCGGCGCGAGGATCACCAGCGGAATACCGAGCGCTGCCATGACGCCGGTACCCCGGAGGATCCCGTCCCAGCGACGGTCGCCGTAGGGACGTACGAGGAGGCTGGCCGCGGCGGTCATGCGCACGGCACCAGCTGGCGCACCAGCGGTACGGCAGAGGTCGTTACCCCACTGGTGGCGTAGGCCTCGCGGATCAGTCGCAGGGCATGCTCGGCCCGGGCGAGCGTCATGAGTGGCTCGCCGCCGCGGGTGAGCACACGGACGAAGTCGCCGAGCATCGCCCGGTAGCCCCCGATGTCGCGCAGGGAGGGCACAACAAGCCGGGTACGCCGGCCACGGACGAACGCGAACAGGCCATTGGACTCGAACGTGATGCTGCCGCGGGTGCCGGTCACCTTCGAGAGCCGCAGGCCATGGAGGAGCGCCGGCGACTCCCACGAGTGGAGCAGTACGCCCACGCCGCCCTGTTCGTACTGCGCCACCACCATCATGCTCCGTTCGTCACCGCGCTGGTCGCCGGGCCAGTAGCCCTGTACGCCTTCAACGGTCAGGCCCATGTTCGCCAGCAGATCGATCCAGTGAACGCCCCCTTCGAACAGCGCCCCGCCGCCGGAAAGCTCGCTGTCATCCCGCCAGTCGCTCGCCTTGCGGCGCTTCAGCGCGTTCAGCACCACGAATCGGACATCGCCCAGTTCGCCGCTGCCGATGACATCCCGCAGCACGCCCGCCAGCGGCTTGTATGCATAATTCTCGGCCACCAGCACCAGGCGACCGGCGGTCGCGGCCGCCGTGGCGACGGCCTGACAATCGGCCGGCGAGAGGAACGCCGGCTTCTCCACGATCACATGCTTGCCGGCGGCCAGGGCGCGCAGCGTCAGGTTGAGGTGATGCAGCGGCGGCGTGGCCACCAGGACAACATCGATGTGCGCGGCGCCCAGCGCGTCATCGTAGCTGGGGAACCAACCGCTGGCCTCTGTCTCACGAGCGAAGTCCTCGGCCCGCGCCGGAAACCGGCTCGCACCGTACCGTCTCACTCCGGGTGCGATCGACCGCAGCATGTGGCTATGCTGTCTCGCGATGTGGCCACAACCCAGCATCGCGATACTAAGCGACGTGTTCATGGGGCGTCTCCTGTCGGAAGAAGGAACGGGACGTGCCCGAGGCCAGGCGTGTCGCGCAGCGCAGGGCGTTCGCGGCGATCGTGAGGCTGGGATTCACGCCACCCGATGTCGGCAGCGCGCTGCCATCCATGACGTGCAGGTTTTCGACACCGCGGTAGCGACCGGCGGCGTCGAGCGGTGCCGTCGCGGGATCATCGCCCATGCGGACGGTGCCGAGGGCGTGCGAGAAGGTGCTGATGGTGCGGGAGAAGCAGGTCACGGCGCCCGCCTCGCGGAGGATGCGACGGGCACAGCGCGCCAGCGCGTCAGCGGCCTGACGGTCCCGCCTGGTGTACTTGTGATGCACCGTCAGCCGGGGCAGGCCGAAGCGGTCATGGTCTGACCGGTCGATGGTCACCCCGTTGCGATGCTGCGGCTCGTCCTCGGCGATGCCGAGCAGCGCCGCCGAGCGCGACAGGACCTGCCCTGCCGCGGGGACCATCCACCGCGGGATATGCTGCGCCACCACCGACAGCGGCGGGACCGCCATCTGCTGGAGCACCCCGAGCTTGCCCGCGCCGGTCCACTGGTGGCCGAAGTAGAAGTCGGTAATGGCCACCTGCTTCACGAATCGATGTCCCCGATCGGGGCGCGCCGGGAACACGCCGAACACCACACGGTTGCAATGACGCGTCAGGTAGCGGCCCACCGCCTCACGCGCGGGGCTCCGCTCCTCCAGCCCGGACGCGAGCAGGAGGTGCGGCGTCGCAAGCGCCCCCGCAGCGAGGATGACATGCCGGGCCCGCAATCGGTGGATCCGCCGACTGTCATGGTCGATCACCTCCACGGCTCCGATGCGGCCGCCCCACTCCACCAGCCGCGTCACCACGGTACCGGACCGCAACACCAGGCCCTGCCGCAGCAGCGGCGCGATGATTCTCGTGGCCACGTCGTTCTTCGCACCCACCGCGCAGGCAAAGCCGTCACAGGCACTGCAGGCCACGCAACGGCCCCGCTGGTCGATCGCCACCGGGACCCGGCTCGGGTGCAGTCCGAGCCGCCGCGCCGCGTCGAACAGCCGCAGCGACAGCGGCGCGAGCGGTGATGGTGCGGCGGAGTATGGCGCGCTGCGCGGGGGCTCGTGCGGATCCTCCCCCGTCGTGCCGACGACGCCAAGCAGCTGCTCGGCCCTGGTGTAGAACGGCTCAACGTCCGCGTACGCCATCGGCCACCGGGCGCCCGACACGCCGTGGATCAGCGGGTCGGGCGTGAAGTCGGCTTCGCGATAGCGCAGCGACGCACCGCCGTAGAACACCGACGGGCCGCCCACACAGAACATCCCGCCGGCTTCACTGGTGCGCCGACCCTCCTCGACGTGGTAGCTCGACTCGGTCGAGTAGAACGGCGATACCATGCCGGCTTGGCTTGGCCTCCAGCTGGCCGGCCCGCGGGGCACCCAGCCGCCGCGCTCGAGCATGAGCACGCGCCAGCCGGCGTGCACCAGCACGTGCGCCGCCATCGCGCCGCCGAAGCCGCTGCCGATCACGATGGCGTCCCATTCCTGCCGGTCCGTCGCGTCGATCATGGTACCGTCCCGCTGATCGCGGGCCGCGAGGCGGTGCAGCCACTGCAGGCACCTGAGTGCGAGGCGACGACGGCAGTGGCCAGCGCCAGGGCAACGCCGCCCGTGATGGCGGCATACAGCGGCACGAGCCGGTAGCGGTGCCGCAGCATCTCCGGGAAGGGGATCGGCTTGCCGGCGAACTTGCCGCCGGGCTCGTTGGGACGGCTGAACTTCTTCCAGGTCTCGAGCGAGGCGATGGTGAGACCGGTCGCAGCCAGCATGACAATGCCCGGATCGGGTGTGAGCTGCGACAGGAGCAGCGCATAGCCGAACGCGACGCCGGGACTGCGGAAGAACTTGAAGGTCTCGAATCCCTCGATCGGCGCATCCTTCCACGCACCGCCGAACGCACTGATCCACCCGCCCGCACTGCCCAGCAGTGCCACCAGCAGCCAGCTGTCCGATTCACCGTTCCCTAGCCAGCGAACGCCAGCGAGCACGCCGAACCCGCCCGAGAAGTAGATCACGCCGAGGATGGCCCGGACGGCGGCGCTCCGCACCGGCTTGCCGCGTACCGCGAGCTGCATCGGGATGGTGTACTTGGACTGGTCCTCGACGCGGAAAAAGGTCTTCCACGTCTCGACGATGAATCGCTCGACGGTGTAGGCCGCACCGAACAGCCGCACCGCGCCGCCAGGGCCCGGTGGCCACGACAGCAGCGCGTCCAGCACGAGTGCCGCCGCGAGTCCGATCACCGGGCTGCGGACCAAGCGCGACCAGTGGAATCCCTCGTGTGGCGCGTCCTTGAAGACGCCCCAGGTGGCCGCATGCAGGCCCGCGGCAAGCCTGACAGCAGCGGCGATCGTGACAGACATGGTGCCTCCAGTCCGGGTGGTACGCGCCAATCGCCAGGGTTGCGCGACGCCGACACGGTGCGTTCGCGGGGTCAAGGTCGCGTCAAGTCGGGGTGCACCCGTTTGCCATGCGGCTGGTCGGCGGGTACGTTCGGACGATGCAACGCCCCCGTCCCCTGCCTGTGGACCGCGCCGTGACTCGCTCCTGGTGGAGCAGGTCACGGCGCGGTTTACGGAGCGCCGGCGCATGCTGCAGCTGAGGCTGCTCGGCTCGCTCGACTTCCTGGATCCATCGGGTGCGGAGATCCGTGCCGTCCTGCAGCAGCCCAAGCGCCTCGCCCTCCTGGCCTACCTCGCACTCACGCCAACCGGCGGCTTTCGCCGGCGCGACTCCCTGCTCGGGCTGTTCTGGCCCGACCTGGACGCGGAGCACGCCCGTGGCGCACTCCGCCGCTCGCTCTATTTCCTTCGCCGGGCGTGCGGTGATGACGTAATCGTGTCGCGGGGTGAGGACGACGTCGGGATCACGCCCGATGCGCTCTGGTGCGACGTGACGTCCTTTGAGCAGGCCCTGGCGGCCGGGCGTCATCAGGAGGCGCTCGAGCTCTACCGTGGCGACTTGCTCGAGGGGTTCTTCGTGGCGGGGGCGCCGGGGATGGAGCAGTGGCTGGACAGCGAGAGGAACCGACTGCGCGCAGGGGCAGGCCGGGCGGCGTGGGCCGCGTGCGACGCGACGGGGCCGACGGCCGCAGGCGCGATCCTGGCACGACGCGCGGTCGAGCTGGCACCGCACGAGGATCGTGGGGTGCGCCGGTTGCTCACGGTTCTCGAGGCGGTCGGGGATACTGCTGGTGCCATCCGCGAGTTCGACCACTTTGCGGTGCGCCTTGCGCGCGACCTCGAACTCGAACCATCACCGGATACGGCGGCGCTGGCGGCTGCCATCCGGGCACGGGCGGGTGCCACCAACGCCACTCCGCGACCAGCGCGTCGAGCCCCCGGCGCCCCACCCGCCACCCAGGGCCCCGCACCCACCGCGTCACCGGTCGCCGGCAACGTGCTTGCCGTCTACCCCTTCGTCGTGCGTGGCGCGCGCGACCTCGAGTACCTGCGCGAGGGAATGATCGACCTGCTCAGCAACGCGCTCGACGGTGCGGGTGACCTCCGCACGGTGGATCCGCGCGCCGTACTCGCCGCGCCGCTACCCGATCTCGACGCCTCCGGCGGCGGTGACACCGATGCCTTCGCGGTGGGTGTCGGTTTACTGGTGACTGGCACCGTGATTCGGGCGGGCGACCGCATCCGGGTCAGCGCCTCGCTCCACCGCACTGGTCACGGCAAGGTGGGGCGGGTGGAGGCCGAGGCGACAGGCGAGGACGGACTCTTCGGCGTCGTCGATGAACTGGCACGAGGCCTCGTCACGCTGCTGAGCCAGGCACCCGCTACCTATCCTGCGCACCTCGCCGCCCGAACCAGTGGCTCGTGGCCCGCCCTCAAGGCGTTCCTGCAGGGCGAACACGATTTCCGGTTGGGGCGCCATACCCGCGCCATGGCCGCCTTCGAGCGTGCGGTGGAGCTCGACGCCGGCTTCGCGCACGCGCATTACCGGTTGGCAGGGACGCGTGCAGCCGCGGCGATGATCGGTCCCGCGCGCCAGGCGTGCCGCACCGCCGGCGCGTCGACCGGCACGCTCGCCGCGGGTGCGCGCACGATGATCGAGGCGCAGGACGCGTGGCTGCATGGCCGGCTCGCGCTCGCCGAGCAGCGCTACGCCGCGGTGGTGGCGGAGCACCCCGAGAACGTCGAGGCCTGGTACCTGCTCGGCGATGTGCTCTTCCATGGCAATCCCTGCCGCGGGCGCAGCCTCGTCGAGGCACGGCCGGCCCTGCAGCGCGCGTTGACCCTTGATGGCTCACATGTCGGGGCGCTCGGCAAGCTTGCGCGCATCGCTGCGATGGAGGGAGAGGATGCAACCCTCGACCTGTATGTCGACCGCGTCGTCGAGCTTTCGCCAGCGAGCGAACAGGCTCTTACGCTGCGGGCCATGCGCGCCTTCCGCCGCGGCGACCTCGTTGAGTTGCTGCGGATCGCGGGCGACTTCAGGTCCGCGCGGATGTTCGCGGTCGGCGTCATCCTGGCCGACGCAGCACTATTTTCGGGCCGGTTGGAGTCGGTGGAGTCGATCGCGCGCGAGGTGATTCCGCGCGTGCCCTCGACGGAACTGAGGGCACTGGGGCACCTGTTTCTGGCCGAGGCCGCACTCGCGCAGGATCGCCCGACCGATGCGGTCAGGGACTACGAAATCGCCGGGGAGCTCGATCCCGCGTGGTCACTCACGGTGCGCGGACTGCGGGCTGCCACCGGCGCGCTTCCCTGTACCGCAGGCCAGCTCGACGTGCTGCAGGAGGAACTGGAACGATGGAACGCCGGCGCGGAGCTGGCGCGCGTCAGTCTGCCGATGATGCTGCATGACGGGCTGTACGGCCACATCCGCGCCCACGTGGCCGGCCTGGTGGCGGCGCGCCGTGGCGACCTGTCCGCGACGGCCCGCTGGTCGGAGGAGCTGGCCGAACTCGCCGTGCCTGAGGGTGCCGAAGTGCTGACGGAAAACATGCTCCGCACCCTCCAGGCAACGCTGCGATCAGGGCAGGGCGATCAGGCTGGCGGGTTGCGTTCGCTTGAAGGGTCTCACACCGAAGTCTGGTTCCAGCACGCCATGGCGTCACCGGTCTTTGCCGGCGTGGAGAGTCGCCTGCTGCGTGCCGAGCTGCTGCGCCAGCTCGGTCGTGGGCGCGAAGCGGTTGGCTGGTTCGAGTCCATCGGGTGGCATTCCGTCTGGGAACTGAGTCATCGCGCAGGTGCGGCGCGACGCGCGGCGGAAATCGGCAGCTCCGTGGAGGCAACAGTCTGAGTGTCCGACGCCAGCGCCGCCTACCGCTCGTCGAGGTCGATGAGCACGGCGAGCGCCAGCCCCAGCTGCGGATCGAGTCCCCCCCGCCCGCCCTGCCGCAGGTCGAACATCACTCGGCCCTGCACCAGTTCCCGCCGCTCCAGCAGGCCAAGCGGCGCACCACCCGGCGACATCAGCTCGAAGTTTGACCGCAGCGTGGGAACAGCCCAGCCGAACAGCCGGGCGCCGATCGCGCGGCCCATCGAGGCCTCCCGCGCCACGACCATCGGCGCGCCGGCAGCACCAAAGAGCACCCACTGGGTGCGCAGCAGCGAGGCCAGGTAGTTCCGCCGGGCCGTGCCGAGCAGCCGGCCCTTGGCTCCCGTGATGGCGCACGACACCTCGAACGCGCGCGACCGATCGGCCTGTTTCACCTCCAGCACCTTCTCCGACGGGCGCTCCTTCCGGCTGAAGGTGGCAAGGCGGTTTCCCAAGAGCGCCGGATATACCGCGACCGCGGCGAGGAATCCCAGCCCGGCGCCCAGCACCACCGCCGACCACTTGATCACCGGCCCGCCCAGGCTGTCGCCGAAGGAGCTTGTGAAACCGAGAATGATCAGCCCCGCCGCGATGCTGGCAGCAGCTGCCAGGGCTCGACTTCCGTTGGGATGGCGCTTCACGAGCAGCAGCATCTGCCCGTCAGACGAGCCGACGGCGTACTGCTGGCCCTTGGGCAGCTTCAGCGGCGCGAGCATGTACAGGTCGCGCTCGAACACTGTGTCAGTCGCTGGCGCCGTCTCCGGCGCAGTCTCCATTACCTTGGATGGCATTGCGTGCTCCCGTTGCCTCCCCTTATTTCTCCGCGCTCGGCTGTTCGTCACCCACACGTGTCGCTGAGGATCTCATGCCGCAACCGCTCGTCGGCATTGTCATGGGCAGTGATTCCGACTGGGAAACCATGCAGGCAGCCGCACGCCAGCTGACCCAGCTCGGCATCCCCTGGGAATCGCGCGTCGTCTCCGCCCACCGCACACCCGACCTGCTCTTCGAGTACGCCAGCGGTGCGGCAGCCCGCGGCCTCAAGTGCATCATCGCGGGTGCCGGCGGTGCGGCCCATCTTCCCGGCATGCTCGCGAGCAAGACCGCGCTCCCGATTCTCGGCGTGCCGGTCAGTTCGCGCCAGCTCAAGGGACTCGATTCGCTCCTGTCGATCGTCCAGATGCCCGCCGGCATTCCCGTCGCCACGTTCGCCATCGGTGAGGCCGGCGCCACCAACGCGGCGCTCTATGCGGCCGCGATCCTGGCTCTGGGCGACACCGCCCTCGCGAAGCGGCTTGCTACCCTGCGCGAAGCGCAGACCGCGCGCGTCCTCGGCCTTTCGCTGCCGGACCCCACTTGATCCTGCCGGGCGCCACTCTGGGCGTGCTGGGTGGCGGGCAGCTCGGGCGCATGTTCACGCTCCGGGCGCGCGTCATGGGCTACCGTGTCGTGGTGCTGGAGCCCGATCCCCGCAGTCCCGCCGGCCAGGTGGCCGATCACCAGATCATTGCCGCGTACGACGACCCGGCGGCCCTCGACCAGCTCGCCGAGCAGTGCGCGGCCATCACCACGGAATTCGAGAATGTCCCGGCACCGGTGCTGGAGCGCCTCGCCGCCAGGGTGCCGGTGAGCCCCGCCCCGGCGTCGGTCGCCATTGCCCAGGATCGCATCGCCGAAAAGGGCTTCCTCGCGAGCGCGGGCTTCCTCACGGCGCCGTTCGCGCGGGTGCCGCGGGCGACCGATATCACCGGGGCCATCAAGGCAATCGGCGTGCCCGCCCTGCTCAAGACCAGTCGCCTGGGGTATGACGGCAAGGGGCAGGCGCTCATTGGCGCCGCAGAGGACGCGGCGGAGGCCTATCGGCACCTCGGCGGCGTTCCCTGTATCCTGGAGCGGAAGCTGGACCTCGAGCGGGAGATTTCCGTCGTGCTGGCTCGTGGGCGGGACGGCGCGGTGGCCGCCTTCCCGCCCGCCGAGAACGTGCATCGCCGCGGCATTCTGCACACCTCGACGGTACCGGCCCGCGTCGCGCCAGGGGTGGGGGCGCAGGCGATGGCCCTGGCCGTCGAGGTGGCCGCCTCGCTGCAGTACGTCGGGGTCCTGGCGGTGGAGATGTTCGTGGCCGATGGCGGGAAACTCCACGTCAACGAGCTGGCACCGCGGCCGCACAACAGCGGGCACTACACCATCGATGCCTGCAGCGTCGACCAGTTCGAGCAGCAGGTGCGCACGATGGCCGGCCTGCCGCTGGGTGAGCCCGAGTTGCTCAGTGCCTGCTGCATGGTGAACATCCTCGGCGATTCATGGGCGCACGGCACGCCCCGCTGGGACCGGGCACTGGCATTGCCCGGCGTGCGCCTCCATCTCTATGGCAAGGCGGAGCCCCGTGCCGGACGGAAGATGGGTCACCTGACCTGCCTGGCCGACACGCCCGACGACGCACTGCTTCTCGCTACCACCGCCCACGCCGCGATCTCCGCGGCCTGAGCCTTTCACCATCCGGGAGGGAACCGACAATGCTGTTGCTTGCCGCACTGGCTTCGCTGCTTGGCCCACTGCCGACACCCACACCTGCCGTCGGCGGCTGCATTACCATGAACACCGACAGGCTCTCCCTCAGCAAGCGAGCGAGCCCGCTCGACTCGATCTCGTTCAAGGTGGAGAAGAGCGACGTCAAGCTGTGCTACAGCCGGCCCTCGCTCAAGGGACGGACGATGATTGGCGGCGAGTCGGTGCCCTACGGGAAGATCTGGCGTACCGGATCGAATGAACCAACAATGATCCACACCACCGGGCCACTGGACATTGCCGGGGTGAAGGTCGAGGCCGGCACGTACTCCATCTACACGGTGCCCGGCGAGAAGGAATGGGAGATCATCGTGAACCGCTCGATCACGCAGTGGGGCGACGAGGGCAGCTACACATCGGCGGTACAGAAGCAGGAAGTTGGCCGCGGCAAGGTGAAGGCGGAGACGCTCAAGGCCCCAGTGGAGAAGCTCACTTTTACGGCCGAGCCCAACGCCGAGAAGACCAAGTCCCTGGTGCTCGAGTGGCAGACGACGCGGGTAGCCATTCCGGTCAAGTAGCAAAGGTCGAGCAGGGCGGCAGTTTCCTTGCCGCCTTGCCGCCTACCCGCCTACCCGCCTACCCGCCGCTATTCTCTCCACCCCCGCCAGCACCCGGTCCACCTCATCCGCGGTCGAGTAGATCGACAGCCCAAGCCGGAGCAGTCCCGTGCGGGCAAAGCCCAGTCGCTGGACGACGGTGGTCGCGTAGAAGTCGCCGCTGGAGGCATAGAGGCCGTCAGCCGCGAGTGCCACGGCCGCGTCGTGAGCTGACACTCCTGCGATGCTGACGGACACCGTGCCGGTGCGTGGGCGCTTGGGGTGAGGGCCGTAGCGGGTCACGCCGCTGATGCCGCCGAGACCATCCCAAAGCCGCCCGAAGAGCGCATCCTCCCGCTCGTGCAGCGCCGCATACAGCCGTGCCAGCCGCTCCCGCCGGGTCCCGCCGCCGGCCGCCAGCGATGCCAGCCACTCGACGGTCGCGCCGGCGCCAGCAATGCCCTCGTGGTTCTGTGTTCCCGTCTCCAGCCGCTCGGGCACCGTGTCCGGCGCCGGCTCGAGCTTGGGAAGGTCGAGCGACCCGATCCGGTCGCGCCGACCGTAGAGAACGCCCAAGTGAGGGCCGTAGAACTTGTAGGTCGAGCAGGCCAGGAAGTCGCACCCCAGGGCCCTGACATCCACCAGGCGGTGGGGGGCAAAATGCACGGCATCGACGAAGACCAGGGCGCCGACTTCCCGAGCCAACTCCCGGGCCCGGACCACATCGGTAATGGTGCCCAGGGCGTTGGACGCCGCCCCGATCGCGAGGAGGCGGGTCTTGGGTCCGATGGCCCGTCCCATGGCCTCCCAGTCGAGTTCCCCCGTGTCCGGCCGGAACGGGACCACCTTGAGGGTTACCCCCCGCTCCTTGGCCACCGCCTGCCACGGGGCAACGTTGGCGTGGTGGTCCAGTTCGGTGACCACGACCTCGTCTCCGGCGCCCCAGCGTCGGCCCAGCGCCCGGGCGAGGTGGAAGGTCAGGGTGGTCATGTTCGCCCCGAACGCCACCTCGTCGGCGTCGGCATTGAGGAAGTCGGCCAGGGCCCCCCGGGCCGCCTGGATGATCGCGTCGGTCTCCTCGCTGGTGGGGAAGGCCCAGTGGGTGTTCGCATTGTGGTGGGCCAGGTAGTCGGCCATGGCGTCGATGACCGGCCGGGGCACCTGCGTGCCACCCGGCCCGTCGAAGTAGGCCACCGGCTGGCCTGCGTGCCGGCGGGCCAACGCCGGGAATGATTGCCGTATGGCCTCGACCGATTGCACCTGATCCGCGAGCAGATCCACCGTCATGGTCACCCCGAGATATTACATTAGGTTGCCGACGTTAACATCAACTATTACAGTATTTTATGACTTAATTGAGAATGGAGACTTTCAGCGCTTTCGGGTTGCCATTCTCCCAGAGTGCATTTGAGAACCGGGTGAGAAACCACTTGAAGTCTCTTGCCCTCCCCCGCCCGCGCTCAAGATGCCGCCGGTTGTGGAAAAGCAAAAGAGGGCCAACCGGATGGTTGGCCCTCTTTCGCTCGAGTGGAGGCGCAGGGAATCGAACCCTGGTCCGAGACAGGCTCCAAAACAGCGTCTACGTGCGTAGGCCAGCCTTCTCGCCGTCGCGCTCAGCTGGTGACTGACCAGCCCTCTGAGCGTCTATTCCCAGAAGATCTCGCCGACTCCGTTGGGACCCCGGAGCCAGCCAGCCCGGATTTGCGATTCGACACCGGCGCCCCGGACGGGCTTCGTTGCCGAAGGTGCGTGAAGCGAGCGTTAGCTCAGCTTACGCAGCCAGCGCCAGATCAGAATTGGCGTTTGAATCGTTCCAAGTGGTTTAGCCAGGATCTTGGACCTGGGCACGCTGCCATTCCTTCATCTGACCCGTCGAAGCCGATCGCCCCCGGGCTGGCAGAAACATAATGGCACGCCGATCTTCCTGCGTCCGTTAAACTTCTCCACCCCTCTGGAGCTTCCTGCACATGTCACGCCTCACGTCCCTTGTAGCCACGCTCGTCCTCGCCGGCACCGTTGCCGCGACCGGTCACGCCCAGGCGCCGGCCGCGCCGCCGACCCCGCAGCAGCAGGCCGCAGCCCTCACGCAGAAAATGACCGCGGAGCTGAAGCTGACTCCGGCCCAGGTACCCCAGGTGAGCCAGATCAACACCTCCGCCATGACGACCATCTCCGAGATCAAGGCGAAGGGCGGCAGGACCCTCAAGGAGGACAAGGCGCTCAAGGGCGCCATGGATGACTGGAACACCGGCCTCAAGGGCGTGCTTACGGGCGAGCAGTATGCCGGCTGGCAGCAGATGCAGCAGGCGATGAAGGCCCAGAAGCAGTCGCAATAGACAAGCCGCAGGGGAGTTGACGCCGGGCCCGCAGCCCGGGCCACGGCGTCGACTCTCTACTGACTGGGGCCTGAGCCTCTTCCAGCCGAGGATTCCGGTCTCGCGCGCACCTCCTCCCTCCACCGCGAAGGAGACGTTCCCGTCCAGCGCCGGAACGCGTCCACGAAAGAGGCGTGCGCGGCATAGGACAGCGCATCGGCAATGTCGCCGACCGGCAGATCGGTAATTGCCAGCAGCTCAGTTGCCATGGCGAAGCGAACCTCGTCGAGGACCCGCTGGAAGGTCATGTGTTCCCCCGCCAGCCGACGCGATAGCGTGCGAACCGACAGGCCAAGGCGTGTTGCCGCCGAGGCAATCGTCGTCTCGCCACACAGGAGCATGGGGCGGAGAAGGGCTTTGCCCGATCCGTCCAGACGCGATCACTTGGCGGGATTGCCTGGGCGGCGAGGCGCATCAGGCGTTCCAGTTCCTCGGGTCGGGCGCCGGGGATTCGAGCGTTGAGTGTACGCCGCGAGAGTACCAGTCCCGACTGGGTTTGCGAGAAGTGAACGGGAACACCAAACCAGCTGGAAAATGGCGTCGGGTCAGTGGGCGGACGGGTTGAAAGAAGCACCTTGGAAGCCCTGGCCGATCCGCCCGTAGGTGTGCGAACGATGTTGAAGGCCAGCGCCATGATCAGGGCGTAGATCTGTTCATGAGCAGTGGCGTCGCGATCATAGACACCATAGCCGAAGATGGCCGTGTCGCCATAGCGGGGCAGATAGGCCGCAGCCCCGCGCGAGTTGCTGTGCTGCATCGACACGAAGGCGTCGAGGGCAGACTCGAGTGTTGGCGAGTGCTGCAGCAACTGACCGGGAACCCCGAGGCTGCGATGGTCGTAGCGAGAACCCGGAATGAGCCCTAAGTCCGGACGACCGGAGAGTTGCGCCGCCCTGCCCAGCACGCGACTGGCGACCCAATGGGGTACCCGCTCGTCCGGATCGTCAAAGGCTTTCGGGTCGACCGGCAAGCCGTCGACGGCCCGCTCGAAGGGAACGCCATACTCCGCGAGCAGGGCCGGAAGACCGCTGAGCAGACTGACTCGCTGGAGTGCATCCAGGCTATATGGAACTCGAGGCGCCGTGCGTGATGCCACGTGACTGCTCCGACTGGTTCAAACACGATTTCGCCCATGTTCTGAAACAGTGACAGCCTGTAGCGCATTATAGTTAGAGGCTTGACCGGCCCACCAAGCTGTTACTTCAATGACCCGCGAAAGGAGTGCACGATGAAGTTCGCCCCATCCACTTCCGGCGTTGCTGTCGGGATCGTTGTCGCAGCCGCGATGACGACGATCTCGGCAGCCATGGCCCAGGCACAATCGATCCAGCTCAAGCCAGGGGCGATCGCCGGCAAGGAGGTGCACACTGGCAAGGCTCGCGACTACGCGTACTGCGAGATTGCGCCGGTCGTCGGCACGCCGCCCAACGTCCTCGCCCAGTTCTACAACACGACTGGTACCAGCGGGCCTGAAGGTGGATGCCCCCCCGACCAGTTCGCCGCGATCGACGAAAAGCAGCTGGCAGGCGCCTTGAACGCAGCTGGCGTGTACCTGAACCCCACGCCCCAGTCGTCACGGCGCCACTGGGTGATGGATGAAAACTGGGTGTACAAGGTAGGCGAGACGGTGGACTTCAACGGCGTGAAGGCTACCTGGATGGCCTCCATGTCGCCCGAGCAGATGCGCGGCGCGGTCGCCAAGCCGTACGAGGGCGTACAGATCCAGCGCGAGTCGAAATACCTCTACAAGAAGGGCAGCACCGTATTCCTCCTGCGCACGCCCGATGGCAAGACATGGGTCATGCAGTCGTACGCCACCGAGGTCGACAAGGGCCTGACATTCGCGCAGCTGCCGCAACTTGGCAGCAAGTTGACGCTTCCGGCGGGGTGGAAGTTCGAGACAAAGGCGCTCACCCAGGACCTGACCATCGA
Source organism: Gemmatimonadota bacterium (assembly GCA_031402225.1). Classification (GTDB taxonomy): domain Bacteria; phylum Gemmatimonadota; class Gemmatimonadetes; order Gemmatimonadales; family GWC2-71-9; genus JAGGAG01. The sequence continues at coordinate 2,799 of JANNSD010000080.1, read as the reverse complement.
TCCGCGCAAGGCGAATGGGTCGGCCCACATCATCCGCGATGACCTGCACAACGTGTACGAAGGATGCGGGTTCGACGCGGCCTGCAACTACGTACCCTGATACGAATCCCATGCGAGACCACGATCGAGCATCCAGAGGCAGGGGGCACGGAGCATGAGTGAACCCAGCGCTCGAATTGAGCGACATGCAGAGCGGCGCGTTGCGGCCGAGCCCGAGCCCCTATGCAGCGACTTACATCGGGCTCCGAATCGACGATCGAAAGGCGGGACGCGTGCCCAATGTTGCGGGTATCTCCAAGGCCTTGTTTACGATTGCTGAGGGCCTTTCGCTACGTGGCGAGTGACCCGGCAAGGATCACTCGCCTGTCCCGGCGCGCAGCCTTGACACTGCCCGTCGCAGGGCGGCGTCGAGCGGCCGGAGCAGGAAGGGCAGCACCGCCATGCCCACGATGATCAGCGCCTCGTGCCGGTGAGCCTCCCGCCCGCCAAGCTGCACCAGCATTGCCCCCAGCGCAGCCAGGCACGTCATGGCGCCGACCAGCGAAACCCAGCGATGGCTCTCCGTTTCCGCCGCCAGCCGCGCGTTCGCGGCATTCACCGCCGCGAACACCATCAGGAAGCCCGCGCTCGACACCGCAGACAGGGCGTGCAGGTTCATGGTGGTGGTGGCGATCACCGCCGCGCCAGTGAGCAGCACCAGCTTCCACGGATGCCCGCCGAACACCGTCCCTGCCCGCTTCCACCGGTGCGGCCCTTTCTCCGCCAGCATCCCCATGAGTCGCGTCGAGCCGAAAATGTCGGCATTGATCGCCGACACCGCCGCCACCACCGCACCCACCGCCATGTAGCCGAACCCGAAGTGGCCCATGAACGCCTCGGCCACCGCCGAGATCGCAACGCTCCTCTGCGCCTCGAGCTGCTCAAACGGCAGGTGCCCAACCGAAACCACCACGATCGAGATGTAGAGCAGCATCGCCACGACCACGCTGCCGTAGAACGCGGCCGGCAGCGTCTTCGCCCGGTTCGTCACCCTGGGAGACGCGTTCGCGATCAGCTCGAAGCCCTCGTAGCTCAGGAAGATCAGCATCCCGGTGACGAAGATGTCCACCGGCCCTACCCAGCTCGCCGGACCCAGCCGTTCGGCCGACAGCCCGCCGCTCGCCAATCCCAGCACGATGAAGCTGCCGAGTACCACGAGCTTCGCGACATTGAGCACCCCTTCCCACCGGTCCATCGCCGCCGGGATCACGCCGTTCGCCACGCCAAGGAGGATCAGCACCCCCGCCGCCAGCCACGGTTGCAGGTGCGACCACCCGCCGGGCAGCAGCAGCGCTGCGTACGTCGCGAACGCATTCGCGTAGAGCGCCATGATCACGATGTAGCTCAGCACCAGCAGCGTGCTCAGCCGCTCACTGAGAAAACCTCTGCCGAAGCCACGGTTCAGGAAGGCGACCGTGCCGCCGGTGCTCGGGAAGGCGATCGAGAGCTTGCTATAGGAGTACGCCGTGAGGAGGGCAACGACGCCGGCCACGAGGAACGACAGCCAGGCCGACCCGCGCGCGTCAGACACCGCGAGCCCGAGGGTGGCGAAGATGCCACCGCCCACGATGCCCCCGATGCCGATCGAAAGCGCGCCCAAGAGGCCGATCTCTGTTTCGGCGCCGGCGCCAGCCTTCGTGTCGGTCACCTAGGGCTCGTTGTCGGGCTCGGTGCCGCCAAACAGGTCGATGGTCGGCTCGGCGACCGCGCCCGGCCGGCCTGAACGCTTCCGCTGGTCCAGGGTCCGGTCACGCGATGTCACCCCCTGCCCCACCGCCGCCGCCAGGCTCTCGGCGTACGTATGATCGAGCCGGCCACCGGAAATGAGCGCCCGGTACCAGATCGCACCAAGCAACTCGTCAATGACCACCTCGAGGTCAACGTCCGGATGCACCTCCCCCCGGCCCACGCCGCGTTCGAGGAGCTCGCGCACCGACGCGCGCGCGGGCGCCACGAACCGCTCCCGGAACAGTCGACCGACCTCGGGGTCCGCATGGCTCGCGGCGACAAGGCCAGCGACACTCCGGCGCAGCGACTCATCGCTCGCCGAGGCCGACACCACACCCGCGAAGGTGGCGAGGTCCCGGCGCAGGGAGCCGCTGTCGGGAATGGGAGCGGTCACCTCGTCCTGGGACAGGAATGCCTCAACCAGCACCGCCGCCCGGGACGACCATCGGCGGTAGATAGTCTGCTTGCCGACGGCAGCCCGTTCGGCGATGGCCTCGATGGTAACGCCATCGACACCCCGCTCCTCCAGCAGCGCCGCGGCGGCGCGCAGGATCGTGCGTCGCAGCCCCTCGTTGCGGGGGCGCCCCCGCCGGCGGGGAGCGGGCGGTGACGAGTCGGGCAGGTCAGTTAGAGGCGAAATAGGCCATACCGCGTTGCGAGACGATACGGTTCATTATACGCATGTCCGCCGTTACGCGCGAGAGGCTAGTGGTGAATCGGCTCCGTCCGGGCCCCGCTGACCCGGTTCCGGCCGCGCCGCTTCGCGTCGTAGAGTGAGGCGTCGGCCTGCGCGAAAAGGTTGTCGGGATGGCGGCTGGTCTCGGGCCATTGCGCCACGCCGAACGATGCTGTGAGCAGCCAGGGGGTCCCCTTCCAGTTCCACTCCGACGTCTCCAGCGCGTCTCGCACCCGTTCAGCCACGGCGAGCGCCTCATCGTAGTTCACGTCGGGCAGCCAGAGCACGAATTCCTCACCCCCGATCCTGGCGGCGAGATCGCGACCGCGCAGCTGCCCCTTGAGGAGTCCGGCCAC
>JANNSD010000079.1:0-40357 GCA_031402225.1 Gemmatimonadota bacterium | reverse complement strand
TCCGCGGCGGAACTGGCATCACTGCGGCAGTTGAGCGTTGGGATGAGCATGAAATCCCAGAAGTCGCGGACCGCGCTCGCCGATTGGCCGTGGCCGCGGAGCCAATCCGCGAAAAGCACGCCGCGAAGCTCCTCACGCGCCATCGGGTCCATCCGTTGCACCCGGAGGAGGAGGCGGGCGATCCGCGCCTTATCTGCGGGGCCGATGTGACGGTACGCGGCAAAGGAGAGCGCGAGGTGGAGCGGGCTCTTCAACGGTTGCGCGGCGAGCACCGAGCGCTGGCCGCGGGCGTTGTAGACCTCAACGCGCAGGCGCCGCTGTCGCCGGGTGAGCTTGTAGGTGCCGAGCTTCCGCAAGAACCCCGCATAGGCCGTTGTGCAGCCCATGAAGACGTGCTGCCCGTTATCGACCTGTTCACCCGTCTCCTGGTCGGAAAAGGAGTACGTCTTGCCGCCGGCCCACGGGCGCCGCTCGAAGAGCGTGACGGTATGCCCGAGGTCAGTCAGCTCGCAGCCTGCCGCGAGGCCGGCAAGGCCCGCGCCGATGACGGCGACTTTCATTTGCCGCGGACCATCGCGGCTCCCGCCCAGAGCTTGCCGAGAGCGGCGAGTTTCTGGGGAGTGCTCAGGCTTACTCGCTCGGAAATGACGTCGTAGTCAGAGGAGCGGAATGCGGCCCGCTGGGCGCTGCTGGACAGCAAGGCGCACCCCGAGCGCTACGCCGGATGGCGCCTGCTGAGCAATCTGGGAACGATCCACGAGGGACAGGGACGGCTCACGGCCACGCGCGGCGACCTCGCGGTGGCGCAACACGAGGAGGCCGCATGATCACGCGGGGGGGGGGGCGACGTGGGTAACCCGTTGGTGCTGCACCTGGCTGATGGGCGGCTCGCGGTGATCGCGAACCAGGCGGACTGCGTGCTCTACGCGGCCATCCACGGGACGGCGGGCGAGCACGTGCCGCGTCTTGACCCTTTCACCCCAAGGGTGAAGAAGGCCAAGAAGGCGCCACAAACGCCGAGGCAGAACAAGACCACCCCTGCCAAGGCGGGGAAGGCCACGCGGCTAAAGGGCGAGGACCGCGACAAGGTGAAGGCCCGGGCCAAGGTCCTGCATGCAGACGACAAGACGTACGTCGAGGTGCACCAGCAACTCCTGAAGGAAGGCTACGACGTGAAGTACGCGACGGTGTGGGGGTGGCTGCAATGACCGCTCTCGCTGACGTGATTCCCGCCGCGCACGATGCGTCGGCGCACTCGATGGCCGTGCTCCCCGTCACCGCGCTGCAGCCGCACCCGGCGAACCGAAAGCACTTCGACCCGGTGAAGCTCAAGGAGCTCGCGGACAACATCGCGGCCGTGGGCCAGCTCACCCCGGTGCTCGTGCGGCCGGTCGGCTCGGGCTACCAGATCCTCGCTGGCGAGCGCCGCTGGCGCGCCGCGAAGCTCGTGGGCCAGGCGGGCCTCGTCTGCGTCGTGCACCAGTACTCCGACGCTGAGGCCCTCGAGGTGCTCCTCGTCGAGAACATGCAGCGCGAGGATGTGCACCCGCTCGAGGAGGCCAGCGCCTACGCGCAGCTGCTCGAGCAGCCGGGCTACGATGTGCTCCGCGTGGCACAGAAGGTCGGCAAGTCGGAGAGCTACGTGCGGCAGCGGATCCAGCTGGCCAAGCTGCACCCTGACCTGCAGATGGACTATTGGGCGGGGAAGATGCTGCTAGGTCACGCCATCCTGCTGGCCCGCTTGGCACCGCCGCAGCAGCTGACGGCGTACGACCGCCGCCTGCGGTGGAGAGGCGACGAGGTGATCCCGGTGAAGGACCTCGAGGACTACCTGCAGCGCGACGTCTATCTCGATCTCGCCACCGCGCCGTGGAAGAAGGACGACGCCACGCTGGTGGCGGCCGCCGGATCGTGCCATGCCTGCCCGAAGCGGAGCGGGGCCGAGCCGTCGCTATTCCCCGAGGTGAAGAAGAAGGACCTTTGCCTCGATCGGACCTGTTTCGAGGAGAAGAAGCAGGCCTTCGTGGCGCGCACGATCGCGACCGTCGCCGCCAAGCATGGTGTCCAGCCGGTGCTCGTTAGCGGGAGCTACTCCGGCAAGAAGGGCGTGCTCAGCCCCTACGACTTTAAGGCCGCCGAGAAGGGCGACAAGGGCGCGGTCCCCTCGATCTCCATCGAGACCTACAAGACGAGCTGGGTGATCCCGAAGAAGCCGGCCCGCCATCCGCGCAGCACGAACGGGGAGGGCACCTGGCAGGAGCAGGAGAAGAAGCGGCAGGCCGAGGCAAAGGTGCAGGAGACCGCGAACCGTGCCCTGATGGCGGCGGTGGTGGCGAAGTTGCCGCAGGGTCTCGATCGCACCTGGCTGCAGTTCCTCACGCAGCGGGCGCTCGAGCTGGTCGGGTCCGGGTTCCGAGACGAGTTCGCGCTGCTCGGGTTCGCCATGCCGAAGGGGGGCGGCCCCGCCTTCAACAAGGCGCTCAAGGCCACGCTGGCGACGCTCGACGGTGATGCGCTCGCGCGGCTGCTCATCCTGTCGACCCTCGTGGACCAGGGCGGCTACGGCGAACCCGCCGAGCTGATCGAGGCCGCGACGCTGGTCGGCCTTGATGCCAAGGCAATTCTCGCCACGGCGAAGAAGGCCGCGAAAGAGCCGCCCGCGCCCAAGGTCGTGAAGACGAAGAAGCGCGCCGGCGACGTGGCCAGGGCGAAGGCGAAGAAGGCCAAGAAGGCGAAGGTCGCATGAAGAGCGACGACTGGGCGGCGAGGCCCGCGCACGAGCGCGCCGCGTGGAAGGTGCAGGCCTTCGGCGACGACGCGCCGCTCCTGCGGGATGAGGCGGCGGCGATTCTCGGCGTGAGCATCGTCACCTTCCTCGAGTTCGGCATTCCCTGCTGCCAGCTGAGCGAGAAGGGGCTCGCCGGCCGACTGCCGCGCTGGCGGTGGGCAGCGGTGCGGGCCTTTCTGCAGGCGCGCGAGCTGGCGGCGTGAGCATCTACGCGCAGGGCGGGAAGCTGACCATCGACCGCACGCTCTACGGGCAGCGGTTCAAGCGCAGCACCGGGCTCGACAACACGAAGGAAGGCCGCCGCACCGCGAAGCAGTACGACGCGATGGTCACGTCCCTGGTGAACCTGGGTGAGCGGAAGACGATCGACGGCCTACGGGGCGGCGTGCTCGACTGGCCCGACGTCTACACCTCGTTCGCGCAATGGGATCGCGCGGGCATTCCGGACCCCGACGCGATGCGGCCGCTGGTGAAGGCGTGGAAGGCATGGGCGCCCAAGGCGCGCACACGGAGCGGGGGCAAGGCGGCGCCGGTCACCGTCAAGGACCATCAGCGGGCGCTGGGCCTGCTCGACGTGCCCGCGGGCGCCACGGTGGCCGATCTCCCGCCGCTCGTCGCGGCCTACCGGCTGACCTGCGAAGCCGCTGGCATCGGGCGCCAGTTCAATCGGGTCCGCACCTCAGCCCAGGCGTTCCTCCGCGACACCTTCGGGAAGCGGCAGAGCCCACTCTGGGCCAAGGTGTCGGATGTGGCTCCACGCCCCACCGGGGACCATGAGGGGCACCCGAAGACGCCAGCGGAGGCGCGGGATATTCGCGAGAAGCTGGGGCCGCTGTTCGGGCCGATGTGGTGGTCGCTGTGCTGCTCCGGCATGAACCCCAAGGAGTACCTGCAGGATGGCTGGCAGGTGACGCCCGACGCCCTCCTGGTGCACGGGAAGAAGCGGAAGGGCCGCGAGCGCCGCGTGCCACGGGTCGGGGCTGTCGTGGCTCCCCAGCGCGCCTACCAACGTTTCCGGATGGCGTTGGCTGAGCAGGGGGTGGAGCCGCTGGATGGTCGCCGCAGCTTCACGCTCTGGATGCAGATGGCGGGCATCCCGCGGCCGCGCCGGCAGTTGTACCTGGGGCAGGGACGGGGCGCCGTCATTGACGACTACGAGATGCACGAGGTGGCCGAGATGTTTGCGGCTGACACGGCGAAGCTACAGGCCGTGGTGGGCACAGATGCGCTGCAGTTGAGCACGACCTCCACCGATTTCCCCACTCGGAGGACCGCGTAGATGGGCGCCTTTCCCGACTGCTACTGGCTTGATCTGCTTCGACATGAGGGCGGTGGGACTCGAACCCACAACCTAGGGCTTAAAAGGCCCAGTACTAAGCACACGCCAACGTTAAGTGGCGGCGCGTCAACGTCTAATAGCGTCGGCGTCTCGTCGGGCACGTTCACCCACGCCCGGGGGCGTTCAACGCAACCCCACCGATTTCCCCACTCACCAAAAGGCGCCGCGTAAGTGCGCTACGACGACGATCCCCTCGCCCATCGCGACGTCTCCACGATGCCGCTCTTCGCCCCGCCGCGGGCGCGCGCCTCGGATCCGGCCACGAGCCACGACGCCGCGGCCTCGATGGCGCACGCGGCGGGCGTGCAGCGGGCGCTCATCCTCAACGTGCTCACCGAGCGGGGGGCAATGACCGCCGACGAACTCGACCAGGCGCTGGACTTCCGGCCCTCGACGAGCGGCAGACGCATGGTGGAGCTGCTCGATCTCCGGCAGGTGGAGTTCACGGGCGGCACGCGGCCGACCAGGTCAGGGCGCGCCGCGAATATCTACCGGAGAGTGACATGATGCTCGGGCAATACGTGGATCCGAAGACGGGGCAGCCGCTTTCCAGTCTCGAGGGGCGGCGGCGCGTGGTCGCGGCCGGCAAGGCCAAGCCCACGGACGTCGCCTTCGAGTCTGTCAACCCGGCCAAGCGCGTGGCGAAGGCAGTCGCAGCGCGCTCGGAGGCGGAGCTGGGGCGGAAGCTCACGAAGCGTGAGCGCCGGGATCTCAGGAAGATCGTCGCGGCGCAGCAGGCGGAGGGGCAGCCGTGAGCCGGATTCGCACACTCAAACCTGAACTGCCCGGCGACACTGGCCTCGCGCGATGCAGCCGCGATGCGCGGCTCACGTTCGTCTACCTCATCACCCAGGCCGACGACTACGGCCTGATGCCGGCCAGTCCGCGGCAGTTGTTGGGGGCGCTGTATCCGAACGACGAGGACGTCACCGCGGCGATGGTGATGGGCTGGATCCAGGAGCTGGTCGACGCAGGGCGCTGTCAGTGGCGGGCCACCCGGGATGGCGCCCGGGTGGTTCAACTGCTCAACTGGGAGAAGCACCAGCGGATCGACAACCGGCGCAAGCCGGTGCTCCTGGACACCCTCGTGGACGGCGCGGCGGAGGCGCCGCACCCCCCTCGCGGGGACCTGAAAACAATTCCCATACCCCTCGCGGTGGTTCGCGGCGAGCCCGCCGCGGATCGCGGCGGAATTCCGCTAGAACCTCCGACCTCCGACCTCCGACCTCCGACCAAGGAGTTGGAGCAGCGCGTGCCCAGCAACGACACCAGCGGTGACCCGTTGGACGACCCGGTGGTGGTGGCACTGTGCCGGGCATCACGCAGCCCCACCGCGGTGCGCGCGGAGCTCACGGCGCTGGCCACTGGGATGCGCGGCACCCCCGCCCCACCCTGGCCGATCATCATCCGCGCCCTGGCCGAGATGGCCGCGGCCGGCGAGACCTACAACCCCTCGCGGCACCGCGGCTACTGCCGCCGGATTCTCGAGACCCCGGACAGCCTGGTGCCCAGTGCCCCCAAGGGCCGCAGCGCCTTCGACGACGACGAGGAGGTAGCCTGATGGGCGATCAGGGAGTGACCGTCGACGACGTCGAGCGGTTCCTGCAGGACATCACCGACGCGCTGAGCCTCAGCACGTTCAACGACGCGAAGGTGAAGCGCATGGCGAAGGTCTGGCACTGGCAACTGCGCAAGTTCCCGGTGGGCAAGTGCAAGTCCGGGGTGCGGCGCCTGCTCCAGCGCTACGAAGGCACGACGATGCCGAAGGTGAAGCAGCTCGTGGAGGCAATTCAGTCCTCGGGCCACGTCCCCGGCCCCCGCGCGGGCGCGTGGCAACTCTGGTACGACCAGGGCTTCACCATCCAGGGCCAGGAGCTCGAGCCCTGTCCCGTCTGCAACGGCATGCCCAGCTGGTCCCCGCGGCTCTACGCGAACTGTGCCCCGGACGAGCATCACCGCGCCGGCGTGCCGTGTGCCGGGAACGCGGCCGTGAACGCCGACCGCGGGGCGCGGGACGACGTGCCCACCCAGAGCCTGCGCGCCCTGGTGGCGGGTCTGGCGCAGGCGAAGGCCCTCCCGTCCCCGCGCCCGTTCGAGCGCGGCGACGCGTTCGAGGAGGCCACCCCATGATCACCCCTATCCCCCCGGAGATCCGGCCATGAAAGCGACCCCGACGTTCAGCCGCAACCTGGTGTACTTCCTCCTCGCCGTGATCGGCCTGCTCGTGCTCGCCCGCGTCGTGACGCTCGTGGCGACGGGCGAGTGACCCCCCGCACGCGGGTGGCCGCCCCGGAGGTCTTCCGGTGGAGTCACGCCCAGATCACCGCCCACGCGCTCGGCTACCGCGCCACGTTCCCGACGCCCCCGAGCGGCAACCGGAGCGTGCGCCGCGGCGCCACGCATCAGTACGGGAGCCCCGCCTGGGACGCCTACCTGCAGGGCGCGCACCTCACGGCCCGCGTCTGGCGCCCCGTGTGCGTGGAGCCGCCGGCCACGGTGGACGTGTGGGTGCGGTGGTATCGCGGCCGGGCGGCCGGCGACCTCGACAACCGCCTGAAAACCGGGCTGGACGCGCTGCAGGGCATCCTGTACCGCCGCGACAGCCAGATCACGCGGATCGAGGCGGTGCGGCTCGACGGGGACGCGGTGCCCCGAATCGAGGTGATCGTCCTTCCGGGAGTGGCCGCATGACCGAGATCGACATGGACGCGGCGCGGGAGTGGGCGCGGGATGTGGCCAGCGTGGGCTGGGTCACTTTCCCCACCGCGCAGAATTACGCCCGCGCCTTCCTCGCGCTGGACGCGGAGGTGAAGCGGCTGCGGGAGGAGAACGAAGCGCTGCGAACACTCTTGAAGGCCACATCATGACCATCGACATCGACGCGCTGCTGGCGCGTGCCGACCGCGTGGCGAGCGCCCTGGAAGGCGTTGATACGCAGGCCACCAAGGGGCCGTGGGGCACGGTGCGAGTACCAGAGGAGGACAATTGCCTCGCGTGCCCCGTCGAACATGCGGACATCTACCACGAGGTTGTCCCTCTCCGGAAGGAGGGCGAGAACATGTATCGCGTTGACGCGGCGCACGCCGAGAAACACAACGTCGCCTGCGCCACCTTCAGCGCGTCGGACGCCGAAGCCGTGGTCGCCATGCGAAACCGCGTCGGCGGCGCCGCGTCCACCATTCGTAAACTCGTCGCCGCGCTGGAAGCTGCCGAGGCACGGGCGGCTGAGGAGCACAGGCAGCGGGAATCCTTCCGTGTGCAGTGCTTGCAGGCCGAGGCCGAGAACGCGAGGCTGCGGGGTGCGCTCAACATCGTTGTTGCCGACCGAGGAGGGAACGTGAGCGACATCGACATTGACGCACTGCTGGCGGAAGTGGCGCATGACCTGCCCGGCTGCCCGTGCAAAGGAGGCTGCCTCTTGTGCCGTTTGGTGATCGCCCTGCGGCAGGAGCGGGAGGTAGCGGACTGGGCCATGCGACAGGGTGGCACTCGCGTGGTTGAACTGGAGGCGCAACTGGCCGATGCGCGCAAGGCGATGGAGGAGGCGCGTGAAGTTTCCCCCTACTCAATAGATGGCTACGCCTTTGTCGATGCTCAGATGCGTATGCGGCGAATCCTCGACGCCGCCCTCGCCGCCACCGCGAAGGAGGGGACCGAGTGAGGCCCAAACAGAGCGTGAGTTTTCTTGGCTTCTCCCTGTGGCTGAGTACGGCGGGCATACACTGGTGGCGGCCGCTGGCGATTCTGGCCGTCACAGTCGTGGCGACGGCGTTCGCCATCACGTTCTCGTTTCTAATCGACTGCCTGCAACAGGACAAATGGCCGTGGGAGATGAAGCCATGACCCCGCAGTGGCCCGACGACCTCGTGGTGCGCCCGTGACCGGCCATTGGCTAGAGCGGTACGAGTGCGGGCACATCTTGGCGCAGTGCCGGTGCCCCGGTCCCAAGCCCGAAACGACGGTCAAGGGATTGTGCTCGATGTGTCAGCATCCGCTCCCGGTGATCCCGAGCAGCCCGTGGCCCGACGACCTCGTGGAGCAGGTGGCGGTAATCCTGATCGAACAGCACGGACACGAGGACGATTCCCCAGAGGCACAGCGGCGAGTGTACCGCGCTGACGCGGTTGAACTCCTTGACGCCGTGGGCCAGCAGATCGGGGGTGCCGTCATTCGGCAACGGGTGGCGGCGATCGATGGGCACGGCCTGGATGAACTCGCCCACTGGCTGGCGGGCGATCTCGACACCGACGTGGCGAGCGACGTGGCGGATGCTCGTGTGACCCTGCGCGGGGCGCTGGGGGTTCCCACGCCGTGAGCCGCCGCCCGAAGCCCGGCTGCGAGGAGCACACTGACAGCGGGACGCCGAGGAGGTATCATTGAACGACAGTACCGCCAGCCGGCCCTCGCGGCCCCTCTCGGGAGACATCCCGGCAGGGGCCGTCTTCGTTCCCGTCGGTGGCCAGGTGCGATGCCCGGGCAAGCTCCGCGGTGGGGAGCGCTGCAACAAGGGCTTCGGCGTCGTCGGCGCCGGTCCCTATGGCCGCGGCATCTGGCTTTGGGTGAGCAGCCCGCGCTGTGATGGTCGAATCTGCACGAGGTGCCCGCGATGCGGCGCCCTCTGGACGTTCCGCGATGCGGAGGCATGAACGCGATGGGTGCGAAGAATTCTGCAAAAAGGACTGCAAAGAAGGCCCCGCGGGGGCGCCCATTTGCCTCGGACGATCCGCGACGTGGACGGGGGCCGAAGAAGGGCGCCGGAGGTCGCACCCCCTCGCAGGTGGCGGAGGCATATCGCCACAGCTTCGCGCGTCGCCTGCACATCGCCGAGGAGGTCGCCGACGATCTCGCCGCGACGCCCATGGAACGCCTCAAGGCGCTTGACCTCATGGGGCGGTATGGCGGGATGGCGAGCGTGCAGGTGACCGGCGCCGATGGGGCGGACCTCCCGCCCATGCGTGTCATCATCGAGACCGCCCCGTGACCGCGCTGGCCCCCGACGCCACGTTCCGACTCGGCTGGGCGCAGGGGCTCGTCTTCCGCGCCCCGGCGCGCTTCCGCGCCATCATCGCCGGCCGCCGCTTCGGGAAGACACACCTCGCGGCCGTCGACGACCTACGCGACGGGCTCACGATCGACGCGGCCAACATCTGGTACGTGGCGCCCACGTACCGCATGGCCAAGGAGATCGCCTGGGATACCTACAAGGCCCTCGCGAAGCCGTGGACGGTCAAGGTGAACGAGACCACCCTCTCGATCCGGCTCCAGAACGACAGCCTGCTCACGCTCCACGGGGCCGACAACCCCGACAGCCTGGTCGGCCGCGGCCTCGATAAGGCGACCCTCGACGAGTTCCCGCTGATCGATGACCGCGTGTGGCACCGCTCGATCCGCCCCGCGCTCGCCGATCGCCGGGGGAAAGGCCTCTTCATCGGCTCTCCCCGCGGATTCAACTGGGCCTATGACATCTACGTCCAGGGGCAGGACCCCGCCTCCCCCGACTGGGCCAGCTGGCAGTTCACGACCCTGCAGGGCGGCCGGGTGGCGCCGGAGGAAGTGGAGGCCGCCCGCGAGGGCATGGATCCGCGGCTCTTCAAGCAGGAGTTCGAGGCCAGCTTCGAGACGTTGCTCGGCCGGGTCTATGGCAACTTCGAGCGGATCCACCACCTCGACGCCGGCGTCACCGACCCCGGTGGCGAGATCCTCGTCGGCATGGACTTCAACGTGCACCCGATGAGCGCCGTGATCGCCGTCAAGGCGGGCGACGAGTGCTATGTCCTGGACGCGCTCGAGATCCCGACCAGCAACACCGAGGAGATGGCGACCGAACTCACGGCGCGCTATCCGGGCCGGCGCCTCGTGGTCTGTCCCGACCCGTCGGGGAACGCCCGGAAGACCAGCTCCCCGGTGGGCACGACCGACTTCACGATCCTGCGGTCGCACGGCTTCCAGGTGGCCGCTGGCGCCTCCGCGCCGCTCATCGTGGACCGAGTGAACAACGTGCAGGCGAACCTCTACAACGCCGCGGGACGCCGGCGGCTCAAGATCCACCCCCGCGCCGTGAAGCTGATCCGCGCGCTCGAGGGCCTGACCTACAAGGACGGCACGAGCCTGCCCGACAAGACGCTCGGGCTCGATCATATCACCGACGCGCTGGGCTACCTCCTGTGGGAACGCTTCAACGTCTTGCGCCAAGGGTGGACGCAGCAGCGGGCCGCCCTGTAATGACACCCTGACCCGGATTCGCCATGACTGCCCCGATGGTCGCCATGATGCAGGACCCTGACAGCCCCGCGTACCGCTATGCCCCCGCGCAGCGCCAGGCGCCCGCGTGGCAGCAGCTCCGCGACGTCCACGAAGGCACCCCCGCCATTCAGCGGAGCGCGACCACCTACCTGCCCAAGTGGGAAGCGGAGAACAACGCCGACTGGCGGGTGCGGATCCAGGTGGAAGTGTTCCCGGCGCTGTCGCGGACGACGAAGGCGCTGATGGGCATGGTGTTCCGCCGGAACCCGGTGCTGGGCGACGACATCCCCGAGAGCTCCCCGATACGCGAGCACTGGGAGAACATCGACGGCGCGGGGACGCATGGCGACGTGTTTTCGCGGCGGCTGCTAGGCGAGGGGTTGCTGCTGGGCCTCGGCGGGATCCTCGTCGACGCGCCGGTCACCACACCAGGCCTCACGCTCGCGGATGAGCAGGCGCTCGGCGTCCGGCCGTACTGGAGCCTGATCAAGGCGGAGTCGGTGTGTTCCGCGCGCTGGGGCGTCATCAACGGCGAGACGGTGCTGACGCAGCTGGTGCTCGAGGAGGTGAGCACGGACGCCACCGGGCGCTTCGGGGAAGCGGCGCGGACCCGCTGGCGCGTGTTCCGTTTCAACGGGGCCGCCGTCACCTGGGAACTCTGGGGCGAGGTGCAGGGAACGGCGATCATGCTCGAGTCCGGGGTGGTCGCGAACCAGAGGCGCATCCCGTTCGCGCCGCTCTACGTGGGGGACGTGATCGGCCCGCTCGAGGTGCGCCCTCCGCTCCTCGACTTGAGCTACAGCGTGATTGCCCATGTCCGCGTCCGCAGTGATCGGCGGCATTCGCTCCACAAGGCGAGCGTGCCGATCCTCGTCACGATTGGCCGAGACAGCGATGACCCCTTCACGGTCGGGGTGAATGCCGCCGTCAACATCCCCACCGGCGGGGACATGAAGTACGTCGAGCATCAGGGAACGGCATTGGGCGAGGTGCGGCAGGAGCTGCAGGACCTCATGACCGAGATGGCGGCGCAGGGGCTGGCCATGCTGCAGCGCGAGACGCGTGCGGCCGAGACGGCGGAAGCGAAGCGGCTCGACAAGGCGGAACAGGATTCGGCGTTGGCCTCGGCCGCACGAGCCCTCCAGGACTGCCTCGAGGCGGCGTTCGGGTTCCACGCGCGCTATCTGGGCGAAGAGCCCGGCTCCCTCGCGGTGAACATGGACTTCACGGGGCTTTCGCTCGATGCCCCGACCATCGGGGCCTACTCGGCCCTGGTGAGCAACGGCCAGCTGAGCCTCGAGACGCTCTGGCAGATGCTGGAAGAGGGGAACGCGCTGCCGGACGACTTCGACCCGGTCGCCGAAAAGACGGCGATCGAGAACGCCGCCGCGCAGGAGATGGCGCAGAGCCTGGATCGGCAACGGGCGCTGCTCGCGATCACCGGGACGCCCGATCCATTCGCCGCCGGCGCCGCGGCGCCGTGAGGTTCCCGCTGCTACACATCACGATTCCCCGGCACTTGGTCCCGCCGGGGATCCCGGTGTGGCTGTACGCGGTGGCGGTCTGGGCCAAGGTGGCCGACGACGCTCCCGTCGTGGTGGTCAAGGTCAGTGACCTCGTGGCGACGCCATGAGCGACCCGATCGGCGACGCGCTGCGTCGGGCGGTGCTGCTCAAGCAGTATGAAAACGCGATGGCGGCCGCCGTGGCCGGGCGACTGGCGCAGGCGCAATGGGACGTCGTGGCGTTGTTGAGCGTGCAGGATCCCACCGCAGTGTCCCCCGGGCGTCGCGCACTGCGTCTTGAGTCACTGGCGAAGAAGGCCGATGCGCTCTTGACCGAGGCCTACGCGGACGTGGCCCGGATGAGCCAGGCGAACCTCGGCGCGCTGGGGAAGGTGAGCGTCGACCTCAGTGCGAAGAGCCTGTCAGACGCGAGCGGCATTCCCGTGGCACGGCTCGCACTCCCCACTCGGGAACAGCTCCGCGCCATGATCGTCACCGACCCGATTCAGGGTGCGGTGATGGGCGACTGGTGGAAGATGCAGCGGCGGGACGCGAAGGAGCGCTTCCGGATCGAGATCCGCGCGGGGTTGGCGCGGGGCGAGGGGGTCCAGGCGCTCGCCGCCCGAATCCGCGGGACGCCGACCCGACGTGGGGTGATCAGTCAACGCCAAGCCGAGGCGCTGGTGCGAACGGCGGTCAACGAGATCCACAATCGGGCGGCGATGGCGACTTACGCCAGCACCGGACTGGTGAGCCGCTATGAGTACGTGGCCACCCTCGACAGCCGGACGACGCCGATCTGCCGCTCGCTCGACGGGAAGCGCTTCCGCCTGGACGACATCAAGGCGCCGCGGCCGCCGCAGCATTGGTCCTGTCGGAGTACCACGATCCCCCTGCTCGACGGCGTCCCCGCTCCCCAGCGCATGACCTACGGGGAGTGGCTGGCCAAACAGCCGGCCAGCGTCCAGGACGACATCCTCGGCCCCGCACGGGGGCGGCTCTTCCGGAGCGGCACCACGCTCGACGAACTGGTGCGGAGCGACGGCCGGCTGATCACCCTGGACGAGCTGGCACGGCGAGGCGCTCCGGTGGTCGTCGCACCACCCCCGCCACCCCCCAGGCGCGCGCCGGGTCCGGCTGGTCCCGCCGTTTCGCAGGGGCTCTACACCGGCCTCTACCCTCCCAAGCGTCTCCCGTCGGTCAAGGAGGTGCTCGCTGAGATCGATGCCCTCCACGGCGACGGGGCGCTCCCGACCATCGAGCTCGCCGAAAAGCGGATGGAGGCGCTTGGGAAGTTCCGGCACTACGACCACGGCGGAAAGCCGATCAACATCCTACTCAATCCGAAGAGCAGCGCCCCCGACGTGGCACTGGCCCACGAGATCGGGCACTTCCTGGACTACTCGGGCGCCGGCGCCCAGCGATTTGCCAGTGTGAGCGACCCCCGCTTCGCGGGATTCCGGGCCGCGTGGAAGGCCTCGAAGGAGTTCACGGATCTGCAGGCGCGGAAGCGGATGTTCCCCGCCTCCGCCACCTACCTGCGCTATCTTGAGAGGGACGAAGAGGTATGGGCGCGGGCCTATTCCCAGTGGCTGGCGGCACGTGGGACGGGGCCAGCGGCCCAGCGTATGCGTAGCCAGGTCGACGGCTGGCTGAACCACCCGGACGGTCGCCTGCACGCCGGTGGCCAGTGGGACTGGGACGACTTCGAGCCCATCGCCAAGGAGATCGACGCGCTCATGGAGGGACTCGGATGGCGGGACTGATGGAGATCCTCCACACGTCCAGTACGCTGGCGGAGGCCGGCGAGCGACTGCGGGTTATGCTCGTGAGGGACGGAGTGCAGCCCGACAATGACCTCGTCGCCGCGATGCTGGTCGCGGGCTGTGGCGGTGACATTGTCGCGGTCTATCCGAACGGCGATCCCGTGAACCCCCTCGCCCGGAAGTTCGCCGCGGAGTTGTAACCGCTTGCCCTGCGCGCCCTGATGCCATAGCATTCAGGGAGCACACACGATGTGATCGGCCCCATGCGGCCCCCTCAGGCGAGACCTGACGGGGGCCGTTGTCGTTGGCACAACCGCGCGAGGCGCGCAAGGAGACGGGCGATGCCCGAGAAACTGAAGGCGGTCCTGTCGTCGCTGGAGGGCCTGGACAAGGCGCTGCAGCCGTTCTACGAGGAGCAGGCGGACGGCTCCTTCGTGCTCGCCGCGGACGTCGAGAGTCACCCGACCGTCGCTGGCCTGCGCAACGCGCTCAAGGGACGCCCCGCGACCCGCGACCTGCTCGAGAAGTACAAGGCGTTCGGCTCACCCGAGGAGCTCGCGGCCCGACTCGCGGACCTCGAGGCCGAGCCCACCGGCGGGAAGAAGGACACGACGGCGGCGAAGCTGAAGGAGCTCGAGGCGAAGCTGGCCGCCAAGGACGCGCGGACCAAGCAGCTCGAGGAGAACGCGGCGAAGAGCGTGGCCCGCACCGCGGCCACCGAAGCGATCGCCGCCCTTAGGGGCTCCAGCAAGCTCCTGCTCGACCCCGTGCTCAAACAGGTCCGGGTGATCGAGGAGGACGGCGAGTTCGTGACCGTGGTGGTCGACCACAAGGGCGAGCCGCGGTTGGATGGCAACGGCGACCGCGTCACGCTGAAGGATGTGATCGCCGCGATGAAGAAGGATCCCGACTACGCCCCCGCGTTCGAGGGCACCGGGGCCGGCGGCAGCGGCCGCCAGGGCAACGATGGCCGTCCGACCGGCGGCAAGGTGATCGCGATGGGCGACGAGAAGGCGTTTCTCGCCAATCTCGACGGCATCGCGAAGGGCACGGTGCACGTGCAGTAGGGCGGTCCCCCGGCCGCGAGTCGGTTGGGTTGTACGGCGTCAACGCGAGGCGAGACGCTTGGCAGTCCCCGAAACGGGTCTCTGAGCCGCGCACGAAGGTGCGCTTTGTCGCTTCCACGCTGAGGATCGTATGGCCAACACGTACAGCAATATCTACCCCACCCTGTTCGCCCAGGCGCTGCAGGTGCTCCGCGAATCCTGCCTCATGCCCCGCCTGGTGAACACCGACTTCGCCGACGTCCCCGTGGGACAGGGCGACTACGTCAACGTCGCCATTGCCTCCGCCGGGACCGTCACCGACGTGGCGCCGACCGCCGCGCCGCAGGCCGTGACCGATGAAGTGGCGGTCAAGGTGCCGATCCAGCTCAACAAGTGGCGGAAGACCGGCTTCTACTACACCGACAAGGAAGCCGGTGAGTTGGGGTCCGGGCTCCGCGTCCGCCAGATGGAAGAGCGCGTCCGCGCCCTCGCCAACGACATCAACGCCTTCATTCTGGCGCAGTATGTCGGCGTGTACGGCATCACCGGCACGGCGGGGACCACCCCGTTCCAGAGCGACCTCACCGCCGCCCGCGGCGCCCGGCTCCTGCTGAACAAGCAGCTGGCCCCGTTCGCTGGCCGGAAGGTCGTGCTCGATCCCGACGCCGAGTCCTACGCGTCGGTGCTGGCGCAGTTCCTCGCGGCCGATCAGCGCGGCGACCAGGGGGGCATCATCGAGGGCCAGATCGGCCGGAAGATCGGCATGGACTGGTTCATGGACCACCAGGTGCCGCTGCACACCTCCACCGCCCTCACCGCGGGCGCGCTCACGATCAACGGCGTGCAGGCGGCCGGCGCGGGCTCGACCGACAACGGCCGCACCGGTACGATCAGCTTTGCCAAGGCGACCAACGCGGCCCCGGTGGTCGCGGGCGACATCCTCGAGTTCACGGTCGGCGGCGTCGTGCAGCAGCACGTCGTGGTCACCGGCGTCTCGCTCGCGGTCGGCAACACCACGGTGACCGTGGCCCCGGCGCTGCGCGTCGCCACGGCGGGCGCGGAAGCCGTGACCCTCCGCGCCACCCACCGCGTGAACCTGGCCTTCCACACGGATGCGTTCGCCTTCGCGTCCCGGCGCCTGACCAGCAACGTCGAGTCGGCGGCCCGCGACAGCATGACCATCGCGGACCCGGTCTCGCGGGTGGTGCTCCGCATGGAAGCGATCCGCCAGAACAAGCAGGACTACATCGAGTTCGATGTGCTCTACGGCGCGAAGTGCGTGCGCCCGGAGCTCGCGGCACGCATCGCCGGCTGATCCCGCCGGCACCGTGGTCGGAGGGTGGGTATGGCCCGCTGGGTGTTCCTCCCCGCCCAGTACTGCCCTCCGATCACGGGGTCACCGGGGATAACCCATGGCCTTGACCCTCAACGCCGTCCCCATGTCCGCCTCCGCCAACAGTTACGCGACGGAGGCCGAAGGCACGGCGTATATCGAGGGGCGGCTGAACGGGGAGGCGTGGACGAGTGCGACGAGTGCGGTCAAGCAGCAGGCGCTGGTCGGAGCGACGGCGCGGCTGGATCAGGACGAGTACGACGGCACGAAGACCACGACCGCGCAGGCGCTCAAGTGGCCCCGGCTCGGGCTGGTGGATGCCGACGGCACCGCGGTCGGCAGCACCACCATCCCGGCGTTCCTGCGCCAGGCGTGCATTGAAGAGGCGCTGGCGAGCCTGCAGCAGCCGGCGGGGGCCGACGCGAGTGCCTTGGCCGCGTTCGCGTCGGTGGGTATCGGCCCGATCGCGGTGACGATGCGCGGGAACGGCACGGCCCGAACCGGCATTGCGAAGGCCGCGTCGCGCCTGCTCGCGCGGTATCGGATGGGTGGGAATGATCAGGCGCGGATCAACCGCGGATGAACCTCGGCACGGTGGTCCTCGGCGCGCTGGCCCCGACGTTCGGGGCCGCGGTGCGGTTCCGCCGGTTCATCCCGACCGAGCGGAACGACGGCGGGGTCAACCTCTCCCCGGAGCGCATCACCGGGGTGGTGGATGACCAGAAGGTGGTGGTGTACGGCATCAGTGAGCGGGTCGCACGAGAACTCTTCGGCGCCGATGTTCGCGCCACTGCGGCGGCCGTGGTCGCCACCGAGCTCGCCGCCCTGCTCACTGAGACCGATCAACTCAAGGTGATGGACGGGACCCTCGCGGGCCGCTGCTACCAGCTCGTGGGGCGCGACATCAGCGAGGCCGGGCAGCTGGGCGGCGCCGTGGTCTTGGGCCTGAGTGCGGCCGGCCAAGGTGCCGAGGGGGTCTGGGGCTGATGGCGCTCCGCCTGGATGCCAACGGGATCGGGGTCCTGATCCGGAAGATCGAGACGCGCGCCGTCCAGCAGGGGATCCAGTCGGCCGGCGCCGCCGGCCTCGTCCTCGAGTCCTACCTGAAGGTGGAACTCTCGCAGCCCGGCTCGGGCCGCGTCTACGGGACGCATCGGGCGAGCGCGCCTGGGGAGCCCCCTGCGCCCGACTCGGGCGTCTTGCGGGGCAGCGTTGGGATCGAGCAGATCCCCGATGGGACGGTGCGGGTGGCGGTCTCCGCTCCGTATGCGGTCGCGCTCGAGTTTGGCGCTCCGGAGCGTGGGCTCCAGCCTCGCCCCTTCTTCCGTCCGGCACTCCGGCGGGCGCTCCCCGCGATGCAGGGGGCGGCCGTCGAGGCCCAGCTCAAGGGCGTGCGCGCCGTCCCCCTGGCGCCCCGCGATGCGGCGATCAATGCCGGGTTCAGTGGGTCGTGAGTACGGACGTGCTCCAGGACGCGCGTGAGGCGCTCGTCGCGGTGGTGCGGGCGGATGGCGGGGTGCGCGCCCTCTGTGGCCGGGTGGGCCGGCTTATCGCGCTCATGGCCGCCTGGGATACGCTGCCGTTGCCGGGCCTGACCTACGTCATGGTCGACGCCCCGATGGTCGGGGGCGACCAGACGGTGTACCAGGTGCGGCTCCAGCTGACGGCGTGGGCGGACGGCGAGAACGCGCTGGCGACCGCGGGCCAGTTGCTCGTGGCCGCCCAAGCGGCCCTGACGCCCGCCGCGCTGCTGGCCCAGGGCTTGGATGTGCGGATGGGGCCGCCGGTCAGGCGAGAGGTTCCGGTGGATCCGCAAGGGGCACGGCAACTGGCCCGCGCGGATGCGGACCTGAACTGGGTCATCACGAGGTAACCAGCGCCCTCGCGGCGCGACACTTCTTCTTGCAGGAGCAGGCTCATGCCGCGCCTTAATAACGGACTCGAAGTTTTCAAGTTCCTGACGTCGGTCACCAAGTACGTAATCCAGACCGGCACGATCGGTGACACGACCACCACGTCCGCCACGACCAACGGCGGCACCGGGGCCAACGTCACCGCGCTTACCAACTTCACGGCCTCGGACCCCTGCTTCCTCACGGGCTCCGCGGGCACCGAACTCGTCACCATCGGCACCCCGGCGACGACCCCCATGCCGATGGGCCAGACGCTGCTGGTGCATCCGATCGGCACCCGACTCGTCGAAGCGCAGGCGATTGGCGTTGGCCATATCGGCGAGGGTGGCGTGAGTTTCAGCGGCCAGCTCACGCTCGATCCGATCAAGGCGGCCACCAGCCGCACCCCGATCGCGTACTTCGCGCAGCCGGGCACCTTCAACTTCGATTTCGACCTGCTCGGGTGGAACAACCTGAACCTGCAGGCCGCGTTCGGGGTGACCGAGGGCGAGATCGGCGCGGGCTCCTCGGGCGCGCCGTACGGCGTGGCGATCAACGGCGCCAACATCGGCAACCAGTCGTCCCTGCAGGGGTTCCGGTTCCTCGGCACCAACAACAACGCCCAGACGGTGCAACTCGACCTGATGGGGGCCTCGATCGAAGTGAACGTGAACTCGAACCTGGGCGGCACGGGCGTATCGTCCATCAAGCTCTCGGGCAAGTTCACCGACCTGTTCTCGCGCATCTGGACCTGAGTCGATGGCCGACGAGTCCTGGGACATCCCAGGGCTCCGGGCGCGGTGCCTCCGGATGCGAGACACCGCCAGCGTCCGGAGTCTGGCCAGCCCCGACGAACTGACCGCCTGCTGGCCGGGTGGGGAGAACAACCCCCGTCGGGACAAAGGCGGCTGGATCGTGGCCTACGGCCAGCTCTGCAAGTTCATCGGCCGCCGGGAACGGCTGGCCGGTGAGGACACCCTGAAGGAGCGCACGCAGGTGATGCTGCTGCGCGGCAGCCCGCACGCGGTGGCGTTGATCACACCGATCGACGGCCAGCCTCCCACACTGCACGTGCACCCCAAGAGCTACGACACCCTCGTCACGCTGGCCGAGATGGAGCGCACGGTCCGCGAGATGGCGGCCTGGCGCAGCCTGCTGGAGACGCAGCCCGAGGCGCTCGAGGTCACCAACGCGCTCGGGTTCCTCGCGCGCTCGCTGGCGCGGCTGCACGCCACCTTTGTCTGGATCGTGACCCACCCCGGTCCTGGGGTGCCGTATGCCGCCAGCTTTGCCCTCCCGTGGGACCTCGACGAACTGCCCCCGGCCTGGTGTAGCCTCGTCGACCCCTACGACCTCCTCCGGCTCGCGCACGCGCACACCGAAGTCAACCTTGGCCGGCTCCGCATGTTGCCGACGCTCGAGCGTGCGACGGATCGGGGCGCGGGGTGGGCCACGTTCTTCGTCAACGTCGCCGAGGCGACGAAGACGCCCGTCGCGGAGCTCACCGGTGGCCGTGCGCTGGCGAGCCTGATGGCGCACTCGGCGCTGGTGGCCGATAGCTACCGGCGGGCCGAGGCCGAGCGCGCGAAGGGGAAGGCCGCATGATTGACGAATTCGAAACACTCATCCTCAACATCGAGCCCCGACTCGGTCCCGGCGCGCGGCAGACGCTGGAGAAGCTGCGGCAGGAGTTCCAGCTCACCGGCGACCAGGCGAACCAGGTGGCCCGGCAGATCGGGACCAACCTCGCACCGATGTTGGACAA
This sequence comes from Gemmatimonadota bacterium, assembly GCA_031402225.1. GTDB lineage: Bacteria > Gemmatimonadota > Gemmatimonadetes > Gemmatimonadales > GWC2-71-9 > JAGGAG01. The sequence continues at coordinate 20,681 of JANNSD010000079.1, read as the reverse complement.
CCTCGAGCGGAACGGGACGAAGGCCTCGGTCGGGATTGCGCGGGTGCGGAACGCCATGGCCACGCTGGCGCTGCAGGCGACCGGCATGCAGGGGCCGCTGGGCAGCGTGGCGAGCTCCCTTCTGATGTTCAGTGCCGGCAGTGCCACGGTGATCGGGATCGCGGCCGGGCTCGCGCTCATCAGGAAGGCGTATCAGGACCTGGTGGCGCCGATCGAAGCCGCGCAGAAGGCGGCGGACGATGCGCAGCGGCGGCTGGCTGGCACGCTGCGCGACCAGGACCAGGGCGCCAACCCGGTGCGGTTCGCCTCGGAGCAGCTGGCGGCGGCGGAAGCCGAGCAGCGCCGCCTGCAGGATCGCATCGCCAATACGTCGAGGTTGGGCAAGCTCCTGCCGGGATTCGCGGAGGATGAGGCGAACCTCTCGGCCGTCACCGCCGACGTGCAGGCGCTGCGGGTGGGGCTCGAGCAGGCGACCGACGCCGCGACCAAGGCGGGCCAGAAGATCAAGGATGCCTTCGACGAGCGGCAGGCCGCGAAGGCTGAGGCGCTCGCGAAGGCCGCGTCGGCCTTCACGCGCCAGCTCACGGATCTCGCCAACAGTGCGACGGCCACGGTGCTCGATGACCTGGGCACCGCGATGCAGCGGCTCCGCGAGGAGGCCGAAAAGCTGGGCGTGGCGGGGCCGAAGCTGGACGCCGCGCTCAAGGTCTTCCAGGATAAGATCGACGTCGCCAAGGTGACGGAGGGGATCGGGAACGTCGACAGCCTGGCCACCATCGAGGAGGTGCAGGCCGCGCTGGAGTCGCTGAAGGATCTGCGGGAGCGCGGGCTGGACGTGACCGAGGCAACAAACAAGCTCCTGGAGCGCCAGAAGGTGCTGACCGGGGAGATTGCGGACAACGTGGCCCGCCAGCAGGACGAGGCGACCACGTTCACGGGGGGACTCGAGACCGCGGCGCAGGTCAAGAGGACGCTGGAGGAGCAGCTGAGTGTCGCCACGAACGTCGCGCGCGGGGTGCTCGGTATTGCGCAGGCGTTCGGGCTGGCAAACGACAAGGCGGCCGCGGTGCTCCAGAACGTCATCGGGATCGCCGACGCCCTGCCCTCGGTTCTCAGCGGGAACCCCGCCGCGATTCTTGGGGTCGTGGGGAGCCTGGTCGGCGCGATCAGCAGCCTGTTCGGAGGCGGCACGTCCCCGGAAGAACTGGCCCGCCGGAAGGTCCTCGAGGACAACACGGCGGCGCTCGAGCGGGTGCGGGATGGGCTGGAGAACCTCGGCGGGGGCCTCACGGGGAACCAGCGCGCCAGTGCCAGTCGCATCTCCCAGCGGGCGATCGGGTTGATCGACGACCCCAGTGTCTTCCTGCCGAACGATATCCTCTCCGTGGCGCAAGCCAAGAACGCCTTCGGGCTCACCGCGCGAGAGCTCCGCGACCTGCAGGCGGTGGCGGATGAGTTCGGGATCACGCTCGATGGGACGAAGAAGTCGTGGGAGGACCTCAACGCCGCCATTAATGCCAACGACCTCACCCGGTTTACCAAGACGTTTGCCGGCCAGAGTGCCGCCACGGATATCCGGAACCGGCTCTTCGACATCACCGGGACCGCGGCGCTCCAGAATGTCGCCAGCAACGCGGCGGCGTTCTCCCCCGCCCTGTCGGGGCTCGCGGGCCTCGATCTGTCGACGGCGGCGGGGCGCGCGGCCGCAGAAGCCCTCCTCCAGAAAGTGTTCGAGGATGTGAACGCTGGCCGGATCACCAACGACCAGCTGGGCGGCCTGTCCATCGACGACCTCAACGCGACCCTCGTCAAAATCGAGGAACTGATTGATGACGCGAACAACGCGGCCAAGCCCCTCGCGGCCAATGAGAGCTTCACGATCTCGCGGTCGATCACTGAGGTGACGGGCGAGCGGATTGGAAGCCTGATCGCGACCGCCGCGGACTACGGCCGCCGCACGGCGGAAGCCACCGAGCTCATCGCGGCGCTGATGCTGAACGGCAGCAGCCTCGTCCCCGCAGCCGTGGGCGCCGCGGGCCTGAGTGGCCGCGACATGAACCGCTACCTCGGTGACCAGGCGCGCGCGGCCGCGCTTCGCGCTGGCAACACGACGGTGTCCTGATGCCCTCCGCGCCCACGGTGCTGTATCTCAACAACTACGACACCAGCCGGCTCGGCCTGGTGGTGACGCGGTACGAAGGTCAGGAGGGAATGCCAAGCCGCGACGCCATCACGGCGCCGCTCTTGGGCCGGGTGGGGCGCGTGGTGCTGGACGGGCGGCCGACGGTGGGCGTCCGGACCCTGCTCCTGCCGGGGGTCATCTCCGGCGACACCGTGGCGATCCGGCAGGCCAACTTCCGCGCCCTCAAGGAACGACTGGGGCGCGGCCTGCTCGAGGTCCGCTTCATCGACCAGCCGTTGGTGATGTACCAGGCGCGGCTCACCCGGTGCACGGAAGCGCCGGGCGACGGGGGGCAGGCGATCGAGCCCACCCTCCGGCTTACCATCGAGCTCGAGTGCCAGGACGCCTACGCGTACGAGACGAGCCGGCAGCTCGTGGCGCTCACCACGACTCCGGTGCGCCTCCCCCTCGGCGACGCCCCCTCCCCGCTGGTCATCCGGATCTTCGGGGCGGCGACGGATCCCGTCCTGACGCTCCGCCATGCGAACGGCCGGGTGCTCCAGACGATGGGGCTCACGGTGACCCTCGGCGCCAACGACTACGTCGAGATCAACAGCGACCTGGGCACGATTGTGCGCTCGGTGGCGGGGGTGCAGAGCGAGGGGCTGTCGCTCCTCACGTCGGGCGACTTCCTCGTCGCGGACCCCGGTGACGGCGACGGCACCCTGAACGGCGGGCCGACGCTCGAACTGTCGACCGGCACCGGCGACGCACGCTGGCGAAAGGCCTACCCATGACGATGCCCGGCCTGATCCGGAGTGCCCGGCTCGTCCAGAGCCGCGCGCTGTTCCATTGGCGCGCCAGCGACGGTTCGCTCACCCCGCTGACGGGGCAGGCGCCGAGCTACGTCCGCGCGTCGACGCTGAGCGGGCAGACCGACTACCACGGGAGCGCCTTCACGGTGGGCTACCAGGCGCCGGCGTTCACGACGGTGGACCTCGATGGCGACAGCATCCGCGAATCCCTCGCGCTCCGCCAGCTGACGGCGACCCCGAGCTACGCCTCGTGGCCCGTGCCGGTGCGTCCCACCCTCGACCTGACGTGCTATGCCAAGTGGGTCGACCGTCGTCCCGGCACCGAGACCGGCCGCTTCGTCTTCGATCTGGTGTGGGGGTCGCCGCTGGCGCAGTTCGCGATCGGGCACACGGGGACCCAGCAGTACGTGGCGCTCTTCTATGACGGCACCACCAGCCGGCTCAGTACGTCGGGGTCCGTGGGTGGGGCCGGGTCGATCGTGGAAGCGAGCGCCACGCTGACCACGGCGGGGGTGGTGACGCTCACGACCAGTATCAACGGCGGCGCCCCGGTGATCGCGGCCGCCGCGGCGTCGCTGACGCGACCCAGCTCGACCACCGCGACCCTCTATACGGGCAGCACCGGCAACGCGCCGACCGCTGACCTCCTCGCCCTCAAGCTCGCGACGGGGCTCCTGACCCTGCAGGACATGCGGGAGCTCCTGTAGGTGGCGATCGCGCGCGTCTCCCAGCAGAGCAGCGCCAGCGTCTACAGCTCGACCCTGTCGCACACGGTGCCCTCGGGGGCCACGCTGGCCCTGGTGGTGGTGCGCCAGGTGAGCGGCAACACGAACGCCGCGCCCACGCTGGGCGGCGTCGCCATGACCTTGGTGGCGACGACGGGGGTCTTCAGCGAAGCGGGGTTCAACCAGACCTGCGTCTCGCTCTGGTCGCTGGTGTCGCCCACGGCCGGCGCCTCAACGCTCGCGCCTAACGGCACGCTGGTGCGCGGCTTCTCGATCGCCTGCTACAGCGACACCGATACCGCGACCCCGATCCGGGCCACCCAGACCATCACGCGTTCCGGCACCGGGGCCACGACGGCCTACGCCACCAGCGACCCCGCGGTGGTGCTGGCGTCGGCGACCAATGACCTGGTGGTGCTGGGCATCGGGTACACCGCCTCCGGCGGCACGCTGACGGGCGTCGCCGCCGGCGCCAGCACCACGCTCGCGACCAGTGTGCTCGAGGATGGCGGCGGGTCCGCGTTCTTCGAGCGCGCGGGCGCCGCGTCCGTCACGGTCAACGTCGACCTGACGTTCTCGGCGGGGTTCGTCGCCGGCTACTGCGAGGTGAGCCTGGTCCCGGCGACCTCCGGTGTCTCGCTGGCCGGCGCGGGCACGCTGCGGCTCGCCGGCGCCTCCACGATCGCGGTCCAGACGGTGAGCGTCATCCCGTCGGCGGATGTGCTGGCCCGCGTCGAGGTGTGGAGCGACTACGAATGTGCCGGCGGCCTGACGGGGCGCCTCGCGGTGCTCCCCGCCGTCATCGCGTGTCGGCGCACCCGCCGCCTACAGGATGTCGCCACCGTCGAACTCACCATCCCGCTCGGGAGTGACGGGTCGGCTGCCCTCCTCGAGGAGCGCGTGATCCGCACCGTCTACCGGGGCGGATCCTACGACGAGTGGCGCATCAAGGGGATCACGGAGGCGCACACCGTCGACGGCGGCCTGGTGCTCGCGATCAGTGCGGTGGGGCCAGAGCAGGACCTCGCGACGCGTGCCGTGGTGCTGCGTACCGAGGCGGATGGGTCGGTGTCGTTCAACTTCGAGCTGCTCAGCCTCTCGATCCGCGACCACCTGCAGGCGGCGATCCTGCCGGCCCTCGCCGCGGCGGGTTCGGGCTACTGGGGTGTGGGCACCATCAACCCCCTGGCGCCCGTGGACCTGGTCTACGCGAGTTCCAACCCCCTCGAGCTCGTCCGGCGCCTGGCGCAGGCGACCGGGAGCGAGTGGCGCGTGCGGCGGCTCGGCGTGGCGAGCTACGTCATCGACTTCCTCTGGCAGGCGGGCGACGAGTGGACGACGGCGCAGATTCGGGCCGGGGTGAACGCGGCCGGGATCCAGCGCCAGCGCTCCAGTGCGGAGCAGATGACGCGCGGGATCCCGCTGGGGGCGGAGCTCGAGGGGCGGCGCGCCACCATGGCGCGGAACCGGTGGCGCGTCACCGCGATCGTGGGCCTCGACGTGACGCTGGCGGATCCACTCGGCGGCGACGGCCCGATCGCGTTCGACGGGCAGTTGAACACCACGGTGGCCCTCGAGGTCCGGACCCCAACCGGGCTCCGCACCGGCATCACCGCCAGCGTGGCGCTCACGCAGACGATCACGGTGGTGAGCGTGAGCACGCCCGGCCTCGCGGTCGGCATGCTCGTCGAGATCTGTCGTGCCGGCGGCGCCGACCTGACCTCGCTCGACGCGCCGGTTGGCGTCGGCCTCTACGGGGTGATCGCCCGACCGATCGACCGACCGGAGACCCCGGGGACGGTGAACCTGATCCCGAACCCCGCGATGCGCGTGTGGTCCGGCGCGGACACGAACGCGCCCGACGGCTGGGCACCGGTGGGGGCGGCGACGCTGTACCGCACCACCACGCCGGGGCTCCAGCGGTTCGCCGGGCAGTCGTGCCGGATCCAGGTGAGCGGGGCCGTCGGCGTCAACGGGCTCCAGTGCCCGGCCGTGACGCTGGCCCCGACCGCGGCGACGCCGTACGTGATCGGCTACGTCTCGGTGTGGCTCGCGGCCGGCGCGGCGCGGGTGGAGCTCGTGGCGTATGCCGCGGCGATGTCGGTGACGACCATGACCTTCGCGGGCGGCGTCGTCACCGTGGTGACCGGCACCGATCACGGGCTGAGCGTTGGGGACACCGTCGCCATCACGGGCGCCACGCAGGTGAGCTACAACGTGGTGGCGACGGTGGCGAGTGTCACCGCGGTCGACACGTTCACCTTCCGGATCCTCGACACGCCGACCACGCCGGCCACCGGCACCCTCGTCGCGCGGAAGGCGTGGGTGATCCCCGATGGGACCAACGGCAAGGCGCTGATCCTGCAGACCAGCGCCTGGGCCGATATCTGGGTGACCGACCAGCGGCTCGACTTCAATGCCCTTGGCATCGTCGGGGCCTACCTGCGCGTGGTGCAAGAGGGCGCCGTGGCTCTCGACGGCTACTGGGATGCGGCCCAGCTCACGCAGGGCATCGTCAACGAGCCGTTCATCGAGGGGAGCGGGGCGACCCAGCTCTGGCAGGAAACCAACCGACAGCTGCTCCTGTTGAGCCAGCCGCTCGTGCGGTTCGATGTCGACGTGGTGAACCTCGCGGCGGCCGACGCCGCCGTCTGGTCCCGGTATGCCTTCGGGATCGGACAGGTCGCGGCGCTCCTCGACGCCGACGTGCCGGTCAACGCCACCACGCGCGTCGTCGAGCTCGAGGACGACCTGGTGCGGGTCGGCACGCTCCGGGTCAGCCTTTCCAGCCGGCCCGAAGACGTGACGGACCTCTTGGTGCGTCCGCCCCGCCCCGATCGCCTGCGCCGCGGCCGGGCCACGGACACGAGCCTCAGTCTGCAGGCCTCGTTCCGCCGGCTCACGGATGCGGCGAGCCTCGAGGTGCGGCTGTCGGCTCGGCCGGCGAACAGTCGGATCAAGTACCAGGTGCTGCTGGTGGGCGACGAGCTCCCCCAGATCGGGGATGCGACCTACGGGTACTACAGCGGGCCGTTCACGGTGAACCTGGACCAGACGAGCGACCTGATCCTCGCGGCCTATGCGATCGACGGGAACCAGGTGTCGTCGATCCAGACGTGGCCGCTCAACACCGACAAGATCCCGGCGGTGACGCTGGGCGTGACCGAGCCAGTGGCGGGCACGGCGCGCTTCACCTGGATCCCGACCCGCGGGGTGGCCGAGGTGCGGATCTACTACACCACCGGCGCCAACTGGCCGACCCTCGACGGGACGCTCACCGGGATCCTGAACGAGGCGTCCTTCATCGGCACGATCAACGTGCGCGAGGACGGCGGGAGCGTGGCGCGCGCGGGCACGCCGCTCGCCGGCGTGCTGGATGCGGCGGGCACGTCCCGGACGGGGATCGGCGGGCTGGCGTGGCAGCAGACCGGCGTCGGCGCGGCGACCGTGGTGCGGGCGATCGTGGTGCCGCGGGACATCAACGGCGTCATCGGTGCCCGCGCCTCGGCCACCCTGACGATCAGCGGGGCGGCGGCTCCGGCGTTGACGGTCGTGAACCAGGGCGCGCTCACGAACAGCGCCGGCGGGGCGCTCGTGGTGGGGGACGGGGTCTATGCGAACGCGAGCTGGACCCCGTCCGCCGCGGTGGTGAACGGGACCCACAATGTGCAGGTCTACATCCGCGTGGACGGCGGGGACTGGGAGCCCAAGCTCACGGTCGCGTCCCCGGTCGCCACCACCACGGCCCGCGTGCGCGTCTCGCCGTACACCAAGTCCAGCGGGAAGTTCGATCCCACTGTGCTCGTCGAGATCCTGCTGGAGTTGCATGTCACCTCGGGAAACGCCCTCCTCGAGGCGAAGACCACGAACGGCCAAAGTGTGCAAGTGAAGAACGTATGACCCTCGCGGAGTGGTGGGCGGCGTGGGTGACCTATTGGAGGTGGAGGATGTCGCGCAACGGATTCATGCCGGGCAGCGGGCGCATCACGCGGCCCCTGACCCGGCCGCCGGCCGCCCCGACGCCGGACTACACCCCGACCAACCTCGCGGGCGCTGGGACCCTGCGGCTCGTGGGCTCGGCCCGGTTCAATGAGGGCGGCTGGGGGCTGCCGCCCAACTTGGGGACCGGGTTCAGCTCGATCTGGCCCACGTTCGACGGCTCGGTGCTGCCTGCGCTGACCTACGGCGCGGCGCCCAACAGCTTCGGGATGAACGCGACGCAGGGGCAGGCGCAGACCCTCACGGTCGAAAACGACGCGACCAATCCGACCGGGTCGGGCAAGGTCCTGCGGATCACCTATCCCGGTCCGGAGAGCCTGGCGTGGCCTGAGGTGTGGCCGGATGGCGGCGGGCGCGGGCCGAGTCGCTGGACGTTGGCGTCTGGGCTGGCGGCGCAGAACTGGACGGAGCTGCATGCGCGGATGCGGTACGCGCTCTCCCCCAACTACACCCAGTACGGCCCGCTCCCCTCAGGGGCGCCGGGCGGCGCCGGGTGGGTGATCTACGACACCATCACCGCAACCAGCAGCACCACCTCCACCGTGACGCAGACTGGCAAGGCGTGGGCGACGAATGAACACGCGGGGCGGTACTTCCTGAACGCCGCGCGGAACGCGGCCTATCGGATTGTGAGTAATACCGCGGACACGCTGACGGTGCGCAGCGATCCGCAGTTCTCCTTTGCGTACAACAGCCAGTGGCTGGGCGTCACCACGTTTATCGCGGGCGCGACGGCGGCCAGTGGCTTCGGCTACAATGTCGGGACCAAGTCGTGGTGGCCGCGGGTACGCACGACCGCCGTGGGGAGCGGGGTCGTCCGCGGGCAGGCGTGGAGCGAGAACAACGCCAGCGCGGGCGGCGAGAACAACTTCTTCAACTGGGCGCGGTGGGATGGCGTGGCCAGTACGTTCGGGACGCCCGCGTTCGAGACGCAGATGCATGACTGGAACGGGGTGACGACCGATGGGCAGGGGGCGATCGGCGTGGGCACGTCGATGTCGCAGGCGACCTACGGCTACGTCCCGCGATTCGGTGGCCCGGCGGGTGGCAGCGTGGATATCGGGATGGTCAAGGGCACGTTCTACAACGTGGAGTGGTACGGGAAGCTCAACACGCCCGGAACGCCGAACGGCATCGTGCGCTGCTGGGTTGACGGCGTGCTGCGGTACGAGTCCACCGCCATGCGCTGGTTCCCCGACTATGTGGCGAAGATCGTCAACGTCAGCGGCGTGAACTACATCGTCCCGGTGCCCGTGACGGGCGCCGTGTGGGACTATGCCTTTACCGAACCCACGTTCGGGGGCGGCTACAAGATTCCGCAGGCCACGCAGTGGGTGGACGTGCAGGCGTGGCAGTGCTTTGGCAAACCCTAACCGGGACCGACTCCAGTGACCATCGATTGCAACAACCTCTTGTCGAACGCCCTGCTGGATCGCTTCGATACCGAGTTCCCGGCGGGGGCCATCCTTGAGCTCCGCACCGGCGCCCCCCCGGGGAGTGAGAACGCGGCGGGTGGCTCCCTGCTCTGCTCGGTGACGCTGCCCGCGACGCCCTGGGCGGCGGCGGCGAGCGGCAGCAAGGCGAAGAACGGCACTTGGTCGGGCACCGGCAGCGCCGCGGGGAACGTGGGGCACTACCGGCTCCGAAACGCCGGCGACACCCGGCGGATCGAGGGGCTGGTGACCGTGACCGGCGGCGGCGGGGACGCCACGGTGGACACGGTCGCCATCACGGTCAGCGGCGCCGTGACGGTGACGAGCTTCAGCTACGCGCTGCCGTAGGCGCTGGACGCGCCCCCTCGAGGGCGCTAGACTTGATCGGACAGCGAACGCCTCGTCGGCCCCCGCGGCCCCCACCGGATACCCGGTTGGGGGTCGTTTGCATTGCTGGAGGTTCCCATGAATCCCAACGGGTCGGCGGCCCGACAGGCGCTCGGCGGCATCCTCATGCTCTTGGCGGTGCTGCTCGCGTGGGTGTTCCGCGCCGACGGCATCGCGCGCGACGAGATGATCCTCTCGCTCGGCACCGCGACGATGGGCGGCCTCATCTTCGATTCCGACGCCGCGGTGCGGGTCATCCGCGCGTTCCCCTGGCCCTGGAAGCGCGCCGATGACGGAGCCAGCGGACCATGACCGCGAGGACCTCGCGGCGCTCCCCCTCCCCGTCGTCGTGCCACCCTGGCGCATTGATGACGCCGAGTCGCGCGCCGTGGCCCGGTTCCGGAGTCGGGAGGCCGCTGAGCGCCTGTACGACGCCTACGTACGGTCGATGCAAGCCGCGCAGGGCCGTCGCGTGCCCGCGGTGACCGTGGACGACACCCAGGCCATCGCCCGGGCCGCCGTGGCGCCCGTCGGCAACGTCGCCGTGCTCTGGCCGCTCGTGGTGGACGCCCTCGCGGTGGAAAACATCGACCGCGAGCTCGTGCGGGCCGGCGCGGCCGCCACGATCGCGGCCGAGACCTACGCGTTCTCCAGCGAGAGCGAGCGGGGTGGGCCGGAGTACTTCGTGCGCTACGAGGGCCGGAGCGACTTGGGCAACATGACGCCGGGTGACGGCTACCGCTTCCGCGGCCGCGGCCCGCTCCAGCTCACGGGCCGGAAGAACTACCAGCGCTACGGCGACCGGTTGGGCCTCGACCTGGTGCATGACCCGGATCGCGCCATCGAGCCCGCGATCGCGGCGAAGATCTTCGCCAAGTACTTCGCGCTCGAGCGGGTGTCGATCGCCTGTGAGCGGGAGGACTGGCTTCGGGTGCGGCGCCGCGTGAACGGCGGCTACGGGAACTGGGCCAAGTTCGCGCGGGTGCTCCGCGCCCTGCTGCCGCAGACGGTGATCCCGAGTCCCCCGGGCCTGGTCGCGTGAGTGTCTACGCGTCGGACGGCGGCGATCCCGTCACGAAGGCCGACTTGGATGAGTTCGGCCGGCGGCTGGAAAATGACATGATGGCCAAGCTCTGGCGGTGGGCGGTGGCCACCATGGGCGGGTCGATCTTTTTCGCCATGGCGGGCGCATGGGCGGCGGCGAACTGGCGGATGCAGGTGGATCAGCGACTGACGACCGTGGAGCGCAACACGGCGTACATGGATGTGAATGGGACACAACTCACGCAGCGCGTGCTGCGCCAGCTCGATAGCCTGAAGATCGAGATGCAGTATCTGCCCGACCGGATCGTGACGGAGATGGAGTTGCGGACGCGGTGACGCCCAAGGGGCTCGGCCTCGCGATCGTGGCGGCGGCCCTCGCGGGAGCGGCCCTGACGGCCTTGGTGGGCGCCCAGCGGCACGATGGGCAGGTGCGGCGGTGGGAGGCCGAACGCGACAGCCTGGCGGGCGTGCAGGCCCTACAGGACCGCCGGATGGCCGAGGCCGAACGCGGCGAGCGGATCGCCGAGGCCGAGCGCCGGGCGATCGCGGATTCTGCCGGCCGCCTCGAGGTGGCGTACCGGGCGCTCAAAGGGCGCCGCAGTCGCGTAGACACGCTGACGTTGCCGGACACGGGGTGTGTGCCGGTGGCCATCGTCCGGGCGGCGCAACAGACCTGGCAGCACGAGCTCGCGGTGGCGGATTCCCAGCTCGTCGTGGCAGAGCATCGCCACACGGCGGACGCGGCCCTGATCGCGAGCTATGACCGCTCGCTGGTGGCGCGGACGAACGAGCTGGTGGCCGAGCACGAGAGCCGCCTCTACTGGCAGCACCTGGCGAAGACGGCCCCGGTGCGCGAGAGGCCGCGGAAACTGTTGGGCCTGATCCCCCTGCCGGCCCTGAGCGCGGGCGTTCAGGCGGGGGTGAGTACCACGGGGACGCCCTATCTCGGCGTCGGCGTTCAGGTGGGCTGGCGCATTTCTCTCTGAGGAGGCACCAAATGACCGCAACGATGACGTTTCTCGCCGGCTGTGGGCTCGGGTTGGCCGCATGGCCGCTGGGCCGCTGGCTCTGGAACAAGCTGACCACCTGGACCGCGTAAGCAGCTCGATGCGCACGGTCTTCATGCGCGCCGGCAGTCCCTTTGCCGCTCCAGTGCCCGGGGGTGGTGGCGGCTCGACGCTCGGCACGCCCGACCCGACGCTGTTGCCGCAAGCAGACCTCACGGCATTCCCGATTACGGCCATCGATCCGGATTACACCGCGTTCAATGCGCTGTCGCCGCGCACGCAGCCCGCTGGGTGGTACTACACTGATCCTGTGACTGGTGTCACGGTGGTCAAGCTATCAGAGGCGGGAACGCCCACCGCATCGAGTTGTCATGGTTGGTATTCGGATGGCGGTGCCACGACGTCCCACGCATGGCAGTCTGGCGCGGACTGGTATGTCACGATCATGGTGTACAGCGATGCCGGTGGTCAGACCGCATGGGTGGCTGACCTAAAAATTACTGGTACACCCACATTGTCCGCATGGCGAACGTTGACGGGGCAACTGGCGCCGTCGGAACTGGGATTGTCGTTTTCGAGTAACCCGGCCACGCCACAAATTGCGTACATCGTGAGCGGCGGTACGCTGCGTCGCTGCAATTTGGCGGCAGGCGTGATGGCCGTACAGAACACGGGCAACTTCCCGCGCACCACCGGGACCAGTGGCCCACCCTGGATGCATCAGGACAAAAATGATGAGTGGTTCGTATTCGGAACCGGTAATAGCACGCAGTATGCGTGGAATGCCAACACCAACGTGCTGCGCACCGCAATCTATAACGCCAACGAATTGCGCATCGACCGCGACGGCGGCTATGGGATGCTGGGCTTCACGTCCGCGAGCCAGAGTCGACTCTGGAATTTCGTAGACGATACCTATGTCGGGCTGTACACGCAGGCGGTGTCACACGAGTTCGCCCATAACGCGTCGATGCGCAATCGCTGGATGGGAACGAACTGGAACGCCAGCCGTCCGTTTAATCATTGGATCGGCGTCAACACAAAAGCGGCGAGTGACGCCCTGACCATGGACCTCACGGGCACACTCAGTAGCTTCTTCGATGTGGGTGAAATCCACATGGCTGCGCAGTGGGTTCAGTATCCCGCGAACCTCGATCACCAGTGGTGCATTGCCGGGGGGTCGTCAGCATCCTCGACCACCAACCGCTATGGCGCCAAGGCGCTGGGGATTGTCCGCGCCGATGGGCAGGACATTCGCATCCTTGGGCACCACTACCATGCGCATCTATCCGCGAACTACTGGGATCAGAACGTATGGGTCAACTGGTCTGCTGGGGGGCATGTCGTAACGTGCAATACACGCCTCGCGAGCAGCCAAAGCAACGAGAACACTCGCACCGACGTGCTTGCGTTCATCCTGCCTCGGTCGGGAGGGATCTAGTCCATGGCCGAAAATGCGCTCGATCTCGCGACGACGGCGGCGATCTCCCTCGGGTCGCCGTCAGGGCTGGACGATCTTGCGAGCCCGTTCACGCTGTTCCTGCTGTACCGGAACGACGTGGCGATCCCACCCAACGCTGGCATGGTGTCAAAAATCAGCGGCGCGGGTGTCGGCTGGTATTTCAACAAGAGCGGCACCACGGACGTCGGCTTCGGGCGTGACCTGACGACGACCGACCCGTTCTACTTCAGCAACACCTGCGCCAACGCGACGGCGACATGGTACTGGCTCGCGATGGCGTATGACCAGAGCCTCGGGACAAACCTCAAGGCGCGGTTCTACCAGAAGGTGTGGAGCGCGGGCTCGTTCACGGACCTCGGCAGCAACGGCAGCGTCGAGGGCAGCGGCACAATCGTGACTGACGCCGCACAGACGCTGCTGATCGGCTACGAGGCCAGCTATTTCGGGCTGGCAGCGGAATGGGATGTGGCGGCCTACGGCATGATGACGGGCGCCAAGACGGCGGCGGAATGTCAGACGATTGTTGACGACATTCAGGGTCAGTCTTGGCTCGGGCTCTGGGGGAAGCCCACGGCGAACAATGGCTTTCCGCTCCTCCTCGGTTCGGCGGCCGGCATCGCGGCCGGCACCGTCAGTGGCACGGTGGCCCTCGAAACCGACGCCCCGGACTGGTACACGGGCGGCGCGGTGGGCACACTCAACGACGACGACGGGTTCCAGCTCATGCCGATCTGGCCCCAGCAGATGGAGGTCTCGATCTGGTGAGCGACTTCGTCACGGACTTCGAGCACGCGACCATTCTCCCCGAGAGTCGCCTGCGGACCGTGCTCACGCCGAAGGGCGCGCGCAATCGCGGGGTGATGGGGTTCAACGTCCCGATCTTCTGCGCGTCGTGCGGTGCCCAGGGCGGTGAAGTGCCGGAGGAGAACATGACGTTCGCCTTCTGGCTGTGTAATCCGTGCTTCGCCACGTATGGCGAGCTCACGAACATGATGGTGCTCCCCGACGAAGTGTTCTGGGAGCGACTGAAACAGGAGCAGTTGGAAAAGTACGGGCGATTGCTCACGCATCAAGAATTGCTGGACGTCGTGGCCGCGGACGCTTCCCCGTTGGCGACGCTAATCAAAGAGGGAAGCTGACACTCTCAGGAGGATGTGACCATGCCTTTCGCATACGCAGTTGAGGGGGCGCCGGCCACGCCGTACGCCACCCACGCCACGCCGAACACCGAGGACCCGACGCTGGTCCTCCGCCAGGCGGCGCGCGGCGTCGATCTGCAGGCGGTCTACGCCATCGGTCGCGGGGCCGCGCTGACGGCCATCACCGGCATCGGCTACAAGGTGCGTCGGTGGACCACGGCGGGCTCGGGGGGCACGGCCGTCACCCCAGCGCCGCGTCGTATCGGCACCACGGCCTCCACCACGGCCGCGGACAAGTTGACCGCGATCACCGCCGGCACGGTGTCGGGGGCCTACCAGCTCGGCTTCGGCTGCGGTGCCGCTGGCCCGGGCGGCTGGGTCGCGCCGAACCCCGACTCGATGATCCACCTCGAGGGCGGCAGCTCGGACGAGCTGGACATCAACAGCGTGGCGGGCGTCGCCTCCATGCTGCACCACGTCTCGGCAGAAATCGTCGAGTAAAGCTGCACCCGTCCCGTGGCGGGTCACCCCGGTGGGTGGCCCGACCACGACGACGGTTTCCTGAGAAGGGGGTGGGTGCGATGGCCTGGACCATTCCGGATTACGGCGAAGGCGACAGCAACATCCAGAGCGTGCTGTTCCAGGAATACCTGGACGTCCTGCTCGCGGGCATCGGCGGGGTTGATTGTGTGTTGTCCGGGCTCGTCGTGACTGGCGGGGCGGACATGACCCCGGCGGTGGCGAAGGGCGCGGTGCTGAGCGCCGGGATCATGTACGCCGTGGCCGCGGCCGACGTCACCATCACGACGGCGGATGCCACGAACCCGCGCCTCGATCTCATTGTGGTCACCGCGGCGGGGGCCTTGGCGGTGCGCGCGGGCACCCCGGCCGCGGCGCCAAAGCCACCAGCGCGGACGGCCAACGACGTTGTGATTGCGGTGGTCTACGTGCCGGCGAACGACACGGCCATCGCGACGTCGCAGATCTCCGACATGCGCGTGATCCGTGGCGGCGCCAACGTCGGGAGGGGTGCCCCGATCATCGTGCACAAGACGACCACCGCGGAAACGACCAACAACTCCGCCGCCGCGATCCACGTCCTGAAGCCGTCGAGCTCGGGGGTGAGCATTCCGTCCGGCCTGTTCCTCGCCGGCCAGATTCTCCGCGTCCGCGTCGGCGGCAACCTGCTGATCAACTCCGGCACCCCGACCGTGACGTTCATCATCAGCTACGGCGGCACCACCATGTTCTCCGATATCACGGCGGCGTGGACGGCTGACGCGGATCGGGCCGCCTGGTTCATCGACTTCCAGGTGACCGCGCAGGGGACCAGCGACCAGGCGCTCTCCGGGCAGTTCATGCTGTCGCCCATCGCGGCGAAGACCGCGCCGACGACTGGCATCGGCGACGTGGGCTCGTCGGCGTGTTTCGTCACTCCCATCAGCGGGTCGGCCGCCGTCGACTCGGATGCCGCGAACCGGCTCCTCGCCGTGACGATCACGATGAGTGTCGCCAACGCGGCGAACGAGATCGTGGTGGAGACCGCGACGGTGGAGTTGATCTAGGGTGGGTGACCTCTACGTCGGCGGCCCATCCTCGTATGTCGGCCGGGATGAGGTCGGTAACCCCGCGACGTACATCCAGCCCCTGGTGGAGGATGGGGAGTGGTGGGGCGGCGCACAGTTGCGCATGGTGGCGGTGGCGATCGCCGCGACGGCCGCGATCACGGCGTCACAGGTGCAGGCCGCGCAGGCGGCCTTCGCGCGCGACCCCGACTTCGCGCCGTACACGGCGCCCGCGGTCCCCGCCGCCAGTCCGGCGCAAGTTCGTCTCTTCACGATTGCCGCACCGCGGATCACCGTCCCGGCCCCTTGGCGCGGCGACGTCGACTTCGTCGGCACCGCGGCGCCGAACGTCGAGGATGACGAGGAGGGCTGGCAGAGCCCGGCCCCCGCCGAGATCCCAGTTGTCCGCCTTCCCCTCTGGTTCGGGCAGGTCGATGAACGCCCCGCCCCGCTCGCGGTCGTGGTCGCCGACGAGGACGGCTGGGCGAATCCTGTTCCGCCCCCGCCGTTCCCCAATACCCCCGAGCTCCAGCGACTGCCCACCTGGTTCGGGCAGGTCGACGATCGGCTGACGCCAGCGGCAACGATCGCGCTGGACGACGGCCAGGGACCGGCACGGCGGCTCACGCTCGGCCCGGCGGGGTATGTCCGGCTCACACCGCCGACCGGCGGAGTCGGGGCGCCGGCCGCCGCACCTGGTGCGTTCGAGGACGACCGGTGGTCGAGCGGCGTCGGCCCGTCGTGGGGCTGGCCCGTCCCGCTCGCGCTCGCCGCCGACGACGAGCGCCCAACGCCGCCGGCCGCCCTCACCGTTGAGGAGCAGGCGTGGCAAAGCGGGGTGGCGCCGGTGTGGGGCTGGGTGGTCCCGCGCGTCGGTGGCGGGGAGGACGAGCGCCCGATGCCGGCGGCGGCCCTCACGGTCGACGAGGACTACTGGCAGAGCCCCGCGGCCCTCCTCGCCCTCCGGGAGGCCAGCTGGCAGCCCGTGTGGTTGCTGGATACGGCGGAGTCGGGCTGGACCACGATCGACGAGGACTACTGGCCGACCCCCGTGCGTCCGGTGTGGGGCTGGCCGGTCCCGGCGGTCGCAAGCGACCCGGGTGATCTCCCGGTGGCCGTGGTGCCGCTCCCCGTCGACGACGCGCCCTGGATCAATCCGGTGCCGCCGGTCGCGGGGACGCTGCAGGGGTTCCGGATCTGGGACAACCAGCAGGACGACCGCCTCACGGTGGCCGCCCCGCTGCCGTGCGATGAAGGCGAGTGGAAGAATCCGGTCGCCCCCGTCGTGGGCGCGCTCATCGGGCTGCCGCCCTGGATCGGGCCGGTCGATGAGATCACCACGCCGGTGGCCCCGCTCACGGTGGACGACGAGCCGTGGATCGGTCGGCCGGTGCCCGTCGAGGCGTACGCACCCGTCTGGCTCTTCGACACGTCGGAATCTGCGCCGGCCGTGGACGGGGTGCTCGAGGACGACGCGGCGCCCCCGTTGGTCGCCCCGGTGTGGGGCTGGCCGGTCCCGCGACTCGTGTGGCCCGCGGACGAGCTGGGGATCCCGGCGACGCCGCTCGGCGTCGAGGACACCCCCTGGACGAATCCCGTGGCGCCGGTCGTGGCCACGTTGCGCGGGCTGCAGATCTGGGACGGGCAGCCAGATGAACTTGGCACCCCGGTCGCCCCGCTCGGCGTCGATGATACGCCGTGGACGAATCCCGTGGCGCCGGTGCCGGCCACACTCCTCGGGTTCCGTGTCTGGGATGGCCAGCCCGACGAGCGGCCGTACATCCTGCCGCTCGGGGTCGATGAGCAGTACTGGTTGATCCTCAAGCCGGTCCCGTGGATTCCGCAGCAGCTGCCGCCGGTGTGGGGCGTCGAGGCGGAAGCGCTCGGCCTGAGCGGCACGGTGTACCTCGGCCTGCACATCACGGCCCACAGCCACTACCGCTACCAGCTGCGGGCGCACAGCATCGAGCGCCTGACATTGGCGGCGCACAGCGTCTACCGCCTGCGCCTCACCGCGAGGGAACCATGACCACGACGACGTACGACTTCGAGATGGCACCGGGGAACGACTGGGAGTTCGACTACGCGATCAAGCGGAAGAACGCGCTCACGCGGATCCTCGAAGGCGCCACGGGACTGACGGGCCTGCAGGGGTGGTTCAGTCTCACGGACGCGGGACCAGCCATCAGCGGCACGGCGACGTCCCTGGGTGAAGCGAGTCCGACGCTCGCCCCGGGACGGTATTTCGGGGTGCTCGATCGCACACCGCAGACCGCGGCGCTCACGCCCTCGATCGGCCAGGTGCTCTACGAAGTCATCGATGACGGCGCGAACGTGCTCTCGAGCCGCCCCTTCCTCGTGGTAGCGGCGCGGCGGCCGAACTAGCCCGCCCGGTCCTCGACGGTCTCGAGATAGATCTTCCCCACCACGACGGGCACCTCCCCGCCCAGGTCCAGCCAGAGACCGTCGAGGGCGACCCACACCACGCGATACCAGGTGCCCTCCTCCATGGCGACACCGGGCCGGGCACCCGGGAGGAGGCGGGCTTTCATTCCCTGCCCTCCTCAGGGGATTAAGCGGATTTAACGGCGAGCCATCAGGTCGCGCTCACTGTTCCGCGCAGGTGCCGGCCGTGCACACGAACCTCGCGACGTTGCCGTCAAGGTCCCTCACGTCCCACGTGGCGGTCGTAAACGGGTTCTGAAAAGAGAAGCTCGCGATCACGGTCGTGGCACTGGCCATCGACGTCAGCCACGAGCCCGAGACCAGACCCGCGAAGCCACTGGGTCCCACCAAGGCCACCGTCGTCCCCGCTGCGCCACCAAAGGCGACGGTGTTCCAGCCCTGCGCGTCGTAGATGGCCACCGTGAGGAGGTCAGCCGCCACGAGCTGCGACACCACGGCGGGCCGCACCCGGGTAGGCCGCAGCGGGAGCGTCACGGGGCCAGTTAGGGTCAGCGTCCCGGTGAGCGGGAGGTAGCCTGGGATCGACAGAGACACGGCCGACCCTGAGGGCACCGAGGCGATGAAGCTGCCGTCACTCGCCACGGCCACCGGTTGCCCCGCCATCGTGAGTGCCACGCTGTCAGGGGTGCCGCCGGTCACACTGTCCGAGACGCGGCCGATCACCTGGTACACGGGAGGCGCTGGCGGGGTGATGGTGACCGTACTGGTGTCGGCGAGCGCCCCGCCCTGCTGGGTGGCAATGACCCGGTAAGTGCCGGCGGTGGCACCGGCGGTATAGGCGCCGGCCCCGGTGATGGACCCGCCGGTCGCGGCAAAGGTCACCGCGACGGAGCCGGTCGAGCCATCGCTCATCTGGCCGGCGACGGTGAACGCCTGGGTCGCCTGGGTGGCGAGGGACACGCTCGGGGGACTCAGAACGAGGGCGGTCAAGCGCGGCGCCGGGCTGTTCGAGTCCCCGCCGCACGCCGCCAGGAGTAGCAGCAACCACGCAAGTCGTTGCACTGTCACACCCTCCGTGTTGATTCTCGGTTGAGGCACCCGCGCCACCTTTCTCGCTCGCCACCCAGTTTCACGCGAAACACCTTGCCGGGATTCCTTCGGTCGATAGACTGCACCCCTATGCCCACGCGCTTTGTGTTTCTGGTTCTGGCGGACATTCCTGACCTCGGGCTCCGGGAGGCGGATCTCGTGCGCCTTGAACCGGGCGGGGACCACCCGCTCACGATCCTGCGTCCTGGCGATGCCAATCTCGGGCGGTTCCTGCTCGAGCTCGAGGCCGGACGCTTGGAGGCGGTTACGCGCCCTTCGCCCGCCGGCGCCGCTGCTGCGCCGCCTTCGCGTGCTGCGCCATCTCCGCGTGGGCGCCGTCGACCTTCGCGACACGTGCTTCCATTTCGCCCGCCGCCTTCACGATAGCCTCCACGGTGGTGCCGCAGACCTGCGCGATCGCGACGAACTGCCGGGCGGTCGGTTCGCTGGTCCCGCTGAACCACTTCGACACCGTACCCTTGCTGATGCGCTCCCCGGTCAGGCGTCCGACCTTGAGCCCGAGCGCCTGCTGGGGCAGCGGCTTCCCCGGCAACCCCTTCACGTAGGCCCACCAGGCCGCGGCGATCTGCTGGCCCAGCGCCTCCCGCTCGCGGGTGGTCATGGGCGCACTTGACTGTTGATACCGCAACCGATAGGATGTTGCAGCAGTGGAGACGCCGTACCGGGTCCGGACCTCGCGTTTCCGCATGTGCAATGCATAGCACCCTTTCGCAGTTACCGCAACCCAACGCAAGGATAGCCCCCATGCTGACCGTCCGCCAACGACTCACGCTGTGGGAGAAGGCCGGGGGGAGCTATGCGGACGTGGCCCGGGCGGTGGGCGTCAATCGCGCGACCGTGCTCTACGTGATGCGGGGGGAGCGGCGCAGCCAGAAGGTCGAGGTGGCGCTCGCCCGGGTCCTGGGCGTGTCCGTCGATATCGCTTTCCCGCCATACACCGCGAAACCCCGACTCCAAGAAGCCTCTTGACAGAGTTGCGGCAACGGGTATTTTGTAGCAGCAACGGTGACTGATCCCCCGCTGGCAGGAGGCCCCGCGATGACCGTCCATCCCCCGCAGCTGCAGTTCTCTCCGGCAGCCGCCCGGCGCGCGCTGTTTGCGCGCACGGACCGGTACACCTGGGGCCGCTACCTCACGCTCGGGATGGGTCGCGCGGCGCATTTCGCCCACGACGCCGGCGACGAGACCGTCGCGGGGTTGATGCGACAGGCGACCTACTACGAGCGCGAGTGTCTCGCCGCGCAGGACTACCTCGACCAGCTGGACCGCGAGCGGGAGGCCTACGCCGCATGATCGAGATGATTGCTGTGGTCGCGATCGTGTGGATCGCCGCCGGCGTCGCGATCGGTGCCCTGCTGCACCGGGTGAGCGACTGCTACCGCCCGTTCCAGCGGCGGCGCGTATGACGCGGCTCCTCTGGTGGTGGCGTGAGCTGGCCTATCTCGCCGGCTGGCGGCGCGCGCTGTG
>JANNSD010000078.1:0-6385 GCA_031402225.1 Gemmatimonadota bacterium | reverse complement strand
CGGCAGGTCCTGCAGGATCGGGTGCCCCAGTCGCGGATCTACAAGATCTGGAACGTGCCGCCCTACGGCAGCCCGGACGAGACCTGGCTCGAGCTGGTCGTCATGCTGCTGGGGCAGGGAAAGTCCTCGCGCCTTTACCAGAGCCTGGTCTACGACCGGAAGATTGCGACCGATGTCGTGGCCTTCGTGGATGCCCGCGAGATCGGCTCCCAGGTGTATCTCTGGGCCACCGTGCAGCCGGGCGGAAGTGCGGCGCAGGTGGAGAAGGCGATGGATAGCGTGATCGCCGGCTTCCTCCGGACTGGACCGACACCAGCGGAACTCGAACGTGTTAAGACGACGTACCGCGCCGACTTCGTGCGCGGCCTCGAGCGGATCGGCGGGTTCGGCGGGAAGTCTGACGTGCTGGCGCGGAACCAGGTCTACCTCGGCGATCCCACCGCCTACAAGGCAATCCTGCAGCGTGTCATGTCAGCCACTGCAGCCGACCTGCGCGGCGCAGCGAATCGCTGGCTCGCCGACGGTCAGTACGTCCTGGTGGTGGAGCCCTATCCCGACCACACCACGGTAGCCAGCGACGTGGATCGGTCGAAGCTGCCGGCGCCGGGCCCCGCGCCGAGCGCGCCGCTTGCGACGCCGGAACGGGCCACGATGGCGAACGGGCTCAAGGTGCAACTGGTGCGGCGCACCGCGGTGCCGGTGGTGAACATGTCGCTGCTGATGGACGCGGGGTATGCCGCCGATCATGGTGGCGCGCCCGGCACCGCCTCAATGGTGATGGACATGCTCGATGAAGGCACGACTACGCGGTCGTCATCTGCGATCGCGGAACAACTGGAAGCGCATGGCGCCCAGTTGTACGCCTACTGCAGCCTCGACGTGTCGTATGTGGTGCTGTCCGCGCTCAAGGACCAGCTTGCGCCGGCGCTGGACATCTTTGCCGATGTCGTGTTGAACCCGTCCTTCCCGCAGGCGGACCTGGATCGGGTGCGGAAGATCACCCTGGCCGAGATCGCCCAGGAAAAGGTGCGGCCGATCTCGATGGGGCTGCGCGTGCTGCCGCAGCAGCTGTATGGCGCCGACCACGCGTACAGCCAGCCGCTGACGGGGTCGGGCACCGAGCAGTCGATCACCGCGATGACGCGGGCCGACCTGCAGCGCTTCCACCAGACCTGGTTCCGGCCCAATCACGCTACGCTGGTTGTGGTGGGTGATATCACCATGGCGGAGCTGATGCCGCAGCTCGAGCGCGTCTTTGGCGGCTGGAAGGCCGGTGATGTTCCGCGGAAGAATCTCCAGATTGTTGGTGCACCGGCGGGCCGCGAAGTGTTCATCATGGATCGGCCCGGCGCCGAGCAGTCGGTGATCTTTGCCGGGCAGCTCCTGCCGCCCACCAACAACCCTGACGAGTATGCGTTTCAGGTGTTCAATGACGCGTTCGGCGGGGCGTTCGGCGCGCGGATGAACATGAACCTGCGCGAGGGCAAGCACTGGTCGTACGGGGCGTATTCCTTCTCGCTCGACGCCAAGGGGCAGCGTCCCTGGATGGTGTACGCGCCGGTGCAGACCGACAAGACGAAGGAGTCGCTGCAGGAGGTGGTCCAGGAGCTGAACGATGCCATTGGTGCGCGGCCGATGACCGATGCCGAGCTCGAGGCGGCGCGGGACCGGCTAACCCGGAGCCTGGCGGGGCGCTGGGAAACCGGGTACGCGGTGGCCAGTGCGCTGCAGGACATCGATACGTTCGATCTGCCGGCCGACTACTACAGCACCTATGCCGACCGGATCCGCGCGGTGGGTTCGGACGACGTGGCGCGGGTGTCCCAGGCGGAGATCCATCCCGACCGCACCGTCATCCTTGTCGTGGGTGACCGGGCGAAGATCGAGGCAGGGATTCGGGAGCTGAACCTGGGGCCGGTGCAGCTGCTCGATGCGGATGGGAAACCGGTGAACACGCCGGCGTCGCCCTGAGGGACCGCGTGCCAGTCTTGACGGTTCGGCGCCGGAATTCGCGCAATGCCCCTTGGAGCCATCCGTCCGGATGGCGGCTTGCTTCAAGGAGGCAGGTATGCATGGTGCCAGGTGGCTGGGAGTCGTGGTTCTCGGGGCGGTGGCCTTCGCGTGTGGTGGCGGCGATGACGATGGCGGTAATGGTGGGGGCGGGGGCGTATCAGGCTTTACGGCGGTGGTGGCCGGCGATGCCTGGGAGGCGGAGGAGGTCTCCATTTCCGCCGCGGTGAATGCCGGGGTCCCCGGGACTGTCATCATCACCGGCGCAGACAACTCAAGCGGGCAGACCCGCAGCATCACGCTGACGCTGTACAATGTTCGTGGGCCGGGCGAGTACGCGCTGGGCGTGGGGTCGGAGGTGTATGGCGGACGCGGATCGACCGGCCAAGGGACGGGTGGTGGTGATGCCGACCTCTGGTCGACACCCAACAGCGGTGTGGCCGGTACGGTGACGCTCACGCAGGTGAGCGGCGGAAGGGTCGTGGGGACCTTCGAGTTCACCGGTGAAGCCTCGGACGACAACATCGACACCGCCGACCGGACGGTGACCGACGGCGAGTTCGACCTGGCGCTCACCGGGACGCTCGCGACGTTGCCCGCCAACCAGGGCAGCAAGGTCAGTGCAAAGCTCAACGGACAGCTGTACAACGCCTGGGGGATAAACGGACTGCTGACCGACCTCACCGGCGGCGCTGGCATCAGGGTGTCTACGAGCACTGGGGAACACGGGATCTCGCTCCAGCTCCAAGGGGTGACCGCCCCGGGCACCTACGCCATTTCGGATGCGTCGCCGCTCCGGATTGTGACCGCGGGGCACAATGGGGGAGATGCGAACCACTGCTGCTGGGGCCTGAATGCCGGCGGGGACGTTGGCACCATCACGGTCACGAGCATCACGGCGGACCGGGTGCAGGGCACCTTCAGCGGCACGCTGCAGCCGCAGCCGGGCAAGCCAGCCACGACTCCGCTGGTCGTGACAGAAGGAACGTTCGACGTGGGGATTCAGTAAGCTGCGGTCGGCGGGGGCTGCTCCTCCGCACGGACCCGGGCCGCCTGACGGGCTTGGGACAGGTAGGCTGGCGCAAGGTTGAGCAGATTGGCGAGCTTGCGCACCAGATAGGCTTCATGTTCCGCGAGCTTTCCGTCGGATAGGATCACGCCCCACATCACCTCAGCCAGCACCATCTTCTGGCTGAGGTCGAACTGCTGGTTGATCACCCGCGTGAAGTTGAAATGGTCGATTGACTCGCGGCGCTCTGCCGCCGCGAGTGTCAGCAACTCTTGCGTCGCGCCTGCGTCGAGGCCGAAATGCCGGGCGAGCGCCGCCTCAATGTGGTGCTGTTCCTGGGGGCTGAACTCGCCATCGGCGTGCGCCAGTTCGAGCAGGAGGGCACACGCCGCGACCTGGACGGGGTCCGGCTCGGTAGCAGGGCCTGCCGCTGTGGCCGCTGACGGGCTTGCCTGCTGCTTGAACAGGTTTCGGATTGTGTCCAGGATCATCGTGGTCGTCCGGTTTGAGTCGGAGCGGGCGGAGGTATTCCGGTAGCTAAGGTAACGGATTAGTTTGTCGGCACTTGGGGCGGTAGCTCAGTTGGGAGAGCACCTGCTTTGCAAGCAGGGGGTCACCGGTTCGATCCCGGTCCGCTCCACTCAGAAATATCAAGCTCCATTCACGGGTTCTGTGATGGAGCTTTCTTGTTCGGGTCACTGGGGATGGACTACCGGATACACCAGGACGGTGGATGCTGACCAGTTGTAGTCTGCGCTGGCAGTGTCGTGGCGGACCACCGCCACACGCACTAGAATCGTGTCTCGCAAGACATTCCAAGACTGCAACGTTCCCTCGACGGCAAGTTGCATGGTTTCGTGGCTTGCCTCGCGGGCATCGAACGTATGAAAGCATTCGTGGAGCCCCGGCGCCGAGTCGCCGCACGGCGTGCGCACCCACATGGAAAGTTCCGAGGTGTAGCCGGCTGGTAGGGTACCAGCACGGTGCTCAACAACCACCCGCAGCGGGATGCCCTTGGCGAGCGCGGTGAGGGAAAGAGGAGTACCTGCAGTGGGGTGTGTCTCGAGCACGCGCAGCTGGTCCGGGCCGCTGACAGCCGCGGAGGGTGTGCCACTCCTCCCGTCGGCGGATCGGCGGATCGAGCTCTCCCGGAATGCCAGGCTCAGGCCAGCCGCGCTGGTCACGACGATTGCAAGAACTGCCCACCGGCTGATTCTTGGTCGAGTCTGTTCCTGCGCGCGCGCGCCCTGCTGGATGTCGCGCTTGAATTCGTCAGCGTGGCCTTGCCGATCCGCAGGAAGGGAAGATAGACCGCGCTCGATCGCCTTGACGACATGCTCCGGCACGCCGGGTCGGGTCACTCGCAACGCATGAACGGCTACTGAGTCGCGCGAGGGAGGTGGAAGCCCACCTCGCGCCGCCAACGGCGATTGGCCTACGATGGTCTCATAGAGTACCGCAGCCAGGCTATAGATATCGCTTCGGCCGTCGACGGCAACTCCAATGGCTTGTTCGGGGCTCATGTAGCGGGGAGTTCCAACGGCAAGGCCGGGGGAGGTCAGATCCGGCGCCTTATCCGTGGCGAGAGCCGTGGCAATGCCGAAATCCGCTACGATCGCGTGGCCATCGGCGATCAGGATATTATCGGGCTTGATGTCCCGATGGATCACGCCTTGGCGGTGTGCGTAGTCGAGGGCATCTGCCACTTCACCAGCCAAGCGAACGGCGACGTCAATTGGGAGCTGGCGCTCCCTATCGAGCCAGGCCCGGAGACTTTCCCCCTCCACATACGGGGTGACAAAGAATAGGCAACCGGCGGAAATCCCTGAGTCGTGGAGTGGAAGAATGTTGGGATGGGCCAACCGCGCAACGATCCCGATTTCCCGAAAGAACCGCTCGGCCATTGTCGCTGTGCCGAACTCCGGATTGAGCACCTTCACTGCAACGAGGCGAGAGTGCTTCAGGTCTTGAGCGAGAAAGACGATGGCCATCCCGCCACGCCCAAGCTCTCGCTCCAGCCGGTAGCGGTCCGCGAGGTCCGCCCTAAGTTGCTCCTCGAGCGTCGCCACGGCGCCTCCACTGCCACATGAATGCTGAGCTAGTCAGGCCTCGCGCGGCGGCGGGCCGATGCTTGTAAGAATAGGCCCGGGAGCATGCGGCGCTAGATGCCTGCCCGGCAAGCGCTAGCCTGCCCTCCGGTGCCGCGCCTGCAGAGTGAGATGATGGGGTCACGGGTGATCGGATCGTCTAAGCGCTCGGTCCGCCCCCTGGCCTAGTGGCCCAAAGGGTTGTGTCAGCGCTGGCAGCGTGCGGTCCGTCGTGCCGAGCGCGACAGAGGCGGCCGATGTTGCGAGTTGTGTTGTGAGTGTCGTACGACAAGGGGCCCGAAAGGGCCCCTGGAACCACAACGCCGATGCCCAGAACAGCGCGTAGGTTCAACAACTTGTAGAAATCAGGTGCCTTCAGTTTGCGATTTGCAAGCAGGGGGTCACCGGTTCGATCCCGGTCCGCTCCACTCGGGTAACTCCAAGCTTCAGCACGACTTCGGTGATGGGGCTTTGTTGTGGCCACCCGTCACCGCGGATATGGCTCATCGTTCAGAGGATGCTGTCGCAAATCGGTGAGTCCGGCGTTTTCTGCGCCTTGCTGTTCGCGCCCCGCCCCCGAGATTCGGACATGCGAATGCCTGGTGCGGAGCGCGCGGTCATCGATCCCGAAAAGGTGCGCGACTATCTCTTGTCGCATGAGCATCCAATTGGCCGGTTCAAGGCACCGGTATTCGAGGCGCTTGGCTTCTCAGAGGCCGAGTGGCCCTCGCTGCAACTGGCGCTGCATGCCCTCGCGGACACGAGCACGGCGACCTTGACCGAGACATCACGCTTTGGACAGAAGTACCACTTGATTGGTACTCTTCAGGGGCAAAGCGGACGCCAGGCGGTGATTGTCACCATCTGGATCTGCCGCGCCGGGGAGGACTTCCCCCGGTTCGTGACGGCCTACCCGGGAGGGCGCCCATGAGCTTCACCTTACTCGACACGGTCGTGCTCACGCACGATCTCCCAGCCCATGGCCTTCGGTCGGGAGATCTTGGCGCAATCGTGTTCGTCCACTCCCCCGCCCAGTTTGAGGTCGAGTTCGTCCGGGCCTCGGGAGGTACGCAGGCGCTCTTGACGCTTTCAGAAGCAGATCTCCGTCGCGTCGCCGATGCGGACTTGCTCACGGTGCGACCTGTATCTGTTTCGAGGGAAGCGTAGACCCGTACTCCCACCACCACGGCATCGCAGTCTCGCCCAGGACCACCTTCGCCAGGGCAGGGTAGATCCGCTCCGCCCGCACATCGTTCGAGAGCATCACCACACAGCGCTG
>JANNSD010000077.1:0-37111 GCA_031402225.1 Gemmatimonadota bacterium | reverse complement strand
CCTGCGGCAGGCCGGCGCGATGGAGTACACCATCGTGGTCGTCTCCTCGGCCTCTGACTCGGCGCCGTTGCAGTTCCTGGCGCCCTATAGCGGATGCGCCCTGGCGGAGTACTTCATGTACGAGGAGGGGAAGGCGACGCTCTGCGTATACGACGACCTCTCGAAGCAGGCCACGGCCTACCGCCAGATGTCGCTGGTGCTGCGCCGTCCGCCAGGTCGTGAGGCGTACCCGGGCGACGTGTTCTACGTGCACAGCCGGCTGCTCGAGCGGGCCGCGAAGATTTCCACCGACCCCGAGAAGACCAAGGTCGATTCCCGCATCAAGGTGCCGGGCGGCTCGTTGACGGCACTCCCGATCATCGAGACCCAGGCCGGCGACGTCTCGGCGTACATCCCGACCAACGTCATCTCGATCACCGACGGCCAGATCTTCCTCACCACCGACCTCTTCTTTGCCAACGTCCGCCCCGCGGTGGACGTCGGTATCAGCGTCAGTCGCGTGGGCGGCAACGCGCAGATCAAGGCGATGAAGCAGGTGGCTGGTCCGCTCCGCCTGTCGCTGGCGCAGTTCCGCGAGCTCGAGGCCTTTGCCCAGTTCGGTTCCGACCTCGACCCCGCCACCCAGCGGCAGCTCAACCGCGGTGCCCGCCTGGTGGAGATCCTGAAGCAGCCGCAGTACCAGCCGGTGCCGGTCGAGAAGCAGGTGGCGATCATCTTCGCCGTCACCAACGGCTTCATCGACGACGTGCCCACCGACCAGGTGCGCAAATGGGAGCGCGACTTCCTCGCGGCCATCGATCCGCAGCTCCTGGCGGACATCAAGACCAAGAAGGCGCTCGACGATGCCCTGACCGCCCGCCTCAAGCAGGCGATCGAATCGTTCAAGCTCAAGTTCACCGCGGGCTGATCCAGGATGGCCTCGGCAAATCGCGCGCTGCTCCGTCGCATCCGGACGGTCCAGAACACGCGCAAGATCACGAAGACCATGGAACTCGTGGCGGCGTCCAAGCTGCGGCGGGCGGCGGAGCGCGTCACGTCGGCCCGGCCTTATGCTGAGGCACTGCGCGAGGTGCTCGCCGACCTGATCGCGCACGATCTGGTGGACGGCTACCCGCTGCTGCGCACACCGGCGGCGCCCTCGGAGGGTGGTCCTGCGCGGGCGGCAGTCCTGCTCGTCACGTCTAACCGCGGGCTCTGCGGGGCGTTCAATTCCAACCTGATCAAGGAAGCCCGCCGCCGCATCGCGGCCCTCGAGGCCGAGGGATACGCCGTCGACATCTACGCCATCGGCAAGAAGGGCGCGGGCTTTTTCCGCTTTGCCGGACGGAAGGCCGCCCTCGAGCGCGTTGACATCGGCGACAAGCCGACGGCCGCACATGCGAGGGAGCTAGCCGAGCCGCTCATGGCCGCGTTCATCGCCGGCACGCTCGGGCGGGTCGAGTTCGTCCATACGAAGTACAACAGCCCGCTGTCGACGCCGCCTGCCACCACCCAGGTGCTGCCCATCGAGCCCCCGGCGGCAGCCGGCGCCCGGCGCCAGCGCGACTACCTGCTGGCGCCCAGCGCCGGGGCGATCCTGGAAGAGCTGCTTCCGCTGTACGTCCGGAACGCCATCTACCGCGGCCTGGTGGAGACCGCGGCTGGCGAGCACGGCGCGCGCCGCACGGCCATGAAGAGCGCCACGGACAACGCGCAGGAACTGATGGGCACGCTCAAGCGGTCGTACAACCGCCAGCGGCAGGCCGGCATCACGCAGGAACTGTCGGAAATCGTAGGCGGAGCGGCGGCGCTCGAAGGGTGAGGCTTCACGTCCTCACGTCCTCACGTCCTCACGTCCGAAGCATTGAACGAAGATCTTCAGGGGAACATGGTAAATGACCGCCACAGCCGTTAAGCAGAGCGTCGGCCACATTGTTCAGGTCATCGGCGCCGTGATCGACGTCGAGTTTCCGCCCGAGCAGCTGCCCGAGATCAACAACGCCGTGCTGGTGCGCAACACCATCGGCGCGGTGCCCATCGACCTGACGCTCGAGGTGCAGCAGCATATCGGGCAGAACCAGGTGCGCTGCGTCGCCATGTCGAGCACCGACGGCCTCGTGCGGGGCATGGAGGCGGTCGATCTCGGCGGACCCATCACGGTGCCCGTCGGCAATGCGGCACTCGGTCGCATCCTCAACGTGCTCGGCGAGCCGGTCGACGGTGGTGCGGCCATTCCGGCCTCGGTCGAGCGCTGGCCGATCCACCGGCACGTGCCGCTGTTCGTCGACCTCGAGCCCAAGACGACGGTCTTCGAAACCGGCATCAAGGTCATCGACCTCGTGGCGCCGTTCGTGAAGGGCGGCAAGGTCGGCCTGTTCGGCGGCGCCGGCGTCGGCAAGACCGTCATCATCCAGGAACTCATCAACAACGTGCAGAAGGGCCATGGCGGCAAGTCGGTTTTCTGCGGGGTGGGTGAGCGTACCCGTGAGGGCAACGACCTCTACCTCGAGTTCCAGGAAGCCAAGGTGCTCGATTCGGTGGCGCTGGTGTTCGGCCAGATGAACGAGCCGCCGGGGGCACGCCTTCGCGTCGGCCTGACCGGCCTCACGATCGCGGAGTACTTCCGCGACATCGAGGGCCAGGACGTGCTGCTCTTCATCGACAACATCTTCCGGTTCACCCAGGCGGGTTCCGAGGTGTCGGCGCTGCTCGGCCGTATGCCGAGCGCCGTGGGGTACCAGCCCACGCTGGGCACCGAGATGGGCTTCCTCCAGGAGCGCATCACCTCGACCAACAAGGGCTCGATCACGTCGGTGCAGGCTATCTACGTGCCGGCCGACGACCTCACCGACCCGGCGCCGGCCACCGCCTTCGCCCACCTCGACGCCACGGTCACGCTGTCGCGCGCCATCGCGGAGATCGGCATCTATCCCGCCGTCGATCCGCTCGACAGCTCGAGCCGCATCCTGGCGGCGCAGTACATCGGCGAGCGGCACTACAACGTCGCGATCGGCCTGCAGCGCACCCTGCAGCGCTACAAGGCGCTCCAGGACATCATCGCCATTCTCGGCATGGACGAACTGAGCGAGGAAGACAAGCTCATCGTCAGCCGCGCGCGCCGGCTGCAGCGGTTCCTGTCCCAGCCGTTCCACGTCGCGGAGCAGTTCACTGGCTTCCCCGGCAAGTACGTCAAGCTGCAGGACACCATCGAGAGCTTCGAGCGCGTACTGTCGGGCGAGTTCGATCACCTCCCGGAGCAGGCGTTCTACATGGTTGGTGGGATCGAGGAAGCGGTCGAAAAGGCCAAGAAGCTGCAGGCGTCGTGATGCGAGTCACGATCATTTCTCCCGAAGCCAGCATGTTCGACGGTGAGGCGGAGGCCGTGACGGCCCCCGCCTTCGACGGACAGGTTGGTATTCTGCCGCGGCACGCCCCTTTCATGACATTGCTGGGAGAGGGCCGTCTGGTCGTACGCCAGGCCGGCTCCGCCCGGGCATTCCGCGTGAGAGGCGGCTTTCTGCAGGTGGTCGATGACCGCGTGCGGATAGTTGCAGAACAGGTTCAGGGAGATGACCATGCCGCGAATTCGCCGTAACGCCTTCGCTGTCCTGCTTGCCCTCGTCGCCGGGAGCCCAGGGGTGCTCTCCGCGCAGGAGACGGGCACCCCGGTGTTCAAGGCGCCCTATCGGGCCTTCGAGAACTGGGAAATCGGCACCTCGCTTTCCGATCCGAAGGGCGCCTCGTTCGCCCTCGAAGGGTTCTACAGTTTTGGCAGCGGCCCCAACGACTTCGGTCTTCGCGGCGGCTACGTGGACCAGGGACCCCAGGGCGCCGTGGCGGTGGGCGCCGATTTCCGTCGCCGGGTCATTCACGCCTCGGACAAGTTCCCGCTCGACGGCGCGCTGACGGTCGGCTTCGGCACCCAGCTCGCCGCTGGCGCCTATGACCGGTTCTATGTCCCGGTCGGCATCTCCCTCGGCCGGCGAATCGACCTCGAAAACTCGAAGACGAGCTTCGTGCCGTATTTCCAGCCGATCATCGTGCCGACGTTCTTCTCAGGCGATAACGCACCCGATGGTGGGGTGGACTTCGCGCTGGGCCTGGGAGTGGACATCAAGTTCGGGGGCCACTTCGACCTCCGTGTTTCGGGCGGTATCGGCGACATTGATGGCGTGGCGATCAGCCTGGCGTTCGTGCACTGAGCAGGCGATCTCGCGTGCACAGGGGGCCCGACCGCGTCGCCGCGGCCGGGCCCTTGTCGTTGGGACGCGACGCGGACTAGCTTGTCCCGCCATGCGCCGCCAGGTGGTGTCGATCCTCGCCGCCACCCTGCTCGCAGGAGCCGCCCCTGAGGTGCAGTCCCAGGTGCGCGGGTTCCCCCTGTATCCGGCGCAGGTGCCCCGCGGCCTGAGCGTGAGCGGGGACGTGGCGTTCCCGAGCGATGACGTTTGTCCCGGGGCCTGTGCCGGTGTCACGGTCGCCGGTGGTTTCGGCCGGGTCGGCGTGTCGGTAGCGGCGGCCACGTCGGGGTTCGGGGGCCTGCTGACGCTGAGCCTGCTCTCGCCGGGGCGAGGGCCGTTCGGCCTCGTACTGCAGGGAGGCGCATCCGGAACTACCTCGAGCGGCGCCATGCAGGCACCGTTCGGAGCGGGCTTCTCGGTGTGGATCCCCACGCCGCTGGTGTCGATACAGCCGTCGATCGGGGTCCGGGGCCAGTACATGTATCCGGGCGATGGGTGGGAGGTCGACGGCGCGGTCCACGCCGGATTCAGCGCCGGTCTCGCCCTCACCCTCTTGAACGGCCTCGGCGTACGCGCGGCGTACGACCGGGTGTTCCTGACCGGCAACGATCTCTCGACGTTTGGCGTTGGCGTGTTCTTTTCCTTCGATCCTGGCCTCTGATGCGTCGCTCCAAGATCCTGCTCGTCCTGGCCCTGTCCACCCTGAATGCCTGCTCCATGACGTTTGACGGCACCAAGCTCGGTGTTCCCGTCACCATGGGCTCGAAGGCGGGAGCCCCGGCCAAGGGCCAGCCGTTCAAGGTGAGTTCCGGATCGCTCTGGGTTCTCTGGGGTGCGGTGCCGGTGAAGAAGCCGTCCCTGCGCCAGCCGCTTGGCTCGCAATTGGTGGGCGGACAGAGCATCGAGGACGTGAAGATCACGGTGGGAAGCCGGTGGTACGACGTGCTGATCAGCGTCGTCACGCTCGGCTTGATCACGCCGCGCACCATCACCCTGGAGGGTGTGGTAGTCGGTGATCCGAGCGCCAACCTGCCGGGCGCCGACTACGGCCCGCCCGTGGTGCCCGCCGCGCCGGGCATCGCCGCGGCACCGGTGCCGGTCACCAAGCCGCTCGGGCCGAATGATCCCACGTCGCAGGCCTATGACCTGAGCTCGACGCTCACGCGCTCGGCCTTTGAGATCACGCCAATGGTGGCCTATGTCTTCGGTGGCGGGTTCAGCACCGACGGGCTCGACGACGTGCCCCCCGGCAGCTTGTCACTTCGGAGTGGCATCGGTTATGGCGCCGAGATCGGCTACACGCCGAATGGGCGCCTGTGGTTTGAGGCGACCTTCCTCCGGCAGACAACGGATATCACCTTCGTGCCCGATCCCGGCTTCGCGGCGCCGCTCACCACCTCGGGCTTCGCGTCCAACTACATCCACGCCGGAGCGCGCTACGAGTTTGGCCAGATGAACCTTCATCCGTTCGTTGGGCTTGGTGCTGGCGTGACGATCTTCGACCCGAGTGGGACGGGGATCGGCAGCAGCACCAACTTCTCGCTTTCAGCTGAGGGAGGCGTGCGAATGATGATCGGGAAGGGTGCCCAGCAGCGGTTCGGTGTCCGCGCAACGGTGCGGGGCTGGTTCTCCATCGTGCCGAACGGCACCACCCAGGTGTGGTGCGACTTCTATGGCTGCTTTGCCGGCGAGGGCACGTCCACGGTGACGCAGGGCGAGGGCTCGATCGGGGTGGTGGTCACCTTCTGATCGCGCGGGGCCGGCGTCGCTAGAGCAGTGCGTCGAGCAGCGCGGCCGAATGCGCGGCCGCGCCGCGCTCCGTCTCCACCACAAGCAGGGCCCGGGCTCCCGCGGCGCGGGCCACGTCCGTCTCCAACCACGCGAGCCACTGCTCGGCGATCGCCCCGGCGCCGGCGGCCGCCACCGCTCCTCCGGCGGCCACAAGTCGCCCCGCGTCGCGGCTCTCCCGCCAGTTGGGCCCGAACATCACCGGCAGTCCCCAGGCGGCTGGCTCCAGCACCGAGTGCAGTCCTGCCCGCCCAAACCCGCCCCCCACCCAGGCCAGCGTTCCAGCCCCGTACAACGTAGCCAGGACCCCAAGGCGATCCACCACCATCAGGGGGCCGGCCACCGGGACGGCTCCGAGGGCGTGGGCGGGCGGGGCGCCAAGGCGCTCGGCCGCGTGCTGGATGCGCTCTACGGCCTCCGCGCTCGGCTCGTGCGGCACCAGGATGAGCCGCGCGTCGGGATGCTGGACCAGCACCGTCGCGAAGGCGGCCAGCAGGTGGTCTTCGTCTACCGGCCACGTGGACCCGGCTACCAGCGTCGGGGCGCCGCGCCCGAGGGCCAGCAGGGGCTCATCGGCGTGGACCGTCGCTACGCGAGCCAGGACACTGTCACAGCGCGGGTCGCCTGTCACCCGGATCCGGTCGGGTGACACCCCGAGCCGGGCGAGGCGCTCGGCGTCATCCGCGCTGATGGCCCCGGCGATCGCGAGCGCTTCGTAGCCGGGCTTGAGGAGTGCCCGCGCCACCGTTCCCAGGCGCCCGCTGCCGGGCCGAACCGTCGCCGCCACCAGCGCCACGGGAACGCCTCCCCGGGCCGCACAGGTGGCGAGTTCCGGCCAGACATCGAGCTTGGAGAACACGAGGAGCGAGGGGCGGAGCGTGTCGAGGGTCTGCGCGACCGCGTCCGGTGTATCGACCGGCAGGCAGTCGGCGACGTCGGCTCCGATGTCGGCGGCGAATGCCTGGGCGGAGGGGCTGAAATAGGTGTAGGCGACCTGCCAGTCGGGATGCCGAGCGCGGAACGCTTGCATGACCGCCCTCGCCTGCAGCCCTTCACCCACGCTCGGGGCGTGGAACCAGGCGAGCGGGCGCGTGGTGTCGCGCGAGGCCCGGCCCCACGCGGCCAGACGCTCATGCACGCCGCGGCGAAGCGCTATGGTGCGGGCAAGCTTTTCGTCAACGAGGCCGGCGAGCGGTGCCAGTGCGCTGGCGGTGCGTAGCAGCGCGCGGTAGGCGAGTGAGGTATGTGGCACGCTTCGGGTCAACGCCCGATCAGGCGCGCGCGATACGGCCCGACCGCCGCCCCACCGACAGCAGGATCAGCCCTGCACCGAGTCCCAGCAGGATGAGCACTACCGCTCCGAGGAATATCTTCAGCAGTACCCCATTGATGAGAATGCCAAGCTGGTACTCGAGCGCGTGGTCGATGAGCCGCTGCGCCGCCGCTTCAGCATCCTTCAGCGTGGCCACGCGCTCCTCATGCAGGGCCTCGACCACCGTGGCACGCTCGGCGGAGAGCGCCGCCAGGACCGCCTCCCGCTCGCCGGTAATCGCCTCCAGCACGGCGATCCGCTCCTGCGTTATCGCCAGGAGGGCGGCGAGCCGCTCGCGTTCCACCAGGTCGGGCGCACCCTCCGCCACGCTCGTGATCCGCTCCACCGAGGTGGTCAGGCGCCCCACCTGGACCATCAGGCTGTCGACCGCGGGCTGGTTTGCCAGGTCCGCCATGAGCAGTTCGGCCTGCCAGCGCGCCTCCTTGAGCATGGTCTGCTGGATCTGGTCGACGCGGGTGTCGAGAATGCGCGTCGTCAACTCCATGCTGCCCACGGCCGCGAGCGCCGACCGGTCGCCGGGGAGGGTGCCGGCAAGGGAATCCATGAGTACGCTTCCGCGCCCGACATACGGGGTCCTGATCGGGTGCGCGTCGGCCCACGGCTGCAGTGAGCGGAGCCATCCCGCGCGACCGCTTGGCGTGATGTCATCGGCGTACTGCAGTAGCCCCTCGAGGATCTCGTCAAGGGTCGCGATCGCCAGTGGCTGTTCGCTCCCGAAAAAGTCCTTGCCCTCGCCGGTCGTGAAGAATGCCTGACTCTGAAGCGTGAACAGGATGAGTGCGCCCAGGCTCACGACCGGATCGCGGGCCAGCGCCGCGCTCTGCAGCTCGGACAGGGAGACCAGCTTCCACTGGATCGTGTTGCGCCGCACCTGCGGATCGCGGGATTGTGCGGCGATGACGTCCGCCGTGCGCTCAATGTCCAGCTCGGCGTTCTGTGACCGGGCCCGAACGGACATGCGCACGCCATCCGCGGACTTGGTGATCCCGGTGCTCGCCATGACGGACGGTTGCTCGGGCTTGGTGTTCAGCGAGCACGCCCCGAGCGCCGCTACCAAAGCCAGCAGCGCCGCCAGGACGCGCACGCTGCCGGACCGAAAGACTACTTCGCTGCTGATGGCGGGAAGTCCTTGAACATTTTCGCCATGGCCTTGTACAGCGTCTTGGTGTTCTTCTCCGAGTTGTTGGAGAGCGTTTCCGATGCCTGACCGCGGAACAGGAGCTGCTTCGTCATCACATCGAAGATGTCCACCACAATCGTGCCTACCGTGTACGTCTGCGTCGAGGTGGTGGACATGCCCATGCCACCACCGCGATAGCCCCAGCCGGCGTATCCGCCGCCGTCATACATGGTTGTGGCGGTCTGCTCCTGCTGGCCGGCACCATTGACCAAGACCGCCGCCGCCGCCGCGTCCAGCGTCGCCATCTTCTTCCAGCCGCGCGACTGCAGCGCCGAATCAACCGCCTTGATCGCGCGCTCCTGGTTGAGCTGGGTGCCAAAGGGCTTCTGGATCTGGATGTAGTACGAGGTGTACTTCGACCAGTCCGCGCTGTGGTCCCAGTCGGTGGACACCTGCTGGGCCGACAGGGAACTGGTCGCTGCCAGGGCGACGCAGAGCGTCGCGAGGGAAGTACGGATCGACATCGGAATCACTCCAGTTATGGGACTGTAACGGAAAGGCAAGCGGCTGGTTCTTGCCACAGTTCAGGGACAGCAATGTACCGTCCCGCAGGAAGGCCGACCAGATCCAGCACCATCAGGGACGTCTCACCCGGCCCTCCGTTGACAGCGTTCCCGGACGGCGGGTTCCTCACACTCCAGATGGCTACAGGTACTGGCTGATCGTGAAAATGAAGGACCAGTTCCCGTTGGGCTCGAGGGTCCGGGCCAGCCCGAACCCGAGGAAGTTGCCGAACAGGCCCAACCGAATCTGCACACTCCCCTTGGCACCGTTGGTAGGAACGGAAAACGGCACCGTCTGGTTGTCACTGTTCACCCGGGTACCCAGTCGGTCGAGCGACGCCTGGGCCGTCGCATTGGACGCGCCGGTCCAGCCAGCGTAGGCCAGCACGGCGATGTTCGGGTTGATGGCTGGCAGCGCCAGCGTCTTGCTGATGGGCATCGGCCGCCGCAGGAACGGCAGGATGAACCCGACCGAGCCGGTGAGCAGCAGGGCCTGGTCGCCACCGAACTGGTCGAAGTCGTAGCCCGGTAGCGAGAACGATCCACCAATGAGGAAGAGCTGCTGGGTGGGAAGCAGCGTCGGGGCCCGGGCCAGGCCGCCGTAGCCTACAAAACTGAGGATTAGCCCGTTCACGTTTTGGCGGCCAACCACCCGGGCGTTGATATTCGTGTATTGGAAGTCGCCCTGGCCGTTTTCCACGACCACCTGGGCGCCGATACCAGGGCGCGCAAAGCGTGAGCTGATGTCCTGGCGCCAGATGAGGCTTACAC
Source organism: Gemmatimonadota bacterium (assembly GCA_031402225.1). GTDB lineage: Bacteria > Gemmatimonadota > Gemmatimonadetes > Gemmatimonadales > GWC2-71-9 > JAGGAG01. The sequence goes on along the minus strand of JANNSD010000077.1, from coordinate 27,316 downwards.
GAGACCGGAAGTAGGTGCCCGGATCAACGGCAGCGAGCGGGTAAAAGGTCTGGCCTACCGGACCACGAGACAGCTCCTGGGGCGTCAGCTGATCCTGGGCCACGCCGACGTCGGCCCGGATGACGCCGTTGCGGTGCTTCTCCAGGCCGTAGCCAACGCTCACCTGGCCGACGAGCCGATTGGCGTAGTCGTAGAGGTCCTGCGCGAAGATCGGTCGGGTTCCCATCGAGTAGTCCAGCGGGTCCCGGAACTTGGTGACGATGGCGAGTTCGCGACGCGCCGTCAGCTCGGTGAACCAACGCCCCCGGTCCAGCGTGGCGACCAGGCCGCCCTTGAGCTGCTGGTCCCACCATCCGTACCCCACGCCGCCTCGCAGGGCGAGACCGGGGACGGCATCGCGGAAGAACAACGTTCCCGCCACCCCGGTATAAATGCCCTCGACCCGGTTGAAGCGAAAGAACTCGTACGTGTTCGGCGCGCGAAAGAAGAACACCGGCTTGCCGGTCGGGCGAGCATTGGGTGGACCCACATCGAGCCGGTCGTTGATCAGGTAGCGGGAAGGCCAGTCGGTGGCGGCGTCCTCCCAGTCGCGAAAGCGCCCGAGAGAATCTCCCGGGGCTTGGGTGCGCTGCACCTCCGGCGGCAAGGTGCCGTCCCCAAGCGCCACACTGCCGCCCCCCTGAATCGTGACCTGATCCAGCCGGGTGACCATGCGCACCATCGTCGCCGCAGCCGTGGTGAGGGGGATCAGGATCGCCAGGTCGCCCGACTGGTAGGTGGGGATCAGGACCCCGTCGATTCGCTCGTTCTGGAAGTCGATGAGCGAGGCGCTGGCCACCAGGGCGTTGGCAATCTTCTTGAGCCCCGTGAGTGGCTTGCCGGGCGGCCGGACCGAGTAGATCTGGCCACGCAAGCGCAGCAGTGCTGCGGTGCCGACCTCGAGGTGGACTTCGCCGGTGAAAAGGCGGGCTGCCTCGGTGTACGTCGCGTGCGGCCTGACGTGCACCACGACCACGCGCTGGTTCCGGCCCAGCGCATCCTGCACCTCGACGGTGTCTCCGCCAGAGAACCGGTAGTACCGGTCCCGGTCGCTCGCGAGCGGGTGCACCACGTTCTCAGCGCGCACGTCAAGGCTGTCCTGCGCGCCGGTGGCATCGGCACCCTTCTGCCTCGGATTGCTCAGCAGCGTGAACCGGTCGCCGTACAGGTTGGGAACGATCCACGCCGAGCCGAGCACGTAGCCCGCAGGAAGGGGCAGGCCGGTGGTCACGGCACGGTAGCCCTGGTTGTGCTGGTTGGCGCTGTCACCGCTCCAGGTCAGCGTCCCGGCGTACTGCTCCACGCTCGAGATGCCTTCCACCCGGTGGGGCATCGCCTTGTTCATCGCGATTTCCGACTCGAAATGCGCGCGGTAGCTGAGGGCCGGAACAACGGCATTGAGGTCGGCGGCGCGACTGAGGAGGGCGCGCAGCGCGGGCGTGGAGTACACCGCCGTGTCGGCCGGCGCCTGCTGGAGCAGAAGCAAGAGGGCAATCATCTGGAAAAGATAGGCTCGTGGGTTGGTGCCGTCTACTAACTTGCGGTGTGCTGCCGGCCCACGAGGCGTTCGCCCGGATCACGCTCCTTCATGCGCGATTCCCCAGTTCTTCAAGGACCGCCCTTCATGTTTGCCCGGGCGCTGCAAGCAGGGATTGCGCCCGCCATCCAGCGTGTCGCGGGTGCGCCGCTGGCCCCGACCGACAACCTGCCGAGGAGGCAACCCGCATGAAAGACGCGCTGAAGCTCAGCCTGATCACCCTGGTATCCGTCGCCACGGCCTGCACCCCGGCCGCGGACAAGCCGAAGGCCGCCGAGGCGCCCTCGGCGAGCGGGGCGCAGGCCGGCGGTCTGGCCAACGTGCAGGACGACCAGTCCCAGAAGAATGTGGTCGGGATCGCCGCGGCATCTCCCGATCATTCGACGCTGGTGGCTGCGGTGACGGCGGCAGGGCTGCTCGATGTACTGGCAAGCTCGGGGCCCTACACCGTCTTCGCCCCGACCAACGCCGCGTTCGACGCGCTGCCCAAGGGCACCGTGGAAGAACTACTCAAGCCGGAGAACAAGGCGACGCTGCGTCGCATTCTCTCCCACCATGTCATCACGTCGGTCTATGAAATCAGCGAGCTGACGGACGGGGAGGTGCTGTCGATGGTGGACGGCACGCCGGCGACGATCTCGAAGAAGGGGAGCGACACCTACATCGGCGATGCGAAGGTCCTCGGCTCCGCACGCGCCAGCAACGGCATGGTGCACATCATCGATGCCGTGGTGCTGCCGCCGAAGTAACTAGCTTGCAGCGTGCCCCATGATACCTACTGGTCCGCCACGCGGGCGCCACGCTACAGCCTGCTCTTCGTCCTGCCGCTGCTGCTGGTCTACGAGACGCTGGCGTTCGTCCTGACCCACGACGCCTACGCCGGGGTGCGTAATGGCGCTGACGTCCTGCTCAAGAGCGCCTTTGTCTGGCTCGGCGGGCGGAACGGCCTGCTCTGGTTCGGCGGCCTGCTGCTGGGTGCCGGCGCCATTCTGGTGGTGCGCGACGTCCGCCGCGCCGGCGGCATCGCACCGCGCTACTTCCTCGGCATGGCAGCCGAGTCGGTGGGCTATGCCTTGGCGCTGGGTTCCGTGACTGGACTGCTCACGTCGGCGCTGCTGCGTGCCGCGCCGATGGCGGCGGGGATGCCGGGCGCGTTCGACCTGCCCACGCAACTCATGATTTCGCTGGGTGCCGGGATCTACGAGGAACTGCTGTTCCGGGTCATCCTCGTGTCGGGCCTCGCCGCACTCGGTCGGCGCGTCCTCAAGCTGGGGCCCGTGCCGGCCGGCATGCTTGCCGCCGTGGTGGGCGCGCTCGTGTTCAGTGCCTTTCACTACATCGGCCCGTTCGGCGACCCGCTGGCCCTCGGCTCCTTCACCTTTCGCACTATCGCGGGCCTGATCTTCAGCGGCCTGTACCTCACGCGCGGGTTCGGCGTCACCGCATGGACCCACGCGCTCTACGATGTCTTCCTCACCATCGGGTGATCCCATGATCCGGTCGTTCTTCCTCGGCGCCACGCTGCTCGCGATGGCGCCGACCGCACTCACCGACGACCCCATCTGGGGCTTCACGCCCGAGGCCTCGCGGGTGCAGCGGGAATGGGAGGCGAGGTTCTCGGCCATGCCCTCGCCCGACAGTGCCCGCAGCTACATGCGACACCTGAGCGGGCAGCCGCACCACCTGGGGTCGCCCGGCGGGCGGGCCAACGCCGAGTGGATCAGGGACCAGTTCCGCGCATGGGGCTGGACCGCCGAAATCGAGGTGTTCCATGTCCTGTTCCCGGTGCCGACGTTGCGCCGGCTCGAGCTGGTGGCGCCCACGCGCTTCGTCGCAAAGCTGCAGGAACCGGCGACCCCCGGCGACCCGTCGACGTCGCAGCGCGGGCAGCTCCCCACCTACAACGCGTACTCGATCGATGGCGACGTGACGGCGCCGCTCGTGTACGTGAACTACGGCATCCCCGCCGACTATGAGCGCCTCGAGCGACTCGGCATCTCGGTGAAGGGCGCCATCGTCATCGCGAAGTACGGACAGTCATGGCGCGGCATCAAGCCGAAGGTGGCCGCCGAGCATGGGGCGATCGGGTGCATCCTGTACTCCGACCCGAACGACGATGGCTATCACGCCGGCGACGTCTATCCCAAGGGGGGCATGCGTCCCGCCGACGGCGTGCAGCGCGGCAGCGTCATGGATATGCCGGTGCGCACCGGCGACCCGCTCACGCCCAACGTGGGGGCCACCGATAGCGCTCCGCGGCTGGATCGTTCCGAGGCCGAGACGATCACGCGCATTCCCGTACTGCCGATCTCCTGGAACGATGCCCAGCCGCTCCTCGCGGCGATCGGCGGACGCGTGGCGCCGGGGGACTGGCAGGGAGGGCTGCCGTTCACCTACCACGTGGGCCCCGGGCCCGCGCGCGTACGGCTCGCCGTGCAGTTCGACTGGCAGCTGGTGCCGGCGTATGACGTCATCGCCCGCCTGCCCGGTGCCGTCGAGCCCGATCTCTGGGTGGTCCGCGGCAATCACCACGATGCCTGGGTCAACGGAGCGATGGACCCGGTGTCGGGGCTCGCGGCCGAGCTGGAGGAAGCACGCGCCCTGGGCGCGCTCTACCGGGAGGGATGGCGCCCCCGGCGAACGATTGTCTATGCTGCCTGGGACGGTGAGGAGCCGATCCTGCTCGGATCGACGGAATGGGCCGAGCAGCACGCGGACGACCTGCGCGCGAAGGCGGTGGCGTACCTCAACACTGACTCGAACGACCGCGGCTACCTCGACCTCGGTGGTTCGCACGTGCTCGAGCGGCTGCTCAACGAGGTGGCGAGCGCCATCACCGATCCGGAGACGGGCCTGACGGTAGAGCGCCGCCTGCGGCTGGCGCGCATCAGCAATGCACCGGTATCGGAACGCACCGACATCCGCGGCCGCGCTGACCTCCGCCTCGATGCGCTCGGGTCGGGCTCCGATTTCACGCCGTTCCTGCAGCACCTCGGGATTCCCTCCGCGAATCTTGGATTTGGCGGCGAAGTGCCGGGCAGCGGCGGCGTCTACCACTCGATCTACGACACCTTCACCTGGTACGGACAATTTGCCGATTCCAGTTTTGCCTACGGCCGGGCACTGGCGCTGGCGACCGGGCTCTCCGTCATGCGGCTCGCCTCGGCGGATGTCGTGCCCTACCAGTTCGGCGCGCTGGCCGATGCGGTGGACCTGTACACAAACGAGGCGAAGCAGTTGCTGGCCTCGAAGGGCGAGGCGGCGCGGGAGCGTAACCGCCAGCTGGACGAGGGTGTGTTCCAGGCTACGCAGGACCCGCGTGCACCCATGACGGTGCCCGCCCGCGATTCGGTTCCCCCATTTCTCAACTTTGCGCCGCTCGACAACGCGCTGGCCGCGCTGCGCCGTGCGGCGGAACGCTACGACTCCGTGGCCGCCGCGCGGCTCATGCAGGGCGCGCCGGTCGGTGTCGCTGATCTGGCCGCCCTCAATGCGCAGCTCGTGCAGGTGGAGCGCGCGCTCACGGAGCCCGCGGGCCTGCCGGGGCGGCCGTGGTACCAGCACACCATCTATGCGCCAGGGCTCTACACCGGCTATGGCGTCAAGACGCTGCCCGGCATCCGGGAAGCGATCGAGCAGGGACAATGGTCTACGGCGGAAGCGCAGGTCCTGGTGGTGGCGGCCGCGCTGCAGCGCGCGGCCGACCGGATCACGATGGCCGGCGACATGGTGGAGCGGATGCGCTGACTACGGCGTCGGCGCGGTCTTCGCGATGTAGATGGAATCGAGGATCTGCCGGAACACCGCTGCGGGCTGCGCACCCGGCAGCAAGCCACCCTCGATATAGAAGCTGGGCGTGCTGGACGCGCCGGCCTGCACCGATCCCTTGGCGTCGCTCGCCACCTCGTCGAGCGTCTCCCGGCCCACCAGGCACTTCCGGAAGGCGTCTGGTGGTATCGAAGCCGAATCGGCCAGGGTCAGGAAGAACGCGCTGGGCTCCGTGAGTGGCGCCCAGGTCGGCTGGTTCCGGTACAGCAGGTCGTGCACTTCCCAGAACTTGCCGCTCCTCGCTGCGCACAGGGCCACCTCGGCGGCGGCGGCGGCATTGGGATGGATCATCGTCAGCGGAAAGTTGATGAACACCCAGCGCACCTTGCCGGTGGCGATGTACTCCCGGTCGAGGTCGGGAAAGGTATTGAGCGCGAAGCTTCGGCAGTAGGGACACTGGAAGTCCGACATTTCGTAGATGGTGATCGGAGCGGTCGCAGCACCGCGGGTCCGGGCCTTGAGCGAGGCGGCCGTTTCGGCCGCCGTCTGCGCCGCCAGCGGCGCCGCCATGAGGAACAGCGCGCCCGCGACACCGCGGCAGATGGTTGATGCAATCGACATTCGACGTTCCGGTTCAGTAACGGGGACGGCGGCGGGCGTTCTCCGGTGACAGCGAGACGCTGTCACCCCGCACGGGGACATTCCAGTACCACTCTGCATTGGGGTCGAGCGCATCCCACGACCGGGCGTAGACCCACCAGCGCCCCTTTTTCAGCACCAGCGTGGCTGTTCCGTCGGCGCCGGTTGTGTCCGTCGCGGGCTGCAGGACCACGTAGCGCGCGAGCTCCTGCGTGAGCTTCTCGTAGTCCCGATAGGTGCTATCTTCCCACGCCCGAAGGGCCAGGCGGGTGCTGTCGGATCGAGTGCCGAAGGCGGCCCGCGCGCTCGCGAGGGCCCGCTGCAGCGAATCGCGTTGCCGGTCGGCGGCGGCCCGCTCGGCGCTGACGGTCACGAAGGCGCCGTACAGCGCGCGGTACGCCGGCGAATCGCGGGTCAGTGAATCGAGCACGGACTTGACGCGACTCAGCGAATCCTGCAGGCGGGTCGACTTGTCCGCGGCCACGGCATAGGCGGCGAAGGGCCGCTGAAAGCGGGCAAACAGGCTGTCCAGCAGGGCGACATCCGGGCGCGGCGACGTTGCCCTCGCCGTCAGGGCGGCAATGATCGAGTCGCGGTCGTACGGCAGGGCCACCAGTGCCACGCCCGGGGCCGGCTCGAGTTGCCCATCAACCGACGGAATGAGCGCACGGACGTGGACGCGAGTGGTGCTCTGGCAGGCCGCAAGGACGAGGAGGAGCATTGGGAGTGAGCGTGGCACGGCGCAAAGGTATGCTGGCGGCAGTAGTGCTTCAACTTGTGCTCCTCGCCGCGCCCCTGCTGGCGCAGGAGGACATGGAGAAGCTGTTCCCGGCGCAGCCCACCGGGTACCTCACCGATGCTGCCGGCGTGGTGGATCCGGCAAGCGCTGCCCGCATCGAGAGCATTGGCCGGACCCTGCGGGAAAAGACCGGTGCCGAGCTGGCGGTGGTCACCCTCCCCACTCTTGGCCGGTACGAGGCATCCGATGTCGCCCTGGTCATCGGGCGGCGCTGGGGGGTGGGGGCGAAGGCTGAAGTTGGCGACAAGCTCCGGAACGCCGGCGTCGTCATGCTGCTGGTGCCGAAGCGTGAGGGGCAGGCCGGCAAGATCCGCCTCGAGGTTGGTGACGGCCTCCAGGGCGTCCTCACCGACGCCACTTCCGGGCGCATTCGTGATGCGATGCGGCCGCAGCTCGCGGCCGGGGAGTATGGTCCGGGGCTCGTCACCGGAGTGGAAGCCGTCGCTACCATTGTCGCCCAGGAGCTGGGCGTGCGCGACTCCACACTGGCGCCGCCGGGGCTGGGCGTGTCCGCGGGAGCCGGGCCCTCGATCTTCCTCGCGCTGCTCCTCCTCTTCGTGTTCTTCGCCATCATGATGGCGGTGGCCGGCTCACGGCAGCGGGGCGGGCCTCGCGGCCGCCGGCCGCGGGTATATTGGGGCCCGGGCATTGGTGGTGGTGGCTGGGGTGGCGGTGGCGGTTTCGGCGGGGGTGGCGGATTCGGCGGCTTCGGCGGCGGCGGCGGTTTCAGCGGCGGCGGGGCAGGAGGAGATTTCTAGGTGGCGGATTCGTGGGAAGCGATCGTGACCACGCTGATCAGTGACCTCGACCAGACTCTCGCTGGGCGCTACAGCGCGGTGCTGTACGGCTCCGCGGCGCGCGGCGAGTGGGTGGCGGGGGTGTCCGACATCAACCTCCTCCTGGTGCTCGACGACACCGCACCGGGGTCGCTGCGCGGGCTGACGCAGGCCTTCGCCGGCTGGCGCGGGACCGGCAACGTCCCGCCGCTGGTGTTCAGCCGTGTGGAATGGGCTGGTGCCGCCGATGCCTTCCCGGTCGAGGTGACGGACATCCTGCACTCCTACAGGGTGCTGAAGGGGGCCGATCCGGTGGCCGGCATGCGCGTGGCACCGGCCGACCTGCGTACGCTGCTGGAGCGCGAGTTTCTCGGCAAGCTTCTGCAGCTGCGGCGCGGCTACGTTGCGCTCGCGGACCAGCGGGCGGCGCTGGCGCAGCTCGGCACCGCCAGCATCTCCACCATCGTCCTCCTGCAGCGGGCGCTGCTCGTCCTGCTGGGACGGGCGGTGCCGCAGGGCATCGAGGCGGTGGTCCAGGAGGCCTCGATTGCAGTGGGCGCGCATCCGTCGGCGCAGCTCGAGTTCGTTCGGCATCGCGCCGACCAGTCGTGGCTGGCGACGCGGGAACAGTTCGAAACGTACCTTGCGGCCGTGGAAGCGGCCGCGCGATTTGTGAATCACCTTCAGCTTGGAGCAGGGTCATGACGCGTGTGCGTGTGCTGGGGGCGGCACTCCTTGTTGCGTTCGCGACAACAGGGTGCGGCTACAACCAGATCCAGACCAAGGACGAGGCCGTCAACAAGGCCAAGGGCAACATCGAGACCCAGCTCCAGCGCCGGGTCGACCTGATCCCGAACCTGGTCGAGACCGTGAAGGGCGCGGCGGCCCAGGAAACGACGGTCTTCAACGGCATCGCCGCCTCCCGGGCCAAGCTCTCCGGCGCCATCCAGTCGGGTGACGTGAGCAAGATGGCCGCCGCCAATGCTGCGGTCCGGTCCGATCTCGGCCGCCTCCTCGCGATCGTCGAGAATTACCCGACGCTCAAGTCGAGCGACGCCTTCCGCCAGCTGCAGGACCAGCTCGAAGGCACCGAGAATCGCATCCAGGTGGCGCGGCAGGATTACAACGCCACCGCGAACGATTTCAACGCCTACATCCGGCAGTTCCCGACCAACCTCACCGCCAAGGTGTTCGGCATGGACAAGCCGCGGCCATACTTCGAGGCTGAGGCTGGGGCGCAGGAAGCACCGAAGGTCAAGTTCTAGACATGACACGCATGCAGCGCTTGGGGTGCGTCGTCGTCACGGCGGTGCTTTCGGCGTGCGGCCGTGGCACCCCGTCGGCCGCGGCCGATACCACCGCGTCGGTTGCAGCGGCCGCGGCTGCCACGGCAGATGCGGCGCCAGCCCGGCCGGCGGGAGAGCTCGCGTCGAGTCGGACGTTCAACTCGCTCCTGGGCGATTTCCAGTTCGCCGTACCCGACGTCTGGGAGCAGCGCTATACCGCCACCGAACGCGTCAACCCACCAGAGTATCCCAGGGCGAAGACGGTCTCCGAGTTCATGTTCCTGCCGCTATCGGGCGGCACGCCGCCGGCCCTGTTGACCGTCATCCAGTATGCCGCGAAAGACTGGGCGTCCCTGAATGCAGGTTCGGGCAAGCCGGCGGGCAGCGTGGTGGCCGAAGGTGGTGGGCGGGTGTTTGTTGCCCTGTTCCTGCCATCGAATCCGTTCCCGGCAGGCAGCGAGGATGGCGCGGCTATCACGCCCATGCTGTTGAATGCCGAGCAGGTGAGCAAGGCGCTACGGATTGAATAGGACGTGAGGACGTGAAGACGTGAGGAGAAAGCGAAAGGCCCAGGCAAATGCCGGGGCCTCATTGTTTACTTCACGTCCTCGCTCCTAGTCCACAATCGCGCGATCGGAGAGGACATATCGAAGCGGATCCACCGGCTGGCCGTTGACCTGAACCTCGTAGTGGAGGTGTGGACCAGTGGACAGGCCGGTACTGCCGACGAGCGCGATCTGCTGGCCGCGCGTTACCTTGGCGCCCGGGCCCACCACGAGCTTGGAGCAGTGGGCGTACTTGGTGCGGATGCCGAACCCGTGGTCAATGATGATGACGTTTCCGTAGCCGGTTTCGCGGCCGGAGAACACCACTGTACCGGCAGCCGGCGCCTCGATGGGTGTACCCATCGGGGTGGCGACGTCGATGCCCTCGTGCGGCCGGGCCATGTGCAGGATCGGGTGGTCCCGCATCGACTGGAACGCACTCGTGAGCCAGCCCTGCGTCGGCATGATCGACGGGGTAGCGGCCATGCGGTCCCGGTGTGACGACAGGCTGTCGGCGGCCTCGGCGAAAGATCGGGACAGCAGGTCGGCGCGGCGCACCAGTGCGTTGATGTCCACTCGCACCTGGTCGGCGTGCTCCGAGAGCGGATCGGCATCGACCCAGCTCGGTCGCGGTGCAGCTGGGCCGCCGATTCCGGCCGAGTGCACTTCGGGATTGAGCGGCTCCAGGCCGGCGAGCACCCGGATCTGTGCATCGTGCCGTGAGATGGTATTGATGGTGTCGGTCAGCGCGCCAAGGCGGGCATTGAGGCGGCCCAGTTCATCGGCGAGGTGATTCCGGCGGGTCAGGAGCCCCTCGTCGAAGCCCGTTCGCGCGGCGCGATACGCCAGCGCATAGCCGCTCAGGATCGCGACCCCGAGAACCACCGCAAGCCCGATCGCGCCGAGGCGCAGCCAGGAGCTGGTGACTTCGAGGATCCGCGAACGCTCGGTCCCGTGTGGGATGAGCATGACCGTCCAGCGACGCTTGGCCATCGATCTCCGAACAGAAGCCTGTGAAAGGGGAACTGCTCCCCAAAGGGCAAGAAAAAGGCCGACGGGAAGATAGCCGCACCCTGCCCGATGTCAAGGCAGCTTGTTTTGACTTAATGCATTGTCCGACAACGACTTACACCGTTTTGAGGTCCTGCGTACCAGTTTGGGGCTTCGGAAAGAGTCCCTCGGGTTTTTTCACCACCCACCCGGCGGTCGCGGGAGCCGTGGCTGTTTCCCACGCCATTGATTGCGCGGCCTCCGGACCGCCCAGCAGGGCCCACAGTTCCGCACTCTTTCCGGGCATGAACGGCGCCGCAAGAACGGCGAGGCGCGCCAGGCACCGCGCCAGCGCACCGAGTGCGCTGTCGAGCGCCGCCGCATCGCCACTCTTGGCCAGTGCCCACGGAGCGGTCTGCACGATGAACAGGTTCGCCGCCGTTACGAGTTCGCCCATCAGCTCCGCGGCACCCCGGAGGTTCAGTGCATCCATCGCCGTTGCCCAGGACGCCGTGACCATGGCCCCCCTGGCGTCGAGCGAGGTGTCGGCATCGGTTCGCGGCACCACGCCCTCGCGATACTTGAGGATCATGGCGAGCGAGCGCGACGCGAGGTTGCCGAGTCCGTCGGCAAGCTCCGCGTTGTAGCGCTCCTCGAAACGCTCCCAGCTGAAGTTGCCGTCGCCATCCCAGGGAATCTCGCGGAGCAGGTAGTAGCGAAAGGCGTCGGGCCCGAACCGGTCGATCGCTTCCATGAGGTCCAGCTTCACCCCAGCGCTCTTGCTGAACCGCTCGCCGCCGAGGTGCACGAACCCATGAGCCCACACCCGTTCGGGCAGGGGTAGCCCCGCCGCCTCGAGCATGGCCGGCCAGATGGCGCAGTGAAAGCGGGTAATGTCCTTGCCGATGACATGCAGCTGTGCTGGCCACACGGCACGGGCGTCGGGCAGGCGTGTCGCGGTCCAGTAGTTGGGCAGGGCATCGAACCACACGTAGGTCGTCTGCTGCTGGCCGTCGCTCGTGGGTCGGGGAAAGGGTACCCCCCAGCCGAGGCGCGCGCGGCTCGCCGAGACGTCGTCGAGCCCCTGGTCGAGCAGGCCGAGGATCTCGTTCCGGCGGCTGGCCGGCTGGATGAACTCGGGGTGGGTCTCGATGTGGCGGCGGAGGAAGTCCTGGTACCGCGACAGACGGAAGAACCAGTTCCGCTCCGACACCATCTCGAGGGTACGCGTGGGGTGCAGCGCGCATTTCCCGTCGCTGATCTCGGCCGGCTGCTTGAAGGCCTCGCATCCCACGCAGTACAGTCCCGAGTAGGACTGCTCGTAGAAATCATCGGGATGGCGCGTGAAGATCCGCTCGATGAGATCCTGCACGCCCGCCTGGTGGGCTGGCGACGTAGTGCGGATGAACTGGTCGCGCGAAATCGAGAGTCGATCCCAGGTGGCCTCGAAGCGCCCGGCGATGCGGTCGACGAACGCCTGCGGGGTGACCCCGTCGTCGTCGGCGGCCTGGGCCACCTTCTGGCCATGCTCGTCCATCCCGATCAGGAACCAGACGTCATCCCCGCGGAGCCGACGGTAACGGGCGATACAGTCCGCGCCGACCTTCTCGAACGCGTGACCGAGGTGAGGATCGCCGTTGGCGTAGTCGATCGCGGTGGTGATGAAGAACGACGTCACTCGGTGGCAGGCCCGGTCGGTTTCGGGTCAGCGCCGGCTGGCCCCCCGCCGCCCCGCCGCCGCCGCCGTCGCCGCTTTTTCGGCGACGGGGCCACCGCCTCGGGTGCAGGCGACGGTGCGGGCGGCGGCGGCGCGGCCTGCGCCAGTTGCTCGGACCGTGGGCGCTCCGTCCGCTCGGGGCGTTGGCGCTCCGTCCGCTCGGGGCGTGGCCGCTCCGTTCGCTCGGGGCGTGGCCGCTCGGCTCGTGGGCGCTCCACTGGCGTCACCGACGCTGCGACCGCGCCTCCGGCGACACCGGCCATTTCCTCCCGCAGCTCCTCGAGGCCGACCGTGCGCGGCTCGTCGGCGCCGCGCAGGTACACCCGCTCGCGGAAGATGTCGACGGCGATCACCTTTTCGGTGCCGCGCAGGGTCTCTACGGTCTTGCCCTCGCGCGGAAAACGCTTGCGCGACGTGACGTAGAATTCATGCTCGTACTTGAGGCAGCAGAGCAACCGGCCGCAGCCGCCCGAAATCTGCGACGGGTTGAGCGAGAGGCTCTGGTTCTTGGCGAGGGAGAGGCTGACCGGCGACAGCTCGGGGAGCCAGGTGGAGCAGCAGTACTCGCGGCCGCAGCGGCCCACGCCGCCGATTCGCGCCGCCTCATCGCGCGCTCCGATCTGCCGGAGGTCGATCCGCGTCCGGAAGCTGCTGGCGAGTTCGCGCACCAGCGCCCGGAAGTCCACCCGCTGCTCGGCTGAGAAGTAGACCGTCATCTGGTGACGATCCCACTGCCACTCGACGTCGCTGACCTTCATCTCCAGCTTGTGCTCGCGCACCTTGGCCACGATGCGCTGGCGATCTCCCTCCTCGGTGCGGCGGAGGTCGTTGGCGCGCCGGAGCTCGTCCGGCGACGCGCGCCGGAGTACGGCCGGAAACTCGCTCGCGGGTGCGTCGGGGCCCGCGGGCACCGACGGCGTCGTTCCACATCCGGCGGCGGCGTGGCCCGCCTCGTCACCGGCCGGTGCGCTCGGGACGCTGCACGATCCGCCGCACTTCTTTGCGGCCACATCGCCAACGGCCGAGATACGGCCGAAATCCTCGCCCCGTTCGGCGCTCACGATAACCGATTCCTGGAGGCGGAGTGGTGCGGTGTCCTCGTGGGGCCAGTGGAAGAAGGCGCGGCGGGTGCCCTTGAAGCGGACCTCGACAGTCTGTGGCATCAGGACTCGACGAACTCGCCCATCGCCGCGAACTTCTCGCCCCGGCGGCGCACCAGCCGGTCAGGCTTCACTTTCCTCAGTTCGGTCAGGTGGCGCAACAGCGCCTCGCGGAGCGCCTCACCCGCCGCATCGGGATCCACATGGGCGCCGCCCACCGGCTCGGGGATCACCTCGTCGATCACCTTGAGCGTGAGGAGGTCCTCCGCCGTGAGCTTGAGAGCCTCCGCAGCACGCTCACGCTGGCTGGCGTCTTTCCAGAGGATGGCGGCGCAGCCCTCCGGGGTGATCACCGAGTACACCGAGTTCTCCAGCATCAGGACGCGGTCGGCCACGCCGAGGGCCAGCGCACCGCCGGAGCCGCCTTCGCCGATGACCGCACTGATGATCGGGGTCGGCAGCACCGACATCTCGAGAATGTTGCTGGCCAGGGCCTCTGACTGCCCGCGCTCCTCCGCCTCGAGTCCGGGGTAGGCGCCCGGCGTGTCGATCAGGGTGATCACTGGCGCGTGGAAGCGCGCCGCCAGCTTCATCAGCCGGAGCGCCTTGCGGTAGCCCTCGGGGTGGGGCATGCCGAAGTTGCGCTTGATGTTTTCCTTGGTGTCCCGGCCCTTCTGGTGGCCGATCACCATCACCGACGTACCTCCCAGCCGTGCCCAGCCTCCCACGATCGACGGGTCGTCCATGTACAGGCGGTCGCCGTGGAGCTCGATGACGTCGGTGAAGATGGTGCTGAGGTAGTCGAGGGTGTATGGGCGCCGCGGGTGCCGGGCCACCATGACGCGCTGGATGGGCGTCAGGCCCCGGTAAATGTCGTCCCGCACAGAAAACAGCTTGTCCTGCAGCAACTTGAGCTCGGTGCTGACGTCGATCTGGCCGCCCTCACCCAGCCGCTCGAGTTCCTCGATCTGGCGCTCGAGCTCCTGGAGGGGCTTCTCGAAGTCCAGCGTATACGCTGACGGGGGCATGATCAGTTGTGCCTGCTGTAGTGGATGGCATCGGAACCGAGCAGCTCACGGAGGCCGCGCACGAGATCTTCCTCGAGCGCCACCCGGAGACTGCGCGACCGCAGCCGCACCGACTCCCCGTTGCCGTCGTTCCATTCAATATAGACCGGCGTCGGGCCGGGGTGGCTGGTGCACAGCCGGGCGACGGCGCGCACCGCCTCCGCAGCCGGTGCCGCGGGGAGGCGCCAGCGCAGGCTGAGCGCCAGGGCCCCCGTGGACCTGATGTCCGACAGCGGCCGGACCGACTCGACGATGAAGGGGGCCCGATCCTCCCCCCGGTCCCGATCGCTGTAGCCGCCGGTCAGCAGCAGTGCCGCGTCGGGGAGGATCGCCTGATTGAGCTTGGCCCAGGCGTCGGGAAACACGATGGCCTCCGCGGTGCCGTGGAAATCCTCCAGCACCAGCCGCGCGTACTCCTTGCCGGTCTTCTTGGAGATCTGCCGCTTGAGTGCCGTCACCACGGCACCGATAGTCACGGGGTGCTCGCTCCACTGGTGCAGCGTCGCGGTGGTCCGGGCGCCGAACAGGGCCACCTCCTCGCGGTAGCGTTCCAGCGGGTGACCGGAGATGAAGAACCCGATCACCTCCTTTTCACGTGCCAGCCGCTCGCTCTCGGTCCACGGCGCCACCTCCGGCATCTCGATCGGACGATGCTCGACTGCCGGCAACTCGCCAAAGAGCGACTCCTGCCCCGCGTCACGGTCGGCCTGCTTGAGCTGGGCCTCCTGCAGCGTGGTCTCGAGCACCTGCAACTGCTGCTTGCGGTGCCCCCCGAGCGAATCACAGGCCCCGGCGGCGATGAGCGATTCCACCACCCGCTTGTTGCAGAGCCGGAGGTCGATGCGCTCGACCAGGTCGGCCAGCGTCGTGTACCGCCCATCCCGCCGCCCCGCGATGATCGACTCGATGGCACCGCCGCCGACGTTGCGGACCGCGCCCAGGCCGAAGCGGATCCGCTTGTCGGCCACCACCGTGAACTTGAACCCCGACTCGTTCACGTCGGGTGGGAGGATCTCGCACCCGAGCTCGCGCGCCTCGTTGATGTACTGCACCACCTTGTCGGTGTTGCCGATTTCGGAGGACAACAGCGCCGCCATGAACTCGGACGGGTAGTGGGTCTTGAGCCATGCCGTCTGGTATGACAGCACCGAGTACGCCACCGAGTGCGACTTGTTGAAGCCATAGCGACCGAAGGTCTCGATCTGCGCGGCCAGGTCATCGGCAAGCTTCTTCGGGTGCCCCAGCGCCACCGTCCGCTCCACGAACCGGCCCAGCTCCTTCTTGATCAGGTCCGCGTCCTTCTTGCCCACCGCCTTCCGCAGCACGTCGGCTTCGGCGAGGGAGAAGCCGGCGAGGATGTTCGCGATGCGCATCACCTGCTCCTGGTAGGTGATGACGCCATAGGTCGGCGCCAGCAGCTCCTGGAGCGACGGGTGTGGATAGGTGACCTTCTCCTGCCCGAGCTTCCGCTTGATGAACACCGTGTGCATGCCGGCATCGAGCGGACCCGGACGCAGCAGCGCGTTCGAGGCCACCAGGTCGTCGAACCGGTCGCACTTCATGGCGCGCAGCGTCTCGGTCGCGAGCGGGGACTCGAACTGGAACACGCCCGCCGTGCGACCCTCCCGCAGCAGCGCATAGACCGCGGGATCGTCGAATGGCAGCGTGTCCATGTCCAGCTTCACGCCGTGCCGGTCGCGGACCATGTTCACGGCATCGTGGATCACCGTGAGCGTCTTGAGGCCGAGCATGTCCATCTTGAGCATGCCGACCTTTTCGAGCGCGCCCATCTCGTACTGCGTGATGAGGGCGTCCTCGCCGTTGCTGGCGGCGCCGGCACCCTTGGTGGGAGCGGTGCAGATCGGCACGTACTCCTGCAGCGGACCGGGGGCGATCACCACCCCCGCGGCGTGCACCGACAGGTGGCGCGAGATGCCCTCGATCCGGGAACTGAGTTGCATCAGCCGCTCGAGCTGGGGGTTGCCCTTCACCAGGTCGCGCAGCTCGTCCACCTTCTGCACCGCTTCCGGGATCGTCAGGCTGTACGCCGGGCCGGACGGGATGAGCTTGGTGAGCCGGTCGGCCTCTACCGGCGGGATGCGCAGCACCCGCGCGACATCCTTGATCGCGGCGCGCGCCTTCATCGTCCCGAACGTGACGATCTGCCCGACACTCTCCCGGCCGTACCGCTGCCGGACATACTCGATCACCTCGCCCCGGCGCTCGAAGCAGAAGTCCACGTCGATGTCCGGCATCGACACGCGTTCCGGATTGAGGAACCGTTCGAACAGCAGGTCGAACTTGAGCGGGCACACGTTCGTGATCTGGAGCGAGTAGGCGACGATGGATCCCGCCGCGGAGCCGCGACCCGGCCCCACCGGAATTCCCCGCTCGCGCGCGGCGCGGATGAAGTCGTGCACGATGAGGAAGTAGCCATCGTAGCCGGCCGTGGCGATGACGCCGAGCTCGAAGTCGAGCCGCTCCTGCACCGGGGCGGGCAGCGGACTGCCATACCGCGCCACCGCACCCTCCGTGGCCAGGTGCTTCAACAGGGCGGCGTCGCTGGCAAACTCCTTCGGGCGGGGAAAGCCGGGCAGGAAGTACCGCTTCTCGAAGTCGAACTCGCAGGCATCCGCCACCACCTGCGTATTGGCCAGCGTCTCCGGCTGCTCCGGGAAGAGCTGCCGCATCTCCGCTTCTGACTTGACGTAGCTCTCGTTGCCCTCGAAGCGAAATCGCTTCGGGTCGTCGAGGTCGGCGCCGGTGCCGATGGCCAGCAGCACGTCGTGCGCCTCGGCGTCCTCTCGCCGGAGGTAGTGCGCGTCGTTGGTCGCCACGACGCCAATGCCCAGTTCCCGGCCGAGCTGCAGCATCCCCTCGGCCACCGTCACTTCCTCGGCGATGCCGTGCTTCTGGATTTCGAGCCAGAAGTTGCCCGGCCCGAACACCCGAGAGAACCACTCGGCGCTCTTCTTCGCCTCCTCGTAGCGTCCCTGCCGCAGCGCGATCGCGACCTCGCCCGAGAGACAGGCGGCGAGGCAGACCACGCCCTCGCTCATCTGCTCGAGCACGTCCTTGTCAATGCGCGGCCGGCGGTAGAAGCCCTCGGTGTAGCCGATGGAGCTGAGGCGAATGAGGTTGCGATAGCCGTCGCGGTTCTTCGCGAGCAGCACCAGGTGGCTGTAAATGCCCGGGGCGCCCGCTGGCTTTTCGCGCGCCGTGCGCGGCCCGAAGGCGAGGTAGGCCTCGAAGCCGAGGATGGGCCGGACCTTCTGCTTCTTCGCTTCCTCATAGAACGCCCACGCCGCATGCATGTTGCCGTGGTCGGTCACGGCGAGGCTGTCCATGCCCAGCTTCTTCACATGACCGACGAGGTCGGTGATGCGATTAGCGCCATCGAGCAGCGAATACTCGCTATGCGTATGCAGGTGGATGAATGACATGATCAGCGCGTGCGCTGGTCGAGTTCGCGCCATACCGCGTCCAGCGGTACGCCGCGCGCCTGGAGCAGCACGAGCAGGTGGTACAGCAGGTCGGCGGTTTCCGACGCGAGGCGTCCCGCATCCTCGCTGTTGGCGGCGACCACCACCTCGATCGCTTCCTCGCCCACCTTCTGCGAGACCCTGGGGAGCCCCGCCGCGAGCAGCTGCACCGTGTACGACCCGGCGGGCCGCTCCGTCGCCCGCTGCGCCACCGTCGCGGCCAGCCGCTGCAGCAGGTGCCCACCCTGATCGGGGCCGTTCGTGGCCTGCCCGGGAGCCAGTCGTGTCAGGAAGCAGGTGCGCGAGCCGGTGTGGCAGGCGGGGCCTTCCTGCCGTACCCGGTACAGCACCGCGTCGCCATCGCAGTCGAGACGCACCTCGGCGACCGCCTGGATGTGACCCGACGTCTCACCCTTCCGCCAGAGCGCGTTCCGGCTCCGGCTGAAGTAATGCGCCGCGCCGGTCGACAGGGTGAGTGCCAGGGCTTCGCGGTTGGCGTACGCGACCATCAGCAGGTCCCCGGAGAGGACGTCCTGCGCCACGACCGGCACGAGACCGTCCGGGTTGAAACGGACCGCCTCGAGCCCAGATTCAGCATTCATGGCTCCAAGTTACCGGACGGCCATTCAGTTGTCAAAGTAATTGCGTGCCAATAGCTTACGCGCCATGGACGGCACCACTCGCTCGCCCCGATGGAGGAGGCCGCTGATGATCTTTGCCGCGTTGGTGGCGCTCCTGGTCGGGGGGTTCTCGACGGCCTACCTGAGCAGCGGCGAGGTGCGCTACCTCTGGCGCGCCGGTTACGAAGAGACCCGTATCCTTCAGTCTCGTCAGCCGATCGAGAAGCTGGCCCAGGATACCACCGTCCCGCAGGCTCGGCGGGATCAGTTCCAGCTTGTGCTGGACGTGAGGACATACGCGGCCGGCCTGGGCCTCGAGGCGGGCAACACCTACACCAGCTTTGCCGATGTGGGGCGTGACACCCTGCTGCTGGTACTCTCGGCGAGCCCCAAGACCTGCATCTGCCCGCACACCTGGAAGTATCCCATCGTAGGCAGGGTGCCGTACAAGGGCTTCTTCAACCTCGATCAGGCGCGCGCGGCGGCCACCGACTTCGACACCAGGGGCTTCGATACCTACCTGCGTCCGGCCGGCGCCTTTTCGACCCTCGGCTGGTTCGAGGACCCGCTCTTGTCAACGGCGCTCACACGGGACTCGGTGGAGCTGGCCGCCCTCGTGTTCCACGAGATCGCCCACAACTCGCTGTACGTGAAGAGTGCCACCCCGTTCAACGAGAGCTTCGCCCAGCTCGTCGGGTATCGCTCTGCCGAACAGTTCTTCCGGGAGCGCGGCGACAGCGCGAAGGCGGCGTCGGCGGCCGATCGGTGGCGGGATGAGATTGTCCTCGGAAATTTCTACACCGAGCTGCTGGCGCGCCTGGACACGTTCTACACCAGCAAGCCCGACTCCGCGGCCCTCGACTCGGGGCGGGTTGCCATCGGCCTCTGGGCACGGGAACAGCTCGAAGGTCCGGTGGCGGCACAGTTGCGCACCATCAAGATCAGCCAGCGCCCTGGCGGGCCGGTGAACAACGCGCGGCTCGTGGGCGCCCTGATCTATCGCACCAGGCTGCAGCTGTTCGAGGACTGGTACGAGCAGCATGGCAACGACATCGCCGTGAGCGTGAAGGCGATGCGCGAGCTGCAGGCAGGCGCCGAGGGCACGGAAGCGTACCAGCGCCTCGAGAACGCACTGACCCAGTAGCCTGCCGCTTCTGCCGCCCTATATTCCACCCTCCCCTCTTCCCGGTCGTGTTCATGGATGACTCGTTCGTCGCGCATGAGCAGGATCGCATGCTCCGTGAGCTCACGGAGTTCCTCCGTATTCCCAGCGTCAGTACCTATCCCGACCGGGTCGGTGATTGCCGGCGCGCCGCTGAATGGCTCTGTCAGCACCTCCATGCGCTGGGCTGCCCCAAGGTGGAACTGCTCGAGGGGAAGGGGCATCCGGTGGTGTGGGCGGAGAGCCCGCAGGTGGAGGGCCGCCCGACCATTCTGATCTACGGGCACTACGACGTGCAGCCGCCCGAACCGCTGGAGGAGTGGGTCACGCCGGCCTTCGAGCCCACCATTCGCGATGGCCAGCTCTACGCGCGCGGGGCCTGCGACGACAAGGGACAGGTCTACTGCCTGCTCAAGGCCTACGAGGCGGTGCGCGACGCCAACGGCAACCCGCCGTTGAACGTGCACTTCATCTTCGAGGGCGAGGAGGAGTGCGGCGGCAGCGTCATCTCCGACCTGCTGCATGCGCGTCCCGAGCTCACCCAGGCCGACGCGGTACTGGTGTGCGACATGTCGTACTACGCCGCCGGCTGGCCCGCCGTCTATACCGCCCTCCGCGGGCTGTGCTACGCGGAGATTTCGGTTCGCACGCTGCAGCGCGACCTGCATTCGGGCACCTACGGCGGGGTGGCGCCCAACGCGCTGGAGACGCTGGTGCGCATCCTGGCAGGGCTCAAGGGCGCGGACGGTGAGATCCAGATCCCCAAGCTGTACAAGGCGGTGAAGGCGCCCTCGAAAGGCGAGCTCAAGGGGTGGAAGAAGCTGCCGTTCGACCAGGACGAGTATCTCGAGCACGAAGTCACCGGCAAGGCGCTCACCGGACTCAAGGACTATTCGGTGGCGGAACGGACCTGGGCGCTGCCGACGCTCGAAATCCACGGCATCCGCGGTGGCTTCGTGGGCGACGGCGCCAAGACCGTGATTCCGGCGCATGCCGTGGCCAAGGTGAGCCTCAGGCTCGTGCCCGGTCTCGAGCGCGACAAGGTGGCCAGGTGGCTGCAGAAGGCGGTGGCAAAGCTCGCACCCAAGTGGGCCGACGTGGAGGTCACCATGCTGCACGGCGGCGACCCGGTGGAAGTCGATACCGGCCACCCCGCCTTTGCGGTGCTGGATGAAGCCTTCGAGGAAGTGACGGGACGGCGCGCGGTACATGTCAGGGCAGGGGGATCCATTCCGATCGTGCCAGAGCTCGGCCTGGCTGGGGCGCCCGTCATTCTCACCGGTATCGGCCTGCCGGACGACGGCCTGCACTCACCCAACGAGAAGCTCGACCTGGATCAGCTTTGGAGCGGTATCCAGATCTTCGGGCGGTTTCTCGAGCTGTTTGCGGAGAAGGGCGGGCCGGCGGTGGAAGACGGGGAGGTTCTGGAGGAGGCTGAGGCCGCCAGCTAGGCGTCGGCCAGCGGCTCCCTCCGGGGCTGGCCCAGAAACTGTGACTCGGTGCGCGCGTGCAGTTCATCCACGCCGATCAGCGCGCGCACCGAGGCGATGACCCCCGCCACCACATCATCGGCCCAGTAGGGATCGGGCCGCTCACCTGATGGCAGCGCCCGCGCGCACCCTTCCAGATACTGGATCGCGGTCGTCACCCAATCGGTCTGCGCCGTCGCGACGATGGCCCATGAGCCGGTCGAGCGCAGTTCGAGCTCCTCGAGCCCCTTGAGGTTGGCCTCGATGCCGGTGGTGACCGGTGCCGACCGCAGGCGACCGGCCACGAGGTTGAGCACCGCCTTCCGCTCCGACTCCTGTGGCTCGGGCAGCGGCGCCAGGTAGTGCCGCTGGTCGGCTACCATCTCGGCCAACCGGACACACACCGCGCGGATGGCTGGTTCGAGGGCCTTGGGCGCGTCACCGGACCAGCTGTGCGCCGCGCGCAGGATGGCGGCGACTTGCTGCTCGGCCAGCTGCTCCGGCGAGGGACGTTCGGGCGAGGTCATCATCAGGCGGGGAAAAATAGCAGGTAGGGCCGGAAGGCAAACGGGGGCGCCAATATTGGCGCCCCCTCTTGACGTATCGGCCCGACCTGGGCATGGGAGCGGTCATGCGAGGGCAACGGTGGTGGCGGCCGACTGGCTCTCCAGCGGCTCGCGCTCGAGTGCCCGCCCCAGGGACATGACCACCGCCTCGCGCGTCCGTGCGAAGAGCTTTTCTGGCACTTCGTTGCCGCCGAGTTCGGCCGCGACACTCGTCATCACCACCTGCTGGATGCCGCACGGCACGATCAGGTCGAACCCATCCAGGTCGTTCACCACGTTGAGCGCGAATCCGTGCAGCGTCACCCATCGCTTCACGTGTACTCCCAGGCTCGCGATCTTGCGCCCGGCGGTCCACACGCCGGTGTAGCCCGGGTTCCGGTCGGCGGGAATGCCCAGCGACCCGAGCGCATCGATGAGGGCATCCTCGAGCGAACGCAGGTACCAGTGCAGGTCTGCCCGCATCCGTCGCAGGTCCACGATCGGGTAGCCGACAAGTTGCCCCGGCCCGTGCCAGGTCACGTCACCGCCGCGCTCGACCTCGTGCACACCAACGCCCCGCTGGGCAATCTCGTCGAGTGCGATGGGCAGGCTCGACGTCCGGGTCGTGCGGCCCAGCGTGATGACGGGCTCATGCTCCACCACCAGCAGCAGGTCGTCCAGGCCATGGTCGGGGGCGCCCCGCTCCGCGCACAGCCGTCGCTGCAGCTCCAGTGTCTCGGCGTAGCCGCGTCGGCCGAAGTCGATCACCCGGAGGGGAAGCATCACGCCCCCGATGACCGTGCGCCCGCGGCCCAGAGCGCACCGATCGCGATGAGTGCCGTGCCGGCTGCCAGGATGAGCAGCCCCCTGTCGCCGAAGTGGAAGTGGATTGGCGTGGCGGCGAGGGCGCCCACGATGGTGCCGAGGGCGCTGATCATGGAGAACACGCCGCGGCGCCAGATGGCGGTGAGCGGCGCGAGCCGCCACCACGCCAGTCCGGCCGCGAGGAGCGCCGACGAGAGCACGCCCCCCACCAGGAGCGGGAATGCCGGGCCCGCTGCGGGCGACTGCACCGCGGGGGGCTGGTTCGCGATGAGCAGTCGCACGCCCCAGAGCACCAGCGCCACGCTCGAGGTTCCTGCGAGCGTGGCGCCAAGGAGGGTCCGGACGACGAGCCCCGGGCGGTCCCGGGCGGGGTCGACGGGTTCACCGCCGACGTTGGTCAGCGTCACGTATGGATGACCCGCCCCATCGAGTCGAGCGCTGCCTCGGCGATCGCTTCGGACAGCGTCGGGTGCGCATGGATGGCGAGATCGACCTCCTCCACGGTGTACTCGTTCTCGCGCGCCACCACCAGCTCGTGGATCATCTCGGACGCATGGCTGGCCACGATGTGCGCGCCGAGGATCTCGCCGTACTTCTTGTCGCGGATGATCTTGACGAAGCCCTCCGTCTCGTTCGAGGCGCGCGCCCGTCCGTTCGCGCTGAGCGGGAAGCGGCCCACCTGGTAGTCGAGCTTCTGCGCCTTGCACTGTTCCTCGGTGAGCCCGATGCTCGCCACCTCGGGATGGCAGTAGGTGACGCTCGGCACGTTGTCGTAGCGGATCGGGTGCGGGTGCTGTCCCGCGATCGTCTCGGCAACGTTCACGCCCTCGCGGCTGCCCTTGTGCGCCAGCATTGGTGGGCCGGCCACGTCGCCGATGGCGTAGTAGCCCGGCGCGGTCGTCTGGAACGTGCGCAGGTCCACCTTGATGAACCCGCGCTCGGTGAGCTGGATGCCGCACTCCGTGAGGCCCAGGTCCTCGGTGTTCACCGCGCGGCCAGCCGCCATCAGCACCTTCTCCACCTCAACCGTCTCGGTCTTGCCGCCCACCTCGACAGTGAGCGTGACGCCATCCTTGCGCACGTCGGCCTTGAGCACCTTGGCACCGGCCAGCACTGTGATGCCGCGCTTCCGGAAGCTCCTGGTCAGCACGTCGGAACTCTCGGCGTCCTCAATGGGCAGGATGCGCGGCAGCGCTTCGATGAGCGTGACTTTCGTACCGAAGGCGGAGAAGATATCGGCGAACTCACTGCCCACCGCGCCGGCGCCGATGACCGCCATCGTCTTCGGCGCCAGTTCCAGGAACAGCGCCTCGTCCGAACTGATGACGGTCGTCTTGTTGATGTCGAGGCCAAGCGGGGGGATGCCCTTCACGCGCGAACCGGTGGCGATCACGATGGCCCTGGTGGCGGTATGCACGTCGGCACCGACCTTTACCTTGCGGCCGGGCTGCAGCACGCCATGGCCCTTGATGACCGTCACCTTGTGCTTCTTCATGAGGAACTCGACGCCCTTCGAGTTCTGCTCCGACACCTTGCGCGAGCGCTTCATGGCCACGCCGTAGTCGGTCTTGACCGTCCCGGTCTCGATGCCGAGCTCCTTCGCGTCGTGCGCGACGATGCCGGCCACCCAGGCGCTGTGCAGCAGGGCCTTGGTGGGGATGCAGCCGATGTTGACACACACGCCGCCGAGCTTCTCCTGCTCCACCACCGCGGTGGAGAGCCCCAGCTGCGCCGCGCGAATGGCGGCCACATAGCCAGCCGGTCCGCCGCCAAGAATGATCAGGTCGTATTGAGCCACGGTGACCTCAGTCGTGAGTCGTGAGTCGTGAGTCGTCAGTCGTCAGTGAGTCGTGAGTCGTGCAGAACACAGCGACTCACGACCCACGACTCATGACTCTTTTCACCACACCAATGCCAACGGGTTCTCCAGCATCCGCACCAGCGTCCGCAGGAACTGCGCGCCGGTGGCGCCGTCGATGATCCGGTGATCGCACGACATCGTCAGCCGGAGGCGCTTGCGGATCGCCAGCTGGCCTTCATGGGCCACGGCCTGGTCGGCGATCCGCCCCACGGCCAGAATACCGGCTTCCGGCGGGTTGATGATCGCGGTGAACTCATCGATGTCGAACATGCCGAGGTTCGACACCGAGAACGTCGCGCCGGTGTACTCCTCGGGCTTGAGCTTCCGCTCCCGCGCGCGCAGCGCCAGGTCCTTCGCTTCCGCGCCGATCTCGCGCAGCGTCTTCCGGTCGGCGTGGCGGATGATCGGCGTGATGAGGCCGTCTTCCACCGCCACGGCCATGGCCACGTGCACGTCGGCCCAGTAGCGGATGCGATCCTCCTGCCACCAGGCGTTGCACGCCGGATGCTGCCGGAGCGCCAGCGCCGTGGCCTTGATCACGATGTCGTTGAACGACACCTTGCCCTCGCCCAGCGCGTTGAGCCCCTCGCGCGCCTCGGCGGCCCGGGTCATGTCCGCTTCGGCCGTGAGGTAGAACGTGGGGATCGGGCCGATCGACTGTGCCAGTCGCTTGGAGATCGTCTTCCGGATCTGGGTGAGCGGTACGTCGGTGAACGCCGCGCCGGCGGCGGGCGTGAGGACGTGAGGACGTGAGGGCGTGAGGGGAGCTGAAGGGGCTGTGCCCGCGTTCCCCGCGGTTTCCACATCCCGAAGGACAATACGCCCTTCCGGCCCGGTCCCTGTCACCGCCTGCAGGTCGAGTCCACGATCGGCGGCAATGCGCCGCGCGAGTGGTGAAGCCTTGAGTCGGCCACCCGCTGACGGAGCCGGCGGCGCTGCAACGGCGACTGGCGCGGCTTGCGGCTTCTCCCGACCATTCGCTGCGCCCTGCGCGCCCTGCGCGCCCTGCGCCGCTCCTGCCGCCACCACTTCTCCCACCGCACCGATGTGCGCCAGCGCCTGACCCACCGGCACGGTGGTGCCCGCGGTGACGGCGTGCGCGAGCAGCGTCCCCGCGGCGCGCGCGACGAGCTCCATTACCGCCTTGTCCGTCTCCACCTCGGCGAGGACGTCACCGACGGCGACGGCATCGCCCGGCTGCTTCTTCCATTCGACGAGGCGTCCCTCCTCCATCGTGGGAGAAAGCGCCTCCATCACTACGGTCGTTGCCATTCAGGACTCCAGGTACATTACGCGCTTCACCGCCGCGATCACTTTCGGTGGATCCGCTTTCGAGGCCTTCTCGAGGTGCTTGTTGTAGGGCATGGGGACATCGGCGCCCGTGACCCGCAGTACCGGGGAGTCGAGCTCGTCGAAGATCTCGCGCTGGATCACGTCGACCACCTGGGCGCCGACGCCGGCAAAGGACCAGCCTTCTTCCACCACGACCGCGCGATGCGTCTTGCTCACCGACGCGAGCACCGTCTCGTGGTCGAGCGGACGAATCGTGCGCAGGTCCACCACTTCGGCGTCGATGCCCTCGGCGGCCCGTTGCTCTGCCGCCTTGAGGGCCACGCACACGGTCTTCGAATGGCAGATCAGCGTGACGTCGGAGCCGACCCGCTTGACGTCCGCGACCCCGATCGGTGTGAGGTACTCACCCTCGGGCACTTCCCCCTTGGTGTTGTACAGCATCTCGCCCTCGATGAACACCACCGGGTCGTCGTCGCGAATGGCGCTCTTGAGCAGCCCCTTCGCGTCGGCTGGCGTGGCCGGCATGACCACCTTGAGCCCCGGGATGTGCGCGTACCACGATTCGAACGCCTGGGAGTGCTGGGCGGCGAGCTGCAGCGCCGACCCGCCCGGCCCGCGGAACACCGCCGGCACGCTGATCTGCCCGCCCGACATGTACCGCATCTTCGCCGCCGTGTTCACCACCTGGTCAATGGCGAGCAGCGCGAAGTTCCAGGTCATGAACTCGACGATCGGCCGCAGGCCGACCATCGCCGCCCCGACGCCGACGCCGGCAAAGCCGAGCTCGGTGATCGGCGTGTCCACCACCCGCATCGGTCCGAACTCATCCAGCAGGCCGCGGCTCACCTTGTACGCGCCCTGGTAGACGCCCACTTCCTCGCCCATCAGGAACACCGAGGGGTCCAGCCGCATCTCTTCGCGGATGGCCTGGTTGAGGGCGTCGCGGTAGGTGATGGTTGCCACTATGCCGCCCCCTGTCCCGGTGCATACACATCGGTCCAGAGCTCGCCGGGCTCCGGGTCGGGCGCCGCGTCGGCGAACCGGTACGCGTCCTCCACCTCGGAGATGACCTCGGCGTCCAGCGCCTTGATGCCCCTCTCGTCGATGAGCCCATCGGCCGTGAGCTTCTCGGACCACACCAGGATCGGGTCGCGCTTGCGATGCTCCTCAACCTCTTCCCGGGTGCGGTAGTGCCCGTGGATCGGGTCGGACATCGAGTGGCCCATGAAGCGGTAGGTGCGGATCTCCAGCAGCGTGGGGTGCTTGCTCTCGCGTGCGCGTTTCACGGCCCGCTGCATTGCCTCGTAGACCACCAGCACGTCCTGGCCGTCCACGATTTCGCGGTCCATGTCGTAGGAGCCGGCCCGCTCCGAGATGTCGTACACCGCGCTGGCGCGCTCCAGCGCCGTCCCCATGCCGTAGCGGTTGTTCTCGCAGATGTATATCGCCGGCAGCTTCCAGAGCGCCGCCATGTTGAGGGCCTCATGGAATGCGCCGTTGTTCACCGCGGCCTCGCCGAAGTAGCACACGGCGACGCGGTCTTCCTCCCGGTATTTGATGGCGAAGGCCATCCCGGTGGTGAGCGGAATATGCCCGCCGACGATACCGTGCCCGCCCAGGAAGCCGAGCGATGCGTCGATCAGGTGCATTGACCCGCCCTTGCCATGCGAGCATCCGGCCGCCTTGCCGAACAATTCCGCCATTGCGGCCCGGGCGCTGATGCCGCGCGCCAGGGCGTGGCCGTGCTCACGGTACGATGCCGTGATGTAGTCGTCGCCTCGCAGCGCGGCCAGCGA
>JANNSD010000076.1:0-7089 GCA_031402225.1 Gemmatimonadota bacterium | reverse complement strand
GTGCTCCGGCGGTGGACGGAAGAGCATCATGTGACGCACCGCATGATCGGCATCGAGAAGCCGTTCGCGGTGGTGGAACTCAGCTAGCGCCCGTGGGCGCCCATTGGCGGACGGGCTGCTCAGTAACCACCTCATCTTCCTGATGGTGCACCAAGACGTAGTTGGGTGTTTCGGTGAGCGGAGACAGGCGATAGCCGAAGTCGGCGAGGAATGCGATCAGTCCCTCGGAGCTGGCCTCCACCACCACATGCGGGCGATCGCGGCTGAGGAGCCTGGTGATACCACGCAGCACGCTCAGCTCGTGGCCCTCGGTGTCGATCTTGACGAGGGCGATGCGATGCGGCCACTGCATAGCATCGAGGGTCGCTGCAAGGACCTGCACGTCCATGTGCCCCTCATCGCCGGTGAAATGCGCACGCGTCGAGTTTGTCAGCCCCGAATCTGCGATGGGGATGGACATGCCACGTACCCCGTTCCGATCGGACGCTGCCAGGTTGAGGAGAGTGACGTTCTGCACCGGGAGTGCCTGGCAGTTGCTGGCCAGGAGCGCGAAGGCCTCGGGAACCGGCTCCACCGCGATAACCCTGCCCGCGGGACCCACGATCCGGGAGCAGATGACCGCGTACTGCCCTACGTTGGCGCCAATGTCGAGCACCCAGTCACCGGGTCGGAGCAGCGCCTCGAGCACCGCTTCCTCGTTGCCGTCCAGGTCGAAGCGCCCCGCACGGATCTGCCGCCGATAGTGGGCGCGCTTGAGCGCGGCCTGCCAATCGGCGGGCAGTCTGGCAGCTACCTTCCGCAACATATTCTTGATCATGCCGCGCTCCCGGAATCAAACCGACGCCGGAAAGAATCAACCGAAGGTGAACCGGATGACAAGGGGCTAGCGGCCAATGATCCCGCGCAGCCGGCCGGCCACACGCTCCCGGGCCTTCTCGCTCCGGGTAATGACCAGCAGGGTGTCCTCGCCCGCGACAGTCCCGATGATCTCCCCCCACGATGCCTGGTCGATCGCCACCGCTACTGCTCCCGCCGAGCCGTTCGCGGTGCGCAGCACCAGCAGCGGCCCCACCCCATCGACCCCGGTCAACAGCGCGCCAAGTACCGCCTGGAAATCAGGCCGGACGCCGCTGTCGCCGGGCTGCGCGTAGTACGAGCCCTGGGCATCAGTGAGCTTCGCGAGGCCCAGCTCGCGGACATCGCGTGACAGCGTGGCCTGGGTAACGGAGAAGCCGGCCGCCTTGAGCCCCCGGCCGAGCTCGTCCTGACTGGTGATGCGCTGGCCGCGGACCAGGCGCAGAATGGCGGCATGCCTCTGTAGTTTCATATCGATACTAATCGCGTTACCGCACGCACCGATCACCTAGTTGCGATTGACGAAGGGCTTGTTCACAGAGGCGATTAGCACAAGGCTGAGGTTGCGAACACCAACCTTTGACTTCGGAGGCATCGGTGAACGTACATAAGATGGCGCGGTTGACCCCGCTTCCGCAGGGGGAGCGGTTGCGGCGGTGCGGCGGGCGGGGGGCGTTCGCCGTCGTGGCCAGGCAGTTTGCCATGAGTCGGCAGACTGTGGACAAGTGGGTCTGGCGGTAGCGACAGAAGGGAAGTCTGGGCTCCGGGATCGGCTCTCCCGGCCCAGACGGTGTGCCCGGCCGCGGGCCCAGCCCCAGCAGCAGGTAGAGCGGCTTCGCCGGCGGTGGTGGAGTTCGGTGTGGATCGCGCCAGCTGAAGAAGCTGACGCGCATCGGGCGCGTGGGGCATCGCATCAACGGCGATCGGCGGGCCCAGGTGCTACCTGTCCCCGAACCAACGGGAAGGCCGAGCACTTCATCCGCCCGCTGCTCAGCGAATGAACCTATCAAAGCCTTGGTCGCCGGTCCGCGCAGTGCGCTACGGCGCTTACGCAGCATGTTCACTGAAACAACACGTAGCGCCCGCACACGGCTTTAGGCTGGCGCACCGCCCGGCAGCGGCTACGCAGGACCGTGAATAACTTCATCGTTACAACACCTGGTCCGTGCGCCGCGCGAAAATATCGCCATAGCCAAACTCAACCGCCGCCGGCAAATCGGAGCGAAGCCAGGCAGCGAACTCCGCCGGTGATTTCCAGGACGCCAGATGCCATTGGAAACGCTCGGCCGGGGCGATGTTCAGCTCAATCGGCGCAATAGTGCCAAGGCGTTCAATGCAGGCGATCGTCTTCGCCAGGTTCTCGGGAGCACGGTGATACTCGAAACACAAGACTCGCGGCATCTCCGTCATACCTTTGAAAAGCTCGACCTCCCATCCCTCGACGTCAATCTTGCAGAAATAGGGCATGCCAAGCGCCTCGCGCGCCGCGTCAAACGTCACCACGGGCACCGGCAGCACCTGATTTGCGTCATCAGCACCGGCCCAACCCGGGACGAGACTGGCCATGGTCGTCCACCGGGCGCGATGCATTATGGCGAGTCCTTGTCGCGATCCCATAGCGGCCTGGATTACACGCACCTGCGCCTGCACGGGGAAGCGGGCCCGAAGCTCGGCAGCGCACTCCGGCAGCGGCTCGAACGCCACAACAGCCGCACCCGCGCGAAGCATTGCCTCGGTCTTGTCGCCCACATTAGCACCAATGTCAAAACAAAGCGCCCCGGCCGGTATAATGCCGCTCAGAAAGAGGGTGTCCGCGCTAATACTCCGCCAGCGTTCCCTCCTTAGCACGTGGTCGAGCAACCACCGCAACAAACGGTAGCCGCCTACGCCGATCGCGAATCGTTTGAGCGCACTCAGGATTGTCACAAGGCCTCCTCGCGTTGCCCGTAGAGCATTGACGTGGAACCGCGTCCAATAAGCATTTGCGCCACTACGAACGTTGCGAGCGTCACATCGCCCGGTGCACAAAGCAGCGCAGTGGCGGGCTCTGTCATCAAGAACAGCCTAAGTACGAAGGATAGACCGAGCCAGCGACGCCTCCAACGGAGTCTCGGCGGGGGTTTGAACGAGCGAACTGTACCAATCGGTAAGCGACGCAATCACGGTGTCTCGATCGAATAGCAACCGAGCCCGGGTGCGTGCCGCGCTGCCCATCCGCTCGCGCTCTGCGGGGTCATCGACGAGACGCTGCATCGCTGCCGCAGCGCCCACAGCATCACCGGGCGGCACAAGCAGGCCGCATTCGGGATCGCTGATCGCCTCCGCGACGCCTCCGACCGGCGTCGCCACCGTGGCGCACCCCGCAGCCATCGCCTCCACCAGGCTGTTCGGGAATCCTTCGCTTAGCGACAGTGAGGCGGCAATGTCAAACAACTGGTACTGATTGGGCCGAGATGGCTGCGCGCCAGCGAAGCTGACCCGGTGCGCAATTCCAAGTTGCACCGCCAGCGCCGCCAGCGCCGAACGGGCACTTCCATCGCCAACAATTACGAGGTGAGCCGAAGCGCCGAGCCCTGAGAGGTCCGCGAACGCACGGAGCAGTGTTGGATGATCCTTGACCGGCTCGAGTCGGCCAACGCTACCCACTACGAGTGCGCCTGAGGGCACTCCGAGGGAGGCGAGCATGCTGCAGCGCCATTCGCCGGATTCCGGGATGAACGCATCGGGTTCGATGAAATTCGGGAAGACGCGCACCCGCGACTCGGGAACGCCTTCATTGACCACCAAGCGACCCACTGCAGCACTGTTCGCGGTGACGTAGTGCGCAAGGCGTTGCGCCCAGCGGTTCGCCACCCGGTGCGAGCGACGAGGTGTCGAGTCCCACCATCGCCGGCTGGCGATGACCGCCCTGACCCCGGCAGCGCGCGCCCATGGCACGGCGAACATGTTCCCGTAGATATCGTGCGAATGAAACACGTCCGTTTGCCAGTCGCGCACGAGTCGACTCAGCGCCCGGCCCTGATGCCAATAGTCGGGTCCAGCCAGCGACGTGAGTGGGAGGTGATGGAGTGGAATACCGAGGGCAACATATCGCTCCAGCAGCGGGCCTTTGGCGTGCGCGTGCACCACACGAAGGTTCACACGCTCGGGGTCGAGGGCCTCCGCTGTGCGCACTGCATTTAGCTCAGTGCCACCGTAGTTGAGGGTGTCGAGATAGTAGGTGAGGTTGATCATGTGCCGTGGCCTGGCCAACCTTTGAGGGGCTGGCCGGAAGCGTGGGTCGCTTCCAGAAGATCGTGTAGATGAACGGCGCCAGCGCAGAGCCCTGCGCGAACACGAGCAGCGTACCGACCATGGCCATTACCAAACCAACCGTGACCAGTCACCAATTCTTCCGCACCCTCATATAGGCCCCAAGTTCAGCCAACAACCCCGTCTTGGCCGCCATACAATGCCTCCTGTGTCAGAACTGGCGCTCCCTGTCACGCCCGCGCCGCGTGTCACCTCAAGTGACGGGAAAACGCTCGACCCGGAGACGCTCTGTGGTACGACAGTTCCCGCAACAAGGGCATGATCCGGTCCCGGTAGGTGCCAACTCTACCCCGGGGTCACAGTGGTGTCGAAGCAGGCAGAACCATTGCAATAGCAATCACTTGGCACTGCGGACAGCGACGCATTGCCATCAACGAACGCCAAGCACCGGAACCATAATGTAGCTCGCCCCCATCCCACATGTGGCACATAGAAGACAGTCCGCACACAGCGCGGGCGCGGTTAAGTGAGCGACCGGTGGACTACTCTCAGGAAAAGCAGACTCGAGCAGCCGCACCACAGCGTGCGCGGCAACCCGCTGGCCGGCCGCATTGAGATGGCCATCCGCAATGAAACACAGGTCAGGGCGAACGTGTTTCCCTGGAATGCAGGCGGACGGAATTCCATGGGCCGCGAGAAAGGTCTCGAATCGTGCTGTCGCGGCCTGGATCGAGGCTGATCAGGAGAGCCAGCGGAGGCCAACCGTTCTGCTGCCACGTCGGGCCCACCGCACCAAGCAGGCCTACCGTCAGGCTGTCCGCATTCCGACAAACGCTCCGGTTCAGAAGTGGAATCTATTCAAGGAGCGACTGGACCTTCCTACTCAGACCTGGCGGTAGGACGGGGACTCTCCGAGACCACCATCAGCTGAAATGTTGAACAGCCTGTCCTCGAGGTTGTCGGCAATGTCGTTATCGCTGCCCTGGAGGACGACTACCCTTGGCGTAGACCAATCACGTTCCCGCTGGAGGAACTTGATCCAGTGACCGTTACCGCTATTGCCGCGGCCAGCATTTACGTATGGGAGGCTTCCCAGCGATGTGCCTTTCACCATGACGGAGCCGCACGCCCGTTTCTGGAACGAGGAGGCTCACCGCAACAGCGGTAGCTGCCAAAGCGGGATTGGCGTGAACGCTCATGGCTCCGTCTGGCCGCGGACCAGGCGGAGAATGGCGGCGTGGCGCTGGAGCTTCATGCGTTCACCCTCCGAAAGACTTCCCTGCCCTCGACGAATGTAGCGAGCACGACACCCCTCCCGGACAACAGTTCTTCCTCCGGCTCCATGACGTCGTGCGGCATCGACATGACGGCGAGGTCTCCCGGCGCACCACGGACCAGCAAGCCGAGCCGGTTCCAGAAGCCGACGGCGCCAGCGGCGTACCAGGTGACGAGCCCAATTGTATCAAAGGCGCTCAGGTTCGCGAGGACGCGGGCCTGCCGTGCCGCAGCGAGCAGGTCGAGCGAACCGACACTCAGAACCGAATCTGTCCCTACGCCGACATGGAGCCTGGTGTCGAGCAGTGCCGCGAGGGGTGCGGCGCCATGCCCGTGCGCCGCGTTCGAGATGGGACAATGCGCCACGCCGACTCCCCTGCGTGCCATCACCGCGATGTCGGCTGCTGATACCCTGATCGCATGAATGCAGAGCGTATCATCGCCCAGCTTCATGTGGTGATCGACCCATTCGACCGGACTCATGCCGAGCGGATCCGGCACGGGGATCTCGCGCTTCGACCATGCGTCAGCAAACCCACCAGTCCCATCGCGCAGCAGGCTCGACTCCTCCACCGACTCGGCGAGATGCACGGCAAGTGGCAGGTGTTCCTCGCGGGCCCACTTCCCCACTTCGCGATAGAGCGGTCCGCTCACGGTGTAAGGCGCGTGCGGTGACACACCAATGCGGAGCAGGCCGGGAGACTCCAGGGGACGCAGCGCCGCGACCGCGGCCTTGAGGCCCGCCATGCTCTCGTCAACCTGGTCGGGATGCGGCCCGAACACTTCATGGTACGCCACCCCGCGACCGCCGAGTTCAGCGAGGGCGCGAGCTACGGCACCGGTATCGCCCGTATCAGCAATCGTCGTGACGCCGGCGGCCCAGCCCTCGCGAATGCCCTGCTTGGCCGCCTCGAGGAACTGTCCTGGCGTGCGCTCGGCCTTGAGCGCGCGCAGCCGGCGGATCCATGCAGGAAAATCTGGCTCGTCGAGCTGGGATCCAAGTCCGGTAAGTTCGAGGTGCGTGTGGGCATTGATGAAGCCGGGCAGGAGTGCGGCGTCGGGGAAGTACTCGGTAGGCACACCCGGGGGCGTGGGGACCCCACCACCCACATCGGGGCCAATGGCGGCGACGCAACCGTGCTCATCGATGAGCACGGCACCGTCCCGGAAGGGTGGCGCCATTGCCGGAAAGACCCAGTCGGCCGCGAGGCGCCGCGGCGGCATCAGGGCCGTGGCGTTGTCGTGGTGGGTGGCCCTTGGCCGCCCATTGCGCCGGACGCGTCCGGAGGGCGCGTGCCGGCGGGCGGCGGGGCGGCCGGAGGGACCGCCCCCGTAGTGCCAGGAATTGCCTCGGGGTTGGGGGTCATTCCTGGAACACCAAGCATCTGGGAATGCACTGGGCAGTACGTAGCGGGTACGGTGCCCGGCGCGAAGCTCTCTACGTAGCGCAACGGCCGGGGGCAGAACGGCGTCGCGAGGAAGCCGGTCGTACTGTCGATCTCCGCCACCTGCAGGTCCTCCGGGCGATTCCACTGAAAGTTCGTGGGGCGCCGGTCGTAGACCTCCTTCATCATCGTGGTCCAGGCCGGGGCGGCGAGGCGGCCGCCCTGCGCGTTGTTCATGATCTTCTTCGGCTGGTCGAAGCCGATCCAGACCCCGGTGACAAGTTCCGGTGTGAAGCCGACAAACCAGACATCGAAGCCATCG
>JANNSD010000075.1:0-52106 GCA_031402225.1 Gemmatimonadota bacterium | reverse complement strand
GGCGACGCCCTGGGCGAACATCTCCCCAGGCGGGCACGTGGTGACGGTCAACACCCGCTTCGCCTACAGCGACACCAACGAGGCGAACCGCACCGACCTCCTCGCCTTCATCCTGCCCAGGTCCGGCGGCCAGTAGGGTCGGTCGTCACGAACCCTTCCAGCCAACCCGCGATGCGATCATCCAGCCACGCCTGGTGGCGGCTGGCGGAGAAGTAGTGGTCCGCGTCCGTGACATGCTCCAGTTCGAGCATCTCACGGAAGTCGAGGCCGGGGAAGGCGTCAGAGAACTGCGTGCGGTAGCTGTAGTAGTGATGATCGCCGCCGGCGTAGATGCTCAGCATCCGCACCTGGCGGCTGATGAGGTGTGTCAGCCCCACCCGCATTGCTGTCCGCGCCGGGAGCAGGTCGTCCAGGTTCCGGATCTGCCGCCGCGCATCTTCCACAGACGCCTGCTCGAGCGCCTGCGGCGCTGTCGACCGCCCCAAAGGATTCAGGTGCCGAACAATTCGCCTGATGATTGGTCGCAGGTCCTTCTCCCCGCTCATCAGCGCACGCCAGTTCGCCCTCGAGCCGAGGATGCGGCGCCAGCGGTGGAACTGGTAGAGCGCCGTCCGGTAGGCAAAGCCCTCGATCTGTACGATGCCGATGACGCGCGGATCGGCGAGCGCCGTCTCGTACGAGATAGCGGCACCGGTACAGTGACCGATCAGTACGAAGCGTCCCGAGGGCACGTGGCGCGAGAGTTCGTCCATGGCCTCCCGCAGGTCCTGCACCATGCTCGCGAGGTACGGCAGGGCGTCCGTCCGGGGTTCACTGTCACCAAGACCCGAAAAATCGAATCGAATGCTGGCAAACCCCTCCGCGGCCAGCCGTCGGGCCAGCCTCACGTTCAGCCTGGCGCCGCCGACCCGATGCAGGGTGCCGGGACTCATGAGCAGTATCCCTGGATCGCCGGGGTCGACGTCACCCGCTGGAAGCCCAACAATGCCGAAGAGTCCCTGCGAGGCCCCGAACCAGCGCGCCGTCTCTTTCACTGACGTCACTCGGCTGTGAGGAACTGGAGGATCCGCTGCAGGTGATTGGCCGGCACGATCACGCTGTCGTTGGCCAGCGCTTGCCGCCAATGCCCCAGTCCGGCCATCAGCACATGCTCAAGCCCGGCGCACTTCTCACTGAGCGCAACGGACTCCTCCCTGCATTCTGTCTCGAGCAGCAGGGTCCGCGTGGCCTGCGGCGGGACCTCGAGCAGCGACATCCGCTGAAGGCCCCGCTGCAACTCGCTGCTCACGCGAAATCCAAAGAAGTCGAACGGTTGCCCATCGCGGCGCATGTCCCCACGGCCTTCCATCAGTCCGTCGAACTCCGCAACATAGGTGGCCCCCACGAGCACCGGCTCCCATAGCACCAGCCGGTCAACCACACCGGGCCGCAGCGCGGCGTGCCCGGCGAGAGCGGCGCCAAGGCGCATTCCGACCAGTGAGATGCGGGATGCATCGCTTCGCAGGCGCAGGTAGGCAAGCGCCGCGTCCACCTCAACGGTCCATTGCTCGATCGTGGTGGCGGAAGGATCGCCGCTCGAGTCGCCGATGCCCGAATAGTCAAACCGGAGTACGTCATAGCCTGCCCGCGCGAGACCCGCGGATAGTCGTTGGAACGCCCGGTAGCACAGCATGTACTTGGGGGGCAACGGGTAGCAGCACAAGACGGCGCCCCGTGCAGGCGACTGCCCGGCGGAATGGAACATCCCGAAGATGCGCTGCTGTCCAGCGCTGAAGTACACCGCCTCCGGATGCGCCGTCACTGCCTTGGGGCCGGAGGGCTCGCTCGCACGGCCGAACATCGGTGCCAGTGCGGCGATGGTCGGGTACCGGAAGATGTCCGTGACGGTGAGCGGTCGATCGGGATACTGCTCACGAAGGCGCGCATGGAGGCGCATGGCGAGAAGGGAATGCCCGCCGAGATCGAAGAAGTTGTCGTTGCGCCCCGGCTCGCTCACGCCGAGAACGCTCGCCCAGATGCCTGCGACGTCGGACTCGATTCCGGCCCGCGGCCGGTCGGACACTGGGCCACGCAGCGCCTCGCGGACAGGAGCCGGTAGCGCCCTGCGGTCGATCTTCAGGTTCGGGGTGAGCGGGAATGCGTTCAGGGATACCAGGTGAGACGGTACCATGTAGTCGGGCACGACTGACTTCAGGCGCTCGCGGAGGACCGGCAGTTCTACACCCGGCCCGCTTACCACCACGTACGCCACCAGTCGTGGGTCGCCCGGTGCGTCTTCTCGCACCATGGCGACGGCTTCGTCGATCCCGGGCATCTGCCGCAGGTGGTGCTCGATTTCACCGAGCTCGATCCGGTGGCCTCGCAACTTGACCTGAAAGTCGGCGCGGCCGATGTACTCAACGACGCCGTCGTCGCGATACCGAACGAGGTCGCCGGTCCGATAGAGGCGGGCGGTCGAGTCGAACGGACTGGGAATGAATCGCTGGGCCGTGAGCTCCGGGCGGTGAAGGTAGCCACGCACCACTCCGGCTCCGCCGATATACAGCTCGCCGGTGGCACCAAGCGGCGCGAGCCGCTGCTTCTGGTCGAGTACGTAGAGCTGCGTGTTCGCGATCGGTCGCCCGATGGGCGGTGCATCGCCCAGGGGTCCCACGCGGTGCGAGGTGGACCATACTGTCGTCTCAGTAGGACCGTACATGTTGTGCACGCCGCCCTGAACGAGGGTCGCCAGCGTCTCGGCCAGTGGCCCGGGCATCGCCTCGCCACCGACGAGCACCTGGCGCAACTGGCCGAGCGCGGCCCGTGAGTCATCGGAGTGCAGCAGCATGGTGATCAGCGACGGCGTGCATTGCAGGTGCGTCACGCGGTGATGGTGAATGAGCTCCGGGATCGTGGCTGCGAGACCAGCCCGCGACGAGCCGGTGTCGAGCGTCCGATCCTCCTCGCGGTAGATCACGACCGTGAAGCCCCGCGTCAGTGTCCACAGAAGCTCGAGCACCGAGATATCGAACGACAGGCTGGTTACTGCGAGCCACACACCCGGCGTGCTG
Source organism: Gemmatimonadota bacterium (assembly GCA_031402225.1). Lineage (GTDB taxonomy): Bacteria > Gemmatimonadota > Gemmatimonadetes > Gemmatimonadales > GWC2-71-9 > JAGGAG01. Next base: position 49,056 of record JANNSD010000075.1, on the reverse strand, counting down.
CCGATGCACTCATCCATACCGGTGAAGAAGTTTACCACGTTCCGGTGCTCGACCATCACGCCCTTCGGCAGCCCGGTCGAGCCTGACGTATAGATCACATAGGCGAGGTCGCCGGGTTGCGGCTGCGGTTCGATGGTTGTGATCGACTCCTGGGCGAGGGCAGGGCCATCGCCGTCGAGCGACACGATCACCGCGTCCGTTGACGGGAGGGCACTGCGGGTTCCCTCCTCGCTCACGACCACTGTTACCTTCGCATCGTTCAGCATGAAGGCGAGGCGGTCCGCCGGGTACGATGGGTCGAGCGGCAGGTACGCGGCACCGGCCATCTGGATTCCGAGGGCGCCCTCGACGAGCCGCACGGACCGCTGCACATGCAGGCCGACAATCGTGTCGGCGCCGACACCGAGCGCGCGGAGGTGGTTCGCGAGCCGCCGCGCCCTCCGCTCCAGCTCGCTGTAGCTCACCTTCGCGTCATCGAACACCGCCGCAATCGCGTCAGGACTGCGCGCGGCCTGCGCCGCGAACAGAGACGGCATGGTGGCGTCCGGTGCCACTGGCCGTTCCGTGGCGTTGAACTGCACTAACAGGCGATCGCGCTCGGCTGCTGGAACCACCGGGAGGCGCCCGAGCGGCGTCTCTGGCGCCTGCAGCGCCGCGGTGGCGAGCACGTGAAACTGCGCCGCGAGCCGCGCAACCGCCTCGTCTGCCACGCGACTGGAATCAACCCACCAGGTAAGTACGCCCTCCGAGATGCAGCACGTCAGGGCCGCGCCAGGTGCGGGTGCGTCGATGCCGCGGCGTATCACGAGGTCGAATGCGGGCGGCGGTGTCGGCCTCATGCCGTGGAACCGCGCCCAGGCATCAATCGACCAGGTGCCACGCTTCTGGAGCGTGGACAACTCAGCCGTGACGGCGCGCTCGAAGTCGGCGAAGGACAAGTCGTCGTCGGCGACCGCCAGCAGCGGAACCAACGGCGCAAACCACGGCCCCGTCCCGGCCGTGAGTTGCTCGAGCCATTCGCCGGAATACCCAGCATGAAACCGCTCTTTGGCGGACACCCGGGCTACCCACGCGAGGACGACCGCGATGGCCCGGGTGGACGACGTCCCCTCGGGCAGCGCCAGCACGTGGCGTCTCACCGATGTCTCGCCCCTGGCGCGGCCGATCCCGGGGACTTCCGCTGGCTCGAGCTGGCTCAGTCGCTCCATCCAGAAGCCTTCGTCGCGTCCCACAGCAGTGTGCACGCGATCAAGCGCGGCGGCATGGCCCGGGGCAGGGGCATCAAGTTGCTTGCCCGTGACGATCCCAAGTCTCGCAAGCGCAACCGCGTCGAGGACGTGGCCGTCGACCGTCAGGAGGCGCGTGAGACGAAGGGTCCCATGGCCGGTGGCGACAGTGACCGCGTTGTCGTCGAGCAGCATTACCGTGCCCGGGGCCGCGCCTGTTCCCCCCGCCCGCGACTCGGCGGCAGCCACCACGATGGCCACGCCGTCCACCGAGGTCTTGGCCGTGGCGACCGGGTTGCGGTAGTTCCCGTGATCCAGCGCGCGCACGGTGCGCGCGATGACGTCGGACGGCTGTGCCCAGTCGATCACTCCGCCGCGCTCCGGACGGCGCCCGAGGGGACACCGCGTTGCCGGGTCCAGCGGGGCGACCAGGGCATTCGGCAACATTGGCAGTTGCGAGGCCAGGCCGCAGAACTCGGCGAGGGCGGCCTCGTAGCAGCGGGTATTGAGCGTCAGGGCAGTCTCGTCCGGATGCAGGTCGAAGAGCGCCTGCCGCAGCACACCGCCCTCGTCCACGCCCGACTGCATGATGTGCCACGAGATTCCGTGGCGCTGCTCGCCTGCCAGGAGCGCAAACACCGGGACATGCAGGCCGGCGTAGCGTGGCAGCGGCCCGTCGTGATAGTTGATCGCCGCTACTCTGGCCAGCGCCAGGATGTCGGCCGGGAGCACCCGGAGGTTGGTGATGCTGAACAGGAAGTCGACGTCGGGAGGGGCGGCTTGCCGAAGCGCCTGCAGCGACGGCAACGTTGGCAGGCCCGCGGCGCTCGCGCGAGTGAACGGTGCGCCCGGGTCAGCGACAAAGGCGACCACCTCGTGACCAGCCCGCTCCAGCTCCGCGGCGCAGGCCAGGGCGAGTGATTCATTGCCGATGATAATGCAGCGGGTCAACGGATACTGGCTCCCAGAAGCAGGCCAACGAATTCCACTCTCGGGCGACTGGGCGTCCCCGGGGTACCGTCTTTGCTACGATTGTGCCACGAGCCTGTCGGCGGGAGCATCTGATCCCCGGCGGAGGGTGGTGCGCTACCGGCATCCGAGGTGATGGCTGTGGTGTTGCGCGTGAGCTACACTTCCCTGACCTCCGAGGCTGCTATGCCCCGGTCGGTGCGCGGTTTGGCCGCCACCGTCCTCGCTCTGCTATTCGCCCCCAGCACCCCGCCGCTCTTGGCCCAGATTGACCTTGGCCGGTTGCCGGTTGCCTCCGGACAGGCCGCCCAGGTCACCGCCTGGGAAGCGCTGGGCGTGCGGAGCATGGTCCCCGGTCGAAGCTACCTTGACCCCACTACCGGAGTGCGCGTCTGGAAGGCGACTGGGGCGTCGATGCCCACCGGAAACACCGGGGCGGGTCACGACTATGCCGACGGTGGCTGGCAGGTGAGCCGTCCCTGGGGCCCGGCACTCAGTACCTACACCATTCTGGTGCGCACGCTGGCGGAGGGCTACTGGCTGGTGGACTTCGAGCGCGGCGCTGGCTTCCGTCGCTGGCGCCAGTTCCCCCAGCACGCGCGGCCATGGACCGACCTGGCGTTCACATTCTCCGCGCTGCCCGGAACGGCGCAGGTTGCATTCATCTTTACCGGTACGCAGATCATCCGCTTCAATACTACCAGCATGACGGTCGCGAATGTGCCGCCCTGGCCCTGGAGCGTGCGCGGCGGCACCTGGCTTCATCAAGACCGCGACGATCGCTGGTTCGTCATGCTCGAGGACGAGCACACGGCACTGGCCTTCAACGCCGTTACCGGAAAGGTCTTGCGCCAGTCCTGGTCCTCGCTCAATGAGCCGCGCCTCGAGCGCGATGGCCGGTACGTAGCGCTCGGCAGTGGCGGCGCGCCCGGATTCCGGATCTGGGACCTCGACAGCAACACACTGGGCAACCCGATCACCGGTTTTCCCTTCGCGCACAATGCCTCGGCGCGCGGCCACTGGATCGCCACCAACTGGGACCTCTCCTCGCCCTTCGCCATCAACCGGGTCGGTGTCGATGGACAGGCCACACGGATCCTCGCGCCCTCGTTCGGGCCCGCAGTACACCACTCGGGATCGTGGGTTCAGGACGATGCGGAACTGAAGGGGGACCTCCGTCGCCAGTGGACGATTGCCTCTACCAGCAGCACGACCTGGGCCGGGTCGCGCTTGCTGAATGCCATCGGCTATGTTCGCAGCGACGGTTCTGATTCACGACTGCTGTGCCACACGTATCATGTCGGAGACGACTACTGGTCACAGCCGGTTGCCACTACAAGTCCTGACGGGCGCATCGTGATATTCACCAGCAACATGATGCTCCTCGGCGGCCGACCCGATCTGTTTGTCGCCGAAGTACCCGTCGCCACACAGTGAGTACGGTCGCCGCGCCGCGTTCGCACTCACCGCTCTCCGTCGCGTTCGTCGTAGACAACCTGCAGGTGGGCGGCACGGAGCTGAATGCGGTGCGCACCGCGGAGCAGCTGCGCGCGCGCGGCATTGACCTGTCGCTGTTTCACCTCCAGGCCGGTGGGCCGCTGCTGGAGCGCTACCGCAATGCCGGGGTGCCGACAACGCACGTGCCCGTCGCTTCGCTCGCGTCACTCTCGGCCGCATCATGTGTACGCGCTCTTGCAAGCCACTTCACGCATGGGCGGTTTGCCATTGTCCATGCGCATGACCTCTACAGCAACCTGCTGGCGACCGCGGCCGGGCGGCTGGCGCGGGTGCCACGCGTCATCGCGAGCCGGCGCTGGCTGGACTCGAGCCCGCGGCCGGGATTGCTGGTGGCCGACCGAATGGTCTCGTACCGGCTGGCGCACCGCGTCCTCGTCAACAGCCGCCGCATCGGAGACCGACTGGTGGCGCAGGAAGGTGTGCCAGCACACAAGCTCCTCGTGATCCCGAACTTCGTCGACGACGAGGCGTTCGGTGACCTCCTGCCCGCAGTGCGCCACGAGTGGCACCGGCGCCTTGGCGTGCCTGCGGGCCGGGTCGTCGTGGGCACGGTCGCGCGTCTCGCACCCGTGAAGGATCACGCCACACTCGTGCGCGCCTTCGCCCGCCTTGCCGTCGCGCGGCCGGAGCTGCACCTGCTGCTCCTCGGAGATGGCCCGGAGCGTGGTGCGCTCGGTGAGCTCGTCGCCCAGCTCGGCCTGGAGCAGCGCGCCACGTTTGCGGGCATGCAATCCAACGCGATCAACCTGCACGGGCTGCTTGACATCTCGGTTCTGCCCTCGCGCAGCGAGGCGTTTCCCAATGCCGTAGTCGAGGCGATGGCGGCGGCGCGGCCCGTCATCGCGTCTGATGTGGGGGGAGTGCCGGAGGCGGTGGACGACGGGCGGACAGGCCTGCTATTTCCAGCCGAGGATGATGCGGCACTGGCGGCGGCCCTCGATCGCCTGGCCGGAAGCCCGGACGAGCGGGCCACGATGGGGCGGCTTGGGCGCGAGCTGGCTGGGGAGCGCTACGGTGCGGCAAGGGTGATGACCAGCCTCATCGATGCCTACCGGCGACAGCCCTGAGTCACGCTGGCGGCAGCAGCGCCCGGTACAGCTCGACAATCTCACCGTAGCCACTTGAGGCAGCTGCCCGTGCCGGCGCCATGCGCCGACCCGCCACGTCGCGCACCGCGCGTGCGATGGCATCGCGGGAGGTATCGGCCAGCAGCACCACGCCGGTGGGGCGCATGCCGGTATCCGTCGCGATCACGGGCGTGCCCAGGGTGAGCGCCTCCCTTACGGAGAGGGAGTCGCCGTCATACGTGGTCGTGCGCAGCATGGCGTCCGCGCGACGGATGAGCGCGAGTGTGGCTTCGTGGGCCACGTCGCCGGCAACAAGGATCGCGTGAGCCTCGGGCAGCGCGGCAGCATGCTGCGCCAGTGAGCCCGCGAGTGTTCCGCTCCCGATGATCAGAAGGCCGGCGTTCGGGTGCGTCTGCCGGATCGTGCCTAGCGCCTTCATCTGGTGGTCGAACTGGTACTCCGGCTCCAGCAATCCCACACCGAGTAGCAGCGGCGAATGGCGTTGCACGAAGTCCGCCACGGCGGCAGGTATCAGATTGTCCTCGGCACGCGAGACGATCGTGTCTCCGGCGTGCGGTTCGATCATGTGGCGCCGTTGGGGCGGCACGCCGAGCCGGGCAAAGACGTCGACGATGGCGGCGTTCACCCCGATGACCGCGTCGCAACGCCGGAGCGCCATGCCGGTGAACGAGAACTTGCGCGCGGCCAGCGCCTCGGGACTCGAGGGATACCCGCCGGAGTGCACGGTCACGACGGTACGCGCGTGCGGCAGCAGCGAGAGGGCGGCACAGAGCCCGACGGTCCGAGCGCCAAGCTGTCCACCGAGGTGCACGTGCTGGATGTCGGGGCGCAACGATGCGGAGCGTGCGAGCAGGGCCGCCGCGCTGGTCGGGTAGTAGATGCCGTCGCCTTCCGCCTGGCGGTGACGGGTGGTGTGGATGATGCTCACGCGTACGCCCTGGCTCCTGAGGAATGCGCGCAGGCCCATCAGGTGTGTCTGGACGCCCCCGAAGGGAGGCGGGACCGGACCGAACAGCAGTACATGCATCGGCTCAGGCGAGATGCTGCACGCCGATGCGCTGGGGTACGCCTCCGGCCGCCGCGGAGGCCAGCAACTGGATGCAGGCGAGCGAGGCGCGCGCGCCGTCGATCCCCGAGGCGAGGTCGGCGTCGCGCTCCCCGCGGGCCGCCGCCGCGAATGCGCGCATCTGTCCGTCGTACCCCTTGTCGGCGAACAGCCGCTTGCGCCGCGGGAGCCCACCGGCAATCTCGATCTGCTTGAAGTCGGCCGTTGCGGCGCGAATCCCTGAAGCGTAGACCTCAAGCCGCTCCCCGGCACCCTTCGGGTGACCGATGGTGCAATAGGTGAGCGCGGCGATCGAGCCATCCGCGAAGCGGAGCTGAGCCACCACGTTGTTCGACCCGATCGGTTCTGTGTCGCGCGGCGGAAGCGACGAGGCCGATATTTCCACTGGCTCGCTTCCGAGCATCCACGCGAACAGGTCGAGGAAGTGGCACGCCTCGCCCAGGATAGCGCCGCCGATGGCCGGATCCGCCATCCAGTAGTCGCCGGAGATGCCAGGCGAGTTCACCCGGCATGTCAGCACGGCGGGACCAGTGCGACGGCGAAGCCGGTCTCGCACGTCACGGTAGAGCGGGGCAAAGCGCCGGTTGAAGCCGACCGCCAGTACTTTCCCGCTCTGACGCTCCGCGGCCAGCAGGTCGCGGCACTCGTCCACCGTGATGCCCATGGGCTTCTCCACCAGCACATGTTTGCCCCCCCGGAGCGCCGCCAGCGCCTGTGGCGCATGCTGCTGGTTCCGGCTGGCCACGAGCACGGCATCGATGTCCGGGTCATTGATCACCTGCTGGTAGTCGGTCGTGCAGTAGGCCGCCTTGTAGCGGTTGGCATACGAACGTCCCCGGACGCCATTGCTGGAGTACACCGCGTGCAGCACCGCTCCCGGTACCTTCTGCAGCGAGGGCATGTGCGCCCATCGCACGATGTTCCCCGCGCCGCTCAGGGCCACCCGCAGCGTACCCGTGGCCGGCGATGGGACGCGCACCGTGCGCTCCGGGACGCTCGCCAGCAGCTGCTCCCGGGTCTCTGCCACGGCCGGATACTCGAGCAGGACCGCGAGGCTCTTCGTGCCTGGGGTGGTGACGGTCTCGTACGCGCGCGGCGCGTCGTCGAGCGGAAAGCGGTGGCTTACGAGCGCGTCCACCACGACTTGCTTCGTCGCCAGCAGCCGGAGAAAGTCGCCCATGTTGCGATTCTCCGTCCAACGCACGTAGGCAAACGGGTAGTCGATCGCCTCCCGCTCGTACTTGGGGTCGTAGCTCCCCGGACCATAGGCACGAGCCAGGTAGAGCTGGATCTCCTTCAGGTACATCTCGAGCCAGTTGAAGTGGAGATCAACAGCCCCCACCACCACGATCCGGCCGCGGTCGCGCGTCAGCCGCATGGCGAGTTCCGCGGGTGCAGCCGACTTCGAGGCTGCACAGAGGATCACGCTGTCTGCACCGCGTCCCCCGGTCAGGGCCTGGACCCGCGCGATCGCGCCGTCATCGGAGAGGACGCCGGTTTCGGCGCCGAGTGATTCCGCCAGCCTGACGCGATCTTCCTGCAGGTCCAGCGCAATGACGCGCCCGCCCTGCAGCCGCGCCAGTTGCGCCGCAAGCTGGCCCACAAGGCCCAGACCCACCACAGCGACCGTGTCACCCAGGCTCAGTTGCGCGGTGCGTACGCCGTTGAGGGCAATAGCGCCGAGCGTCGTGAACGCCGCGTCCGCCGTGCTCACTTGCTCGGGTATCTCCGCCACCAGATTGCGCCCCGTCACCACGAACTCGGCGTGACCGGTCCCCTCGCCGCCATACGCCACCCGGGTGCCGACCGGCATGTCCGTCACCGTAGCGTGATGTGCCGTCACCATGCCTGCGCCAGCGTACCCCATCACGGCGTAGTCGCTGAGCTTCGCCCGCACCTCGGCGGCGATTCGAAGGGGCGGCTGCTGCTCGAGCAGCTTCAGCACCTTCACGATGTGCGACGGATTCTCGGCGACTTCGCGCGCCACGTTGCCGTGCAGGCTGGCGGACTCTGTGCCGCTCGAGATGAGCGAGTGCAGTGGCCGCAGCATGATGTGGTGCGGGGGGACCGATGGGGCGGGCACATCGGCGACTTCGATCGCGCCCAGACCCTTGCGTACCACCTGCTTCATTGCAACTCCTCTGGCTGTCGGTGTGGCCATTCGAGGTTGCCGCACCATGCAATGTCCGGACCCTCACTTGCTGCCGGAGTCACACCCACTGCGATCAATTTATGTTGTTATGCTACAACAACTTAAGCCACTTGACCGACCCGAGCCAGCCTGGCCGTGGCTCGGCCAAGCAGCAGCCCCGCCGCAACCAGAGCGGTTTCGGCGACTGTCGGCCACGCACACCCGAACATCTGCGCGACAATCGCCTCGCTGCCGAGCATCATCGCCGCGCCCGATATGAGTGCCAAACTGAGCCGCCCTGGCCAGCCGAGCGTGGCCCAGAAGCCAAGCGGAAGGGCGAAGGACAGGATCCACAGGGCATGCCACAGGCGGTGCAGTGGCATCAGCCGCGCGATCGGCATGAACAGCGCCCACGCATGCGCCGCTGTCAGTACGATCGTTGATGCCCGCGTCGCTGATCCGTATGCCGCCGAGAGCTGCAGCACGCGGGCATTTTTCATGGCGTGGAGCCCCGCCGGCTCATGACTGCAGGTCACGGGGAGAACCATGGTCAATAAACCCAAGCGGAGGGACAATGCGCGGGTGCGCATTTCATAGCGCAGCTGGCAGCCCTCCAGCGAAAGCTCGAGTACCGGCTCGGCACCCCAGTCCCCGACGGCGAACACCTGCGACCACCGATCGGCTCGCGGAAGGCTGGTGACACGAACCTGCGTCCCAATGGAGTCGCCCTCGAGTGCTCGGCGGATTGGCCCTGGTCGGGCGACGTCCCAGTTGTGCACCTCGACCCCGGCGACCGTGGCGCTCTCAATCGTGCCGCCGAACGTGCCAGTTCCCGGGTAGGTGCGCGCCCATGACCCGGCGAGGATACCCTCGCCTGCGGGGAGTGCCTGGTCGGCCCATGCGCCCAAAATGCCGAATGCGGCCCAGGCGAGAAAGATGCCCGCTGCCAGTCGTCGGGCCAGCACTGCCGACGGCGAGGTGAGGTTCCGCAGGTGAAGCGCGAGGGCGGCACCGAGCCCCGCACCAAGTGAATTGGAGAGCACATCGCTCAGGCTGGCATCACGGCCAATCGGAAGGATGAACTGGATGGTCTCGATCAGGAGTGAGAGCCCGAAGCCGAACAGCAACACACGCAGGGCAGGAAGTCCAACCCGGTAGAGCAAGCACCCGAGCGGTACGAACAGCAGGATATTGAGGAGGAAGTCCCGGAGGCCGCTGCTGCCGCAGAGGATACAACTGAGCGGTGTTCCCGCCGCGGCGGCCGCTGAACCGGGGGCCGGCGCCAGCGTGCTGACCAGCACCGCTCCCAGCACCACGGCGAGGACTAGCCGGACCGGCCACCGTCTCCGCCGCGGGTTTCTGCCGCTCAGATGATGATCTGGGGCGGTACCCCACTGTGCAGGACGCTGGCCGGGACGGCCTGCGGCTCACCCGGCACGATGAAGGAGTCTGCCGGCGTGAGCAGGGTGGCCGTCAGGTAGGTACCGAGCACCAGAAAGTGAAGGAACTGGAAGGTGTCATAGCTGCCCCAGATGGAAGCCACCATGAAACAGGCCAGCCCAGCCGAGCAAAGGCGCATGGCTGTCGCCACTCTCGGCGCGACCGTGGCGAGTGCCCGGCTGCGCCTCCATGCTACGCGAAATACCGACCCAATCATGCCGAGGAACAGGAACAGGCCGATGAGGCCGCGTTCGACGGCGACGTGGAGGTAGGTATTGTGGGTATCCCACTTCCCGAGCGTGGGATTGTACTCCTCGTTCATGACGGGGTACGTCCCTGCGCCGGTGCCACCGACCGGATGATCGCCGAGGATCGTCAACGCTGTCTTGTAGATTGACACGCGCTGCGCCGCTGACCCCTCATCGACCTTGTTCCATTCCACTTCGCGGCCGAGGTTGGCGAGGCCCGCCAGTCGCTTGAAGGCTGCCTCCGGTGCGGCGACGAGCACAACTCCAGCGAGGGCCATCACCGCCAGCAGGGCCTTCGTCGGCTTGCGGCTGGCTAGAATTGCGAGCATCGCAAAAAAGGCGACACCGATGATGGCCTGCCGCGATTCCGTGACGATGATGACGCCAAGGATCGGAAGCGTACTCAGGAACAGCGCCGCTCGCACCGACCGACTTCGAGTCCTGGGAATCAGCGATACCGCAAAGGTGATCGCAACAAGGCACGCACATGCCAGGTAGTTCGAGTTGCTGAGGTTGCCCTGCCAGCCGACCCGACCGAACCAGACAATGCCATGCAGGTAGTTGAGCAGGGCTCCGCGGACGGGGTATACGAGAAACCAGAAAAGGAAAAAGGCAAAGAAGACAACCAGCTGGCGTGGCGAGCGGATGGCATTCACACCCAGCACGGTGATGATCCAGAGCTTGAGCGCCGGCACCAGCGTGTCGGCAACCAGTTCCGGATGTGAGGACCATGCCATAGTGAGGGCGCTCCACACGAACAGCGCCAGGCTCCACTGCAGGTAGCGGGGGAAGCGGAGCTTCACCCCTTGAAGGAGCAGGCCACCCAGGCCCAGCAGGACGCCGAGTTCACCTATTGGCAGTCGCGACGTGATGATGACGAACACGTACAGCAGAAACCCGACGAATGCCGGCGTCAGCTCGAGTTGCTTGATCAGGCCGCGCCGGTGGTGCGGCGAACTGGGCGCCCGGAGGGTCCGCGCGCCGGGCTGCGGCATCGCCGAGCCGATCATGTCGGGGTCTCGGGCAGGAACGATCCCGGCTGTCGCAGGGACAGCATGTCGATGCCGAGTTCGCGACGGATAATGGCCACGAGCCAGCCGCAGCGCAGTGCCCCCACGAACGCTGTTGCACTGGCGGCGCCAATCGCGCCGAATTTTTTCGTGAGGAGCAGGCCCATCCCGAGGTTGAGCACCGACGACACGACGGCAATCCTGGCCGCCGTGCGCTCATTGCCGGTCATCGTGAGCATGAAGCCTGACAGCCCGCCGAACGATGAAAAAACAACAGCCACGACGCTCAGAATGATGAGGACCGGGTAGCCGGCCACGAAGGGCCGTCCGTACCACTCGAGCAGCTTGTGACCGAAGATGACGATGAAGGCGAGGGCGGGCAGGGCCAGTGCCGCGCCCAGGCGCACGAAGAGGGTCACCAGGCGCTGCAACCCCGCCTTGTCGCCGCGCCCATGCAGCTCGGCGATCATCGGCAGCGCGATGAAGAGTGACGAATTAGCCGCAAACCCGACCAGCATGCTCAGCTGTCCTGCCGCCCCGTAGAAGCCGGCCTCAAGAGGGGAGAGCAGCGAACCGACCACGAGCACATCCGCCTGCTGGGACAGGATGAACTGGCTGCCCGACACCACCAGCAGGCTCCGGCTGGCGCGCCACCACGCGGGGCGGTCGTCGATCGGTACGGCGCCGGGGTCGAGCTGGCGCCGCCGCTGCCGTACCAGCAATATGGCGACAATCAGGGCAATCGCCGTAGCCCCGGCGTTGATCAGGAGGGCCTCGGTGCTCGTGGCGCGGTGTGGCCCGGCCAGCCACCAGGCGAGGAGGCCAATAGCCAGCAGGGCGGGGCGGAGCACCGCACTGGGAAGCTGAGCCCGCAGCACCTCCTTGAAGCCCTGCAAGATGTTCCCGTTCAACATCAGCAGTGCCGTGAGGGGCAGCAGCAGCCACACCACCAGCATGCTCCGCTCAAGCGAGCCGTCCAGCCGGTCGCGGAGGGCGATAGTTACCGCCGCACCGCCAAGCGACACGGCAATCGACGCCGAGACCACCACCCGCTGCGCATGCCGGATGAAGCCCTGGATGCGGCCGTGATCCAGCTGGCCATCGTACTGCCCGATGAACCGGATGGCGGCCGTATCGTACTCGAGCCGTCCCAGCAGGATCAGCCAGTGGGTCCAGGACAGTGCGTACGCATAGACGCCGTATTCCGGCGCCCCCAGCGTGCGAGCCAGCAGGATCTGTGTGGCGAAGGAGAGCGCGGTGCCCACGACGCCGGTGAGCACCGAGCGAAACGCCCCGGAGTACAGGCGCTGGGCCAGCTTGTCGCCGCCGATCGCGTCCCGGACCCTGGTGCGGAGCTGCTGGTACGAGTTCACCAGGCGATCCCGTCGTAGCCATCACCGGATGCTCGGTTGGCAAATGCGCGAACGAGGTCGACGACGCGCTGTCCCGGCCGGAGCATCCCCTCCACGTCCCGGAACGCGCGTGTGCCATTGCCGATGATGATGACCTCGGCGTCGGCGAGGACTGAGGCCATGTCCGGGCGCATCAGGCTCCAGAGGTGGGGAATCTCGCGCTCGACATACTCCCGGTTCGCGCCGACGACATTCGCCTCCTGCACATCCCGGTCGTAAATCGCCAGCTGAAGGCCACGGCCGTGCAGCCGTTCGGCCAGGGTGATCATGGGTGACTCGCGAAGATCGTCCGTGCCCGCCTTGAACGTGACCCCGAGGATGCCAACGCGGCGCGCGCCGGAACTCAGGACGCTGTCCGCCACCCGCGCGATCAGGCGGGTATTGCTTTCGAGCGTGCCGGAGAGGAGCGGAAGGTCGACGTCCAGTTGCCGTGCCCGGTAGGTGATGGCCCGCAGGTCCTTCGGCAAGCAAGAGCCGCCAAAGGCAAAGCCGGGCCGCAGGTAGGCCGGAGAGATGTTCAGCTTCCGATCCTCGCAGAAGAGCCGCATCACCTCATGACTGTCCACGCCCAGGGCCTTGCAGAACAGGCCGATCTCGTTCGCGAACGCCACCTTCACACCGTGGAACGCGTTGCAGGCGTACTTGATCGTCTCGGCGACCCGCACTGCCACGAGGTGCACCGGCGCGTCGATGCCCGTGTACAGGGCCGCAACCGCCTGGTGCGTTTCGTCGTGGTCGGCACCGATAAGGGTGAACGGCGGCTCGTGGAAGTCGCGCACCGAGGACCCCTCCCGCAGAAACTCCGGGTTGCTCGCCACCCCAAAATCGGGGCCATAGCGCTTGCCCGAGGTGCGTTCCAGCGCCGGGACGACCACGTCGTGGATGGTGCCGGGCAGCACGGTGCTCCGGATCACCACCACGTGCCGCTCGGCCTTGTCCTTGATGGCGGCACCGATCTGTTCACACACTCGCTCGATGTATTGCAGGTCGATGCTGCCGTTCGAGCGACTGGGGGTCCCGACGCATACCAGTGAAATCGCTGAGGTGCGAACAGCATCGCGCACATCGGTGGTGGCACGCAGGCGGCCCGCGGCCACCATTTCTTCCACCAGCTCCTGGATGCCCGCCTCGAGGATCGTCGCCTGCCCGTCGTTGATCCGCTTCACCTTGCCGGGACTTACGTCCACGCCGATCACGTCAAATTCCTCCTTGGCGAAGCACGCCGCGGAGACGCACCCGACATAGCCCAGTCCGAACACACTGACGCCAATACCCATGAGACTTCGCTCCTTCAGTGACCTTGAAAGCCGCCCGGCACTAGTCGCCGAGGATGTGCTTGCGGATCGACATGTATGCCGGTCCCGCGAGTCGCTTCGCCACCTTCTTGCTGTTCCACTCCAGCCATTGCTTTACGCGGGCCGTCCCCTGCCCAAGGGCCAGCTGCGCCACCTCCGCGGGCCGTGCGCGCTGTTTGAGCGTGTAGCGGCCGATCACGAGGCACCCCGAGCGTTCCTGGACCGTTACGACAGGCTCCGACGTGAAGAGCCACCTGATGCCGGCAGCGGCGGCGGCATCCGCCACAGCCCAGCTGAACATGCCACCCGGTACTGACGCTACCGTCACCGGGACACCAAGAATGTCGCCGAGCCGGCCACAACTCCTGGTCCACTCCTCGCGCACCGCCAGGGCGGGGAGTGCTGCGATGCGCAGCGGGTGCGACGCGGAATGACTGCCCAGCACATGGCCGCGGGCGGCGAGTTCGCGCACGCCGGCTGAGGAGAGAAATCCCGGTCGGTCGAGCGCGTCCGTCGGAATGAAGAAGTGCCCGCGCCACCCATGCGCCTCGAGTCGGGGGGCAATCTCGCTCAGGGCGCTCGCGCCGCCGTCATCAAAGGTGAGCAGCACGGGGGCCGGCTGGTCGGTCTGTCCGAGCGCCATCACCGAGGTCCGGAGTGCCGCTGGCACGGCGTCGATGGCCTGCAGGTGCGCGTCGAAGCGTGCGGCCGGCAGCTTGAACGTGTTTGCGCCATCGCCCACGAAACCGCTTGACGCGTAGTCCTCACCGGGCACGACGTCATGATACTCAAGCACCACGCAGCGCATGATCCTCCCGTCGCGCGCGGAGGCGCCACCCGATATAGGCTGACAGCCTCGGCTGCCCCCAGGTCCTCGACGAGCGCCCTGCAACCGGAATCGGCGCGGCCCGCCCGGCGGCCACGTCCGCGATCCGCTGCCAGATTGCGTCGAGATTGTCGAACGACATTCGCTTCTGGATGCGAATGTGCGATTCCCGGTGCTCGTCAAAATCGCAGTGGAAGTAGCCGAAGATCGGGCCGGTATCGATGCCACGGTCCACCCGCAGCAGAGTGAGCCCGACCCGCTCATAGTCGCCCCGCGCCAGCGCCCAGAAGCAACCGTGTGCGTTGCGGTATTCCGGGCAGATGCCCGGGTGCAGCACGAACGTACCAACCCTGGCGATCGTGAAGATCTCTTCCTTGAGGAGGTGCTTGCACAACGCAATCACTACGTCGGGCCGTGTGCGCTCGAGAAATGCTCGGGTTTCGGGCGAGTTGGGCGTAACGACGTCGATTGATGGCGCCACCGCCACGACAGGGTAGCGCTCCTGCAGGCGCGCGAGTGCTTGCGCGCCCCAGGCCGCATCCGCCTGCTGGAACGCGACACGGTACCAGGCCCGCATCAGCGCGACATCGACAATCCCGGCGACGCCGCTGCGGCGCACCTCGCGACGGAGGCGCGACCAGCGTGCGCTCGGCTCATCGACGATGCGCACGATGCCCTGAAGCGACGAGTCCGCCGCCAGCCAGCGCGCATAGCCGTCGCAGTGGAGCGGCTCCTCGGCATGCGCGATCAGCACGGTGCGGAGCGGCGGCGTGCTCACGCGGCGCTGCTCCGACGCGGGTTCACCCGCGCCACGACCTCCCGGCACTGCGCGGCGAAGAGCTGGCCCACGTGATCCCAGCCGAACTCCTCCCGCACGTAGGCCGCGCCCGCTGCTCCCATGCGCCCGGCGGCGGCCGGGGCCTCCAGCAGGTTTGCGATCGCCGTCGCCTGGTCCGTCGCACTGTCCGCGAGGCACAGGTGCGTGCCGTGCTCCAGCGGGAGGCCCTCCGCACCCACGCGCGTGCTCACGACCGGAAGCCCCATCGCCAGGGCCTCGTACAGCTTGAGTCGAGTGCCACCACCGATGCGGATGGGAACCACGAACACCGCTGCCCGCGACAAGTATGGACGCACGTCCGGTACGTCGGGGATCAGGCGAACTCCCGGCACGCCCTCCAGGGCCCGCATCACGCGGCGCGTGGGCTTTCGGCCCACGACCGTGAAGGTGGCCTCCGGACGCCTGGCCCGTACGAACGGCAGTACGTCACGGACGAAGTGCTCAACCGCGTCTTCGTTGGGCATCCAATCGAGGGCACCGAGGAAAACGAGCTCGTTGGGCTGGGCATCCGCGGGTGGCCGGGGAGTGAAGAACTCCGTATCTACGCCCGTGGGAACCCACGACACGCTGATCGGCGCGTACTCGCGCTGCAACAATGCGGCGTCCGCCTCAGACACCGCGATCACATGATCGAAACGGCGGCACGTGGCGCCCTCATAGCGCTGCATGCGCCGCCACTGGCTGCGGAAGTACAGTTGGCGCGCCGCCCCCGTCGAGACGGTCGTATGGCGCTGCCAGATCTGCGCCTCCACATTGTGCTGAAAGAGCACCGTGGGGCACGGAAGGTTGTCCGGCACGTTCTGGCTCGGCATGAGAAAGTCGGACACGAGCACGTCAACGCCGCCAGCGGCGACCAGCTGCCGCACGCGGCGCTCCATTGCGGGCGAGGCATACTTGCCGATGGCATAGGGCATCGGCGAGAGCGCGTTGCGCGCCAGGTCCAGGAAGAAGCGCGCGGACGAACGCTCGGGCGGCGCAAACGGAATGCACTCCACGTGCTGCGCATACTCCACCGCACGTTCCAGCGCGTCCGCCGCCCTGTGTCCATCATCGAGGCACAGGTACGTGATCTCGTGGTCGCGACGCAGCTGGCGCAGCATCTGCAGCGTCCGGATGCGTCCGCCCCGGTCGGGGGGATGCAGCAGGTCGCTCTTGAGCCAGAGGATTCGCATCAGGCCGACGCCATGCCCGCCAGCGCCAGCCCGGTACCTTCGGCCGGTTCGCCGTCGAGGAACATGCGTTGCCAGAGCTCGAGGTTGAGCAGCATCCAGAGCCGCTCCGTGTGCTGCGCCGTGCCGCGCTGGTGCGTCTCCACCAGTTCTCGGACCACGGCGGGGTCAAAGAGTCCGCGCGCCAGCGCCCGCTCGCTCAGCACGATGTCCCGCAGCCACGTCGCCGAGGCCCCGCGGAACCAGGTCCCGACCGGGACCGGGAATCCCATCTTCTTGCGCGTGAGGATTTCCGCCGGCAGAATCCCCGCCATCGCGCGGCGGAGCACCACTTTGGTCGTGAGGCCACGGAGCTTCAGGTGCGGCGGCAGTCGCATCGACCACTCCACCAGCGGGTGGTCGAGGAAGGGCACCCGGCTTTCGATGGATGCGGCCATGCTCATCTGGTCCTGCTTCATGAGCAGCTCGTGCAGGTACGTCTTCATGTCCGCATAGAGCAGCCGGTCGAGCATCCGGCTCGTGCCCCAACGTGCCAGCGCCCGATGCGCCTCCTGGAACGGATCGATACCGTTCACGAGGGTGCGCATGCCGGGAGCGAGTAGCCGCGCCTGCCACGCCGGCGAGAAGACCGAAAAGTTCGCGAAGTACAGGCTGTCGAGGTCGGCTGGCAGCGCCAGAAACGTACGGAGGAGACGACGGCGCGCCGTGGATGCTGGAAGCGCGCCGATCGCTCCGGCGCCGAGGCGGCGGAGCGGCCCGGGCATCACACCCTGATACATCCGTCCAAGCTGGAGGTTGAGCAGTGCCACCCGGTACCGGTTGTACCCGGCCAGGGTTTCGTCACTGCCCTCGCCAGTGAGCACCACCTTGACATGTTCCGCCGCGAGGCGCGACACAAAATACAGCGGGATACTCGATGGGTGCGCGATCGGCTCGTCCTCGTGCCAGATCATTCGGGGGAGCGCCCCGAAGAAATCCTCGCGCGACAGCGTCACTTCGTGATGGTCGGTCCCGAAACGCCCGGAGACCATGCGCGCGTAGGCCAGTTCGTTCGCCTCGCGCTCGTTGAACGCCACCGAGAACGACTTGACCGGCTCCTGCATCAGGCTGGTCATGATCGCCGTGATGGCGGCGGAGTCGATGCCGCCGGATAGGAAGACGCCCAGCGGCACATCGCTCATGAGCCGCAGGCGTACGGCCTCCGTCAGCCGCTCCCGGTACTCCTCGACCAGGTCGTCGTCACTGCCGGTGAGTGTCGGGGCCTCGAGGTCCAGGTCCCAGAACTGCTCGATCGAGACCTGACCATTGCGCCACGACAGCGTGTGCCCGGCTGGCAGTCGCTTCACGCCCTCGAAGAGCGTGTCCTCCCCGGTGGTGGCGTAGTTCGCAAGGTAGTCTGGCAGGGCCCGCCGGTTGAGCCGTGCCGGTACGAGGCCTGACGCGAGCAGGCTCTTGACCTCGGAGCCGAAGACGAGCCGGCCGTCGGCGAGCAGCGCGTAGTAGAGGGGCTTGACGCCGAAACGGTCCCGCGCCAGGAACAGTTCCCGCCGCTGCCGGTCCCAGATCGCGATGGCGAACATGCCGCGCAACTGGCGAACGGCGCCAGGGCCCTCGCGCTCGTACAGATGCAGCACCGTTTCGGTGTCGCAGCGGGTTTCGTAGTGCACTCCGGCAGATTCGAGGCGCGCCTTCAGTGCGGGATGGTTGTACACCTCGCCGTTGTACACGATATGGAACCGGCCGTCCGCGCTGCGCATGGGCTGTGCGCCATGCGCCACGTCGATGATGCTGAGGCGCCGGTGGCCCAGCCCCACGCGCTCGTCGATGAAGACGCCCTCGCCGTCCGGCCCACGGTGCGTTAGCTGGTCGCGCATCGCGACGACCCGCGCGGGGTCGATGCCCCCGGCAAGAAGGTCAGGATAGGCGACGCCGCAGATGCCGCACATGGTCAGGCCGACCCGGCCAGCAGGGCATCGCCCAGGAGCAGCCAACCCTCGCTGGTCCGCCGCGCGATCTGCCACGTGTCGGCGCGTTCCGCTGCCAGCACCGGCATCCCCGGGTGGCGCAGGACGGTGCCGCCGATGCGCCCCGCATGCACGAGCGCGCCGGCACTGTCCCTGGCGACCCACGCCATGGGCGCATCCGAGCGCCCCTCGTCCAGCGCCGCATCACCGGGATTGCCGGCCCTCAGGATCATGCGCAGGTACGCTCCCGTCAGTTCAAGTCCGCCTTCCACTGGGCGCGCGGTGACCCGCGCTTCGGCCCGGGAAAGGGTGGTGAACAGGCTGCCCTGGCCGCCCGGGGCCGCAAGGCGGCACACGATCCGCGTCGCGGGGAGTCGCTGGCCATAGACCGGCGCGACCCAACCGGGCTCCTCCGAGACCGCGACAGCCCCCGAAATCTGGAGCACCACCAGCCCCTCGCCCGGCTGCCGGAGCAGGGCGATTGTCCCGTGAAGCTCGCAGGTAACTCCTGGCGCGAGCTGGTAGCTCGCCACGATATCGCCCGGTTGGGCCACTTCAATCTGGTCATGTATGACAAATCCCATGCCCTCGAACTGCAGCACCGTCCGGGTGTGCTGCATCGGCTGCCCGGAGCCCAACAGGCGCGCGCTCACCAGCCCTGCCACCGAACTTTCCACCCAGGCCTCGGTCCATGCGTCGCGCGTCGTATGCCAGCCGAACGGCCCGAGGGGTTCGGTGCCGTTGCTGCCGGACAGCGTCAGCGCATTGTGCGCGAATGCGCTGCGGAAGGCCCGGCGGGCCTCAGCGTCCGCGACATAGCTGCATGTGCCGCTGTCAGAGATGAGCGCCCGGCCATGAAAGCTCACATCGACTGAGAGTTGGTCTGCATGGGCATGCGCGCCACCGATGCGCGGGTGCGTGTGCGGGCCCGTTCGGAGCAGGATGCCGTCCGCGTCCCCCTGCCAGCCCGTTCGAAGCATGGCAAACCCGCCAGTCCGGAACAGCCGGCTTCGCGACCGTGCCCCCGGTGCCGCCACCGGCGCGGTCGCGCCGAGCACCCACACCGGGGTCAGCTCGGGTGCGTCGAGCCCGGGGACGCTCGGCGTCCAGTTCGCGAGGGAAGCGCCGAGCGCCAAGGTTGGCCGCACGTCCGCGACGCCGTGGGAATCGAGGGGCAGGAGCCGGCCGCCATCATCGTCACCGATGAGCGGGAGTGTGCCATCGCCGCGCATCGCGTACTGCAGCACGTCCAGCCCGTCTTGCACACGCGCCAGCGCAACATCGTCGAACGGTGCTCCTGATCCCCGCTGCAGCAGCAAGGCATGCAGGTAGAAATCCGCGACGTAGCGCTGATAGTGCAGGCTGTGCTCGTAGTACACGCCGTCGTCATACGTCTGCCGGAAGAGCTCCTCCCGCAGAATACTCCAGCCCTGTGCTCGCCATTGCGGCGACTCCGAAAGATCGGGCAGGGTGCAGCCCAGGTAAAGCAGGCCGAGCGCCTCACCGGTAAGGTGCGTGTTGGGCGAGAAATACGTGGACAGGTTGCGTGCGATGTGCCGGCCATGGAGCCGGAGCATCCGCACCGCCCGTGAGACCAGCGCCGGATCGAGCCCCTCGTCGCGTAGCAGGCTCAACGTCCAGCACCACGAGATGGCCCTGAATGCCGCCTCAAGACTGCTCGCCCAGTTGATCCCCTGCTTGGGCGGGTTGGCGTCCAGCCAGGATGCCAGTTCCCGCTCGACGGTGCGCACGAAGAACGCGTCCCCAGTCAGGAGGGCGGCCTGTGCCAGGGTCACGAAGTGCTGATGGCGGTTCAGCTCCCAGATGACCTTGTGGTCCCCCACGCGCGTGGCGTCGAGAAAGGGAACCGTGCTCCAGTGGCCCATCGGAGCACGCCGGTCGTGCACCGGGTCCAGGTGCCACTGCGTCGGACGACCGAAGTCGAGCGAGTGATAGCCGAGGAGGTCCAACTGGCCAGCGGCGATGCGCCGGGCCCGCGCAATCAGCGCGGCCGCACCGGCCGGGTCAATCTGCCAAGCGAGGGCTGCGGTGTGCCGTGGTGAGGACCACGCCGGAAGCGCCGCACGAAGCGCGGAGTTCGAGCTGGTGGATGGAGCCTGGCGGACGTCGGCGGCAATCCCGGTACGTTCACCGAGGACAGCGGCCCATTGAGCTGCACGAAAGGAAAGCTCCCGCAGGCTCCGTCCCCGGAGCTTTCTCAACAAGCCACCGGTCACTGCCAGACACTCCAGCGGCTCCGAAATCCATTGAAGGTGGCGGCGACAAGGGCCGCCTGCATTCGCACCGACCACAGCGTGAGTCGAGTCGCCTGCGACCGGAGCCGGGGCACCAGGAGGATGATCGCGGCGAGCACCATCGCAGGGGGGCCATGCCGCGCCATGTCACCGGCGGGGACTGACTGGACCAACTCGACCACCAGTGCCACGGCCAGCGTCAGGCAGGCGAACGGCGTCAGGAACCGGGCGAGCTTGTGCAGCACGAACTGGATCCAGACCGGATTGCGAGTCGGAAGCAGCACGGAGGGAAGCCAGGCGCACAGCTGGAACACGCCGGTGAGGGTGCGGACCTTCCGGGCGTATTCCTGGCCGAGGTCATGCACGCGCCGCTCCTCGGCGATGGCATCGGTCGCGATGGCCACGCGATGGCCCGAAAGCGCTACCCGCATCGGAACGTAAACGTCATCCAGGATCAGGCCGGTGGGCAATGGCTCCCACAGCGGGCGGCGCAGCGCGTAGATTGCACCCACCACGCCGATCGACGAATGGATACGGGCCTCGGCCTCGCGCAGCGCCGCTTCGTAGCCACGGTATACTCGTGCGGTGCTCTCACTCGACTGGGAAAGCTGCAGGACGCCCGATACGGCACCAATTCTAGGGGAGGATTCTAGCTTGATGATCAGGTTCCGGATGGCATCGGCCGGGAATCGCTGGGCGGCGTCGGCGAACACCAGCACATCGCCGGTGGCATGACGAACACCGGCGTTCAACGTGGAGGCCTTGCCGCCTGGGGCATCCCCCGCAACAAGGCGTGACGATCCGCCGGGGCATTCAATCGGCGTTGCACTCGTGGACAGCGCATCGATGGCGACGACAACGTCGAGTCGCCCGGCGGGGTAGTCGCTCGCGAGGAGGTTGGCCACGCGCTCGCAGATCGCCTCGGGGTCGCGGGTCGCTACAATGACGGTGACAGTGGGCCAGTGGTCAGGATTGCGTCGCAGTGGCGTCGGGAGCAGCCGCGCAAGCCCGCGCATGAACAACGGGTAGCCAAACCAGGGTACCAGTATCACCGCAATGGAGACCGCAATGACCTGGAGCATCATGGTGTGTTGCCCGGCGCCACGGGCACGATCCGGTACGAGGCAATGACGTAGTGAAGGCTCTCGCGCGTTCCATTCTTGCCCGCGCCCTGGACCAGCCGGCTGCTCTTCGCCTGCTGCGCCCGGTGCTGCACGGTCGGGCGAGCATTTTCTTCATGCACCGGGTGGCGAGTGCCGATCGGGGATCCAGCGGCGTGGCACCCGCAGAGTTGCGGGCGCAGCTCGCCTTCCTCCGCCGGCATCAGTTCAACCTCATGCCGCTGCCGGAGGTCGTTGCCGCCCTGATGACGGGCGCGCCGCTCGCGCCGCGAACCGTCGTCTACACCGTGGATGACGGGTACGCCGACTTCGCCGAAGAGGCCATGCCGATCTTCGCCGAGTTCGATTGCCCGGCGGCCATTTTCGTGGTGACCGGCTTCCTGGACGGCGAGACGTGGCTGTGGTGGGATCGCATCGAATGCGCCTTCCGCGACAGCCGGCGAGCTGACGTCAAGCTCGAGATCGCCGGAGTTCCGCACCAATTCGCGCTCGGCAGCGCCACGGCACGTCATGCGGCC
The DNA here is from genome assembly GCA_031402225.1 of Gemmatimonadota bacterium. Lineage (GTDB taxonomy): Bacteria > Gemmatimonadota > Gemmatimonadetes > Gemmatimonadales > GWC2-71-9 > JAGGAG01. The sequence goes on along the minus strand of JANNSD010000075.1, from coordinate 26,962 downwards.
TTCTCGGCCGTGTCGCGACACGTGGAGTTCCTCCCGCTCGAGCAGCGCGAGGCGACCATCAGGCAGGTGGAACTCACGCTCGAGGTCGACCTGCCCCGGGTGCCGCCGCCTGCGTTCCAGCCCATGACCTGGACGCAACTCCAGCGCTGCGCATCGGCCGGCGCCACGGTGGGACCGCACACCGTGACGCATCCTATTCTCAGTCAGGCGAGCCCGGACCGGATCCGCGACGAAATCGCAGGCTCCTGGGCCAGGCTGACTGCGCAGGTACCCGCCGCGGTGCCGATTTTCTGCTACCCCAATGGCTCGCCGGCTGCTTACGGCGCACGTGAGGTCGCTGCGGTGGCCGATGCCGGCCTCGGTGCCGCGCTGAGCACCGCGCCCCACCACGTGCACAGGGGGTCGGGCCTGTACGAGATTCCGCGTTTCTGGCTGGATCACGATCACCTGCATTTTCAGCAAGTCGTGTCCGGCCTCGACCGCATCAAGGCTTCGCTGCGCGGCGCCTGAGGTCGCGTGCCGGTTCACGCGTCACCTAGCAGGTGCCGTGCGCCAAGCCGGGTCGCCACTTCTTCGATGTCGTAATTGAGGTCGATCTCGGCGCCCATCTGGCGGTTCGGTCCGTCCGGCGTCAGCCGCTTGTAATCGGGACGGTTGATGGACGTGCAGTGACCCTCGAGCAGCGGGCGAAGCGGGAGCTCCACCACCTTGCCGCCATAGTACCGCTTCCAGTACATGATCCCGAAGCCGTGGTCGCCGAGGTACCGGGAACGCTTCTCGATTTCAGACTTGGGCGCGTTCGGGTGCTTGGAGATTGGACGCCACCAGCCGGAGCCCTTCTCCCACTGCGCGCGGCTCGCGCCGCGCGTGGTGCACCCGACGAGCTCCCAGTACCGCCACCGGCTTGGCGTCAGCAGGTAGCGGCGCCCGCCGGTGTCCTTCACGGCCGACGTCTCGCCATCGTGCAGGGCCTCGAAGGTGCGCGCGAGTTCCTGCATGCGCTCGGGTCGGACGATGAGGTCGGAGTGCCAGAACGCGAGGCGGTCCGCGAAAAGGTGCATGACTTCCAGCGGAAAGTGGAAGTACATGACCTTGAACTTGAAGCGCGCGTTGAAGTCGATGGCGATCGAACCAGGCAGGACCTTGGGCGACGCATATCGGGGATCGCAGCCGACCACTGGCGTCCAGCCCACGGACAGCGCGAGCCGCTGCTGCAGCTCGCACCAGCGACTGCTCACGTTCCAGCACAGCCATGGCCGGTCCACCCCGGCCAGACTTTGGGCCCAGTCCTCCGCCGCGCGCTCGAGCTCGTCGACCGGTCGGTCGAACGTGCCCCAGTCCCCGGCGCCGGGCGCCGAGTTGAACTGGTTGAGCCACGTAGGCTTGAACAGCTGGAGCATCAGGTCCCCGGGAGCGTAAAACGAGTCATGTTGAGTGGTTCGCACTGCCTCGAAGCAGGCACAACAGAGAAGAGCAAACGGGGCGCCAGACGGCACTTCGCTGGTACCTGCGTGCCGGCACGCCAGAGCACGCTTCTCGCCGTATTTCACCGGCGGCGCACTCGGACATTGCGCGCAATAACTGTCGCGACAGTATTGCTTTAAGTAGTTGTTTTGTATGGAGATAGGGCTATTTAGTGGGGAGATCTTCGCCCTCATGCCACTAGCCATCAATTGGATCGCATTCTGCGGCCGCAACAGCCCTGAGGATTCGCTCCCTCAGTCCCGTCGCAAATGTGGCTTCGAAGCATCACCATGGACGCCTCAAGCTGGGGTGGTATCCGGGATTGGAAAGCCAAGGGAACGCATGAAAGCGGTACAGTGATGCAGGGAACTGCAGAGTCGGAGGAGAGCCGCCTTTCACGTCTGGCCCTGCGACGCTATGCCGAGCTGCGCCGACGGCGATATGCCAAGGAGTTCTGTTTTCGGCAGCTCGGCGACTTGAACGGCAGGCGCGTACTCGACGCCGGATGCGGCGACGGGGGCAATCTCGTCAATTTTGCAGTACAGGGAGCGCAGGTCACCGGGCTCGACCCTTCACCTGCTGCTGCGGAGCGTGCGGCGCGCCTGGTGACGCTGAATCAACTGCAGGACCGTGTCACGGTGTCCTGTGCGGCGTTGCCCGACGCGGACCTGCCGTTCGCATCCTTCGACGTGCTCTGGCTCGACTTCGTGCTCCATCGGCACCAGGATGACATCTCGCGCTATCTTGCCGCAGGCGTTCGCCTGATCCGTCCCGGTGGGATCATGATGATCATGGAGCCGATGAACTTCTGGCCGGCATACCGGCGCCTGCGCCTTCGCTTTCGGGGTGGCACGCCCGTGCCACCCGACCAGCAACCACTTGAAACCGACCACCTGGAGCGCGCGATGGCGCTGATGGAGGTGCCACATGTACGAGCCTTTCGTGCCTTGGCCCGGCTGGACCGTGTGCTCATCGGGCCAACGCCCTACGAAATTGCGCCGCCGGTGCGTCGCGGGGCGATGGATGTGGTCGCCGGAATCGACTACGCGATGCTGTCATTGGCGCCCCTTCGCCGGCTCGCGTCTGTTGTCGTGACGTGGGGCACGCCACGCTCAGCGGCGCGCGCCGGCAACCCTGGAATGGAGCATGGCGCGTGACCGATCAGAGCCTCGTCCGGCGCCTGACCACGGGACTCAAGCGCGGCGTCATGCAGGCGTCCCGCGGCCTCGGGATCAGTCGCTTCATCTCCGCGACGCCGTGGCGCCAGCGGCGGCTCGCCATCCTGGGATTGCACGGGATATCGATCGACGACGAGCACCAATGGGACCCGCACCTCTTTCATTCGCCGGAGGCCCTGGAGCATCGTTTCGAGGCACTCCGCCGCAACGGGTGCACGGTGGTCAGCCTGGACGAAGGGCTGGACGGGCTGAGAACCGGATCGCTCCCGCCCCGGGCGGTTGTCCTCACATTCGATGACGGCAACGTGGACTTCATGCTGCGGGCGTGGCCGCTGCTCCGCTCGTTCGACTACCCGGCGACGCTCTACGTCTCCACCTACTACTGCGGGCGCCCGTGGCCCGTGTTCAACGCCTACTTGCGCTACCTCCTGTGGAAGGGGCGCCGTCCCGCGGCGGTCCTGGGCGAGGCCTCTGGATCGGATCGGGCGTGGCCGCTCGAGCACGCCGTCGATCGTGAAGCCGCAGCGACCGCCATCCGTGAGCGGGCCGATGCGGGCCGCCTGTCGGGTAGCGAGCGCGATGCCATGCTGGTTGAGCTGGAGCGTGCGCTCGACGTGGATGGCCAGGCGATTCGCGCACGCCGCATCCTGCACCTGCTCAGCGGCCCCGAGTTGAGGACGCTCGCCGATGAGGGACTCAGCGTGCAGCTGCATACGCATCGCCACCGCTTTCCGGCGGGCGCCGACGAGGCCGAGCGTGAGATCTGCGACAACCTCACGAGCCTGGAGTCCATGACCGGACGCCGTCCCGTGCACCTGGCGTATCCAAGCGGGCTGTATCGCGTCGAGCACATCCCGCTGCTGGAGTCGCTCGGGGTGCGGTCGGGCACTACCTGCGAATCGGGGCTTGTCGAGCCAGGCGCACACCCCCTGCTGCTTCCGCGGATCATGGACATGCAGACCGTGCCCGACGAGGAATTCGAGGGATGGATCACAGGAGTGCGGGCCGCGTTCCCGGCCGCGGCATGCTATCAGCGGATCCCCCACCTTCCGCTGTCAGCGCCATAGTCGACGGCCCAGGGAAGTACCGCTTGAGGCGCAACATCGGGGCCTCCAGGATGTGCCACGAAAGCAACGCTGCCGCGAAGCTGGCCCCGAACACGGTCGCAACAGTGCTCGAGAGCAGCGCCAGGAGCCGAACTCCCCCGATCGCGTCAAGGTCTGATGGCAGCAGTTGACGACCCCCTTGCAGCAGCAGCATGTGAAACACGTACATCGCATAGCTGTATTTTCCGATCGTCCGGAGCGCGCCGGCGCCGCAAATCCAGCGCGCGGCGCGAGGCACGGTCCCTGATGATGTTCCCAGCAGCATGAGCAGTACGCAGCCGAAGAACGCCGCGACGAGCGTCTGTCCCAGCAGCTCCACCCACAATGCCTCGTTGCCGATGCCGTGCGTGGCGATGGTGAATCCGAGCAGGATAATTCCCATGGCATAGCCCCAACGCTCGGCCCGGAGCGGCAGTGTGGCGCGAAGTGTCGTGTCGCGCATCCCTACCGCAAGCAATCCACCCACCGCCAGTGCATCCCAGCGTGAGATGGTCCAGTAGTAGATGGCCGCTGATCCAAGCTCTTCGGGCAGTGCCAGACGGAACACGACCCTGGCCACCAGCGCGGTCGCGATCAGCCCGGTACAGGTCCAGGCAACCCCTTTTCGGGTGCACCCGAACACGATGATTGGCCAGAGGAGGTAGAACTGTTCCTCCACCGCGAGCGACCAGAAGTGGCTCAGTCCCGTGCCGCTTTGGCCGAACGCGATGCTCCAGTTGACGAGGTACGTCCAGTACCACACCTGATAGTGGCGGTCCTGGGCCAGCCAGGCGGGCAGGGACCGCAGGAGTGGGAGCACCACGAAGCAGAGGAGGAGGGTGACGTAGTACAGCGGAAAGATCCGGAGGCTCCGGCGGCCCAGAAAGTTGCGCCACGCCTTCGGTTGACCCTTGCTGTCGATAAGGATTCCCGTAATCAGAAATCCCGACAACACGAAGAAGAGCTGCACCCCGGCCCACCCCGCGTTTGCGGCCGCGACGAAGAGCTTCACCGGCAGTGCGTCGACCATGCCGCCAACCAGGCCGGCGTTGTGCCAGATCACCAGGATGATCGCGATGCCCCGAAGGCCGTCGAGGGTCGCGATATGCCGCTCGGCGACTGGCGACGTCACGGCGTGCGGGGTGACGGGAAAAACCGCTTCAGCGACAGGGCCGGTGCCTCGATCAGGCGCCACGAGAGGAGCGCGAGCGCCAGCGAGATGAGGAACACGGCCAGGACGAACGCCGCCAGTCCGATCACGCGCGCGTTTCCCTCCAGGCCGGGGGCCGCGACCGGGAGGAATCCCTTCAGGACATGCGACACTGGAATGTGGAACAGGTAAATGGCGTAGCTATGCTTTCCCATGAACCGGAGCCAGCCCGCGCCCACCGTCGCGGCGAGGCGCTCACCTCCGGTTGCGCTCGGCACGGCGGCAATGAGTACGACGACGGCGAACAGCATTGCGCTGAGCGTCGATCCGTAGATGAGCACCGGCCAGTGCATGTTGCCAAAGCCGCGCTGCGACACGGCGAAGGCAGTGACAATGATCAGCAGGGCAAGGCCCAGCGGCCTTGCGTGGCGCGTCAGGATCGGGGCCCAGTTCGAGTCGCGAAGGCCGATCGCGACCAGCGCGCCCAGCGTAAGCCCGTCGAACCGGGCGATGGTATTGCCGTAGGCGAACTCCGTCGCCGCGAACGGGGTTGGCATGATCGCCTGGGCGCTGGCGCGAGCCACCAGGGCCGCGACGGCGAGACCGGCACACAGCCATGTCAGCTTGCGAGGCGCCAGCCACAGCGCCGCCAGGGGCCAGACGAGGTAGAACTGCTCCTCGACGCAGAGCGACCACACCTGCCCAAGTCCGTCGCCGATCATGTGGTATGGTGCCGACCAGTTTGCCAGGTAGGTCCAGTACCAGAACTGGTACTGGTAGTCGCGGGCCAGCCAGGACGGGAGCATGCCGATCAGGGGCAGCACAATGAAGAAGAGGGCCAGCACCGAGTAGTAGAGCGGAAAGATGCGGAGCGCGCGCCGCGCCATGAAATTGCGCCAGGCGTGCGGCTGGTCGCGGGTGTCCAGCAGGATGCCAGTGATCAGAAAGCCGGAGAGGACGAAGAACAGCTGCACACCGACCCAGCCGGCGTTGGCCACCGCATCGAACAGCTTCGCCATGATACTGCGAGGCACCCCGCCCAGGAGGCCGGCGTTGTGCCACACCACGGCGATGATGGCGAGCCCACGCAGGCCGTCGAGCGCCGGCATCCGCTCGCGCAGCCGCGACCGGAGCGCCGGCAGATCAGTCGCGGACACCTGACACTGCCAGGGCCGGGGCCGGTGGTAGGGTGCCACCGCTCCCTGACGGAAAGTACCGCTTCAGCCGAAGCGCCGGCTGCTCCACCAGCCTCCAGGATACCAGTGCCGCCGCCAGCGAGATCAGCAGCACGGCGCCAGCCTCCGTGGTCAGGGAGACGATCATCGAAAGGCTTCCCTCGTTTCGAGCCTGTGGCATCAGGCCTTCCAGGGCGTGTGAAACCGGGAGGTGGAAGACGTAGATGGCATAGCTGTACTTGCCGAGTGTTTGCAGCCACTTGCTCCGGAGGCCAACCGCCGAGCTCCACGGCATCGGACGACCCACTGCTGCACGCACGATGAGGCACGCGAACAGTGCATTCACGACCGAATGCCCCCAGAGCTCGACGCTCCGCTGTTCGGCACGGAGGCCCCGGGCCTCAAGCACCAGTACGGTTACCGCCACGCCGCAGGCGGCAGTCAGCCACGGTAGTGCCCGTAGCAGCCACGCTGTCCACGCGCGATCGCGCAGGGCGATAGCGGCGAGTGCGCCTAACGCCAGGGCATCCCACTGCGCGAAAGTGAAGAAGTACGCGGCCCGAGCGCCCACGTTCGGTGGGGCCAGCATCAGGGGGAGAAGGAAACGTGAGCCGAGCGCGATCAGGATCAGGATACCGCAAGCCACCGCCAACTGACGCGGCCTGAGTCGCAGCGCAAGCAACGGCCAGAGCACGTAGAACTGCTCCTCGACCGCCAGCGACCAGAAGTGCGTGAAGGCCTTGCCGCCGCAGCTCCACGGCGCGCACCAGTTCGAGAGATAGGTCCAGAGCCAGAGCTGGTCGTGCTGCTCGGCGGCCAGCCAGGGCGGGAGGTGGCCCAATAGCGGCATGACCGCGAAGGCGAAGAACAGCACCGTGTAGTACAGCGGGAAGATCCTGAGCGATCGCCGCATGATAAAGTTGCGCCAGGCGTGCGGCTGCCCCCGGCTGTCCAGCAGGATCCCGGTGATCAGGAACCCCGAGAGCACGAAGAAGAGCTTCACGCCTGTCCATCCTGCGCCGCTGGCCGCCATGAACAGTTTAGCGCCGACACCATTGGCAGGCGCGTCAGTCCAGATCACGTGATAGCACAGCACCATCAGGATCGCGATGCCCCGCACGCCGTCGAGTGCCGGCATGTGGCACCGCACGGCGGCCTGGGCCGCGCGCACCTGATCGTCGCTGTTTCTCGCCGTCATCCGAACCGATCGACCAAGTGCGTGACAATCGTCCCGATCACGGCGCGCTGCGCGGCGATGGCGGTGAACGTATGGCCCGGGTGCTTGAGAACCACAAACGTGAAGTGCTTTCGACGGCGAAGACGTCGCAGGTCGGCCGCGTGGTTGAGGCGCAGGAAGTCGAGGCCGGGGTCGCCCTCGCTGAATAGCAGAAGTACGTCAGTCCCGCGCTCGGCAATACGGCCGAGGTCACGTGGCGCATGCTCACCCGGCGCCTCGGTTGTGACCCACCGGCGCACCTCCCGAGTGATCGCCAGCGCCCGTGCCGCTGCGCGATCCCGTGCCCGCTTTACCATGGTCGCGCCGAAGCGACCCACGTTGATCTGGCCCTTGACCAGCTTGCCCCAGGTTTCCAGCTGCGTGACGCTCTTGCGGTACCGGCGCACCTGCTGAAACGTCATCCAGGCGGCAACGTCGAGCGCATCCGTGGGCTTCCAGTAGAACACGATCGGGTTCAGCAGCACGACGCCGGCGATGTTCTCGAGTTCGAGGCCCGCATGAAACGCGGTATGAGCACCGGAACAGAGGCCGCCGACCACGATCTGGCGGGCCCCGCATTGTGCCTGGAGCGCTCGCGCCGCCTCCGCGACGTCTTCGACTGCTCTGGCCGAGTAAGTGTCGTTCTCCGGCATGCCTGCCGCCGGTGCGCTGTCCCCGAGGCCTCCGAGGTCGAGGCGGAGCACGCGGAAGCCGCGTTCCCCGAGCGCTCGCGCCACCTCGACGTACAGCCGGTTGGACCCGATGCGATGGACCGCGCCAGCATTCGCCAGGATGATCGCGGGTCGCGAATCGGTCACCGGCGTAGCCGGCTCCGTCAGGATGCCAAACAGCCGTCCGGCATGCGCCCGGAAGGGCCGCTCGATGATCGCGTGCGTCTTGCCGGGAAGGGCGACACCCATGGCCCCGGCGCCCGACGCGACGTCGCGCAGCACCGGGTCGGGGTCGGGTGCCTGCGCGACCGATGACTCGTTGGGGATTGCGCCGAGCCACTCGGCAATACCAGCGATGGCGTCCTCGGGAACCGCAGTGGCATGTGCATCACGCATCATGCCTTCGTACCCTGGCAGCGGAGCGCGCGTCACGCGCGCCCCGAGTCGCTCGAGCGCCTCGGCCACCGTGTCGTCGGTCGGCACGTCGTCGCGGGGAATGACGAGCACGCTGGGCGCCGGTCGGCGGGGCAGTCGTGCCACCTCGAGTTCGGTGACCGCCAGCACGGACTCCCGAGTGAGGATGAACCCCGCTGCTGCCACCGCTCCCTCCGGCACTTCGTCCGGGATCGGGTCATCACCGGTCATCAGTTGCTCAAAGGCCCTGAGTTCGCGGACCCGCGCCCTTCCGGTCGCCACGGGCGCCCACGCCACCATGGCAGCGACGTCGGAACGGTCCGCCGCAGCGTACATGGCGAGCAGGCTCCCGAGCCGGATGCCGACCACCGCGACGCGGGGCGCGCCCGTCAGGCGCTTGGCCTCGTCGATCGCCGCCGCCACGCTTGCCAGCCACGCCTTGACGCGACCGGGTTCGTAGTCGCTGCCGCCGCTGTCGCCGGTGCCGTGGTAGTCGAATCGCAGTGTCGGCATCCCGCTGCGAGCGAGCCCCTCAGCGAGATGCCGGATACCACGGTACGCCACGACCATGTCATAGCCGAGCGGGGGGCAGATCACGACCACGGGCCCGCGCGTTGGTCCAGTCGGCGGATGGAACCAGCCAAAGAGCCGCGCGTCAGGAGGACCGAAGTAGCAGGGAAGTGCGCTCACGCGCCAGCCGCGAGCGTGATGCGGCAGCGGCCCCCGTTGAGCGCGGTGAGCTCAACGGCAGCCGGACGCTGGCTCTCCTCGCCGGAGAGCAGCACCTGCGTCGAGCCGCCCGGTGCAACGCACAGATAGTTGTCGAGAGATTCCCACCGGCCGGCGTCGACCCGCACGGCGTACGCCAGGCGCTCGCTTCGAATCTCCACCACCGCGTGTGTGTCATGCAGCTCGGTGACGGCGCCTGAAAGGACCGCGTCGCCATCTCCTCCCGCCGGCGGACCCTGCGGGAAAAAGAACTCGCGCCCCAGCAACAGCCCCTGTGCATCGCGCCATTCCGCGACCGCAACGTCGTGTGAAGGTGGGCCGAAGCGATAGGCATGAGTCAGGTCAGAGAAGCGTCCGAGCAGCCCGTCGCCGGACAACGTTGCGCGCGTCCGGGGTTCAAGGCGTGCTGCGCTGCGGCCCTGGGCTACGATCCGGGCGCCACGATACAGCGTCAGCTCGACGTCACCATCGACCGCCGTCGGGCCATCGTTGACCAGCTGTACGCCGAGGCCGTCGAGGCCTTCATCCGTGAGGAACAGCGCGATCGGCGCGAACGCACGGCGCAGGTAGTACCACGCAGCCTTCCGATGACCGAAGGAATCGACGACGCCCCAGCCTGCTCCCGGCCAGAAATCGCGATTGAACCATACCAACCCGCCCCAGCAATTCGAGCCCTCTCGCCGCCACTCGGCGAAGGTGCGCGCCATGGCCTCGCCGGTAGTGACGCGCGAGAGCGCGAGATAGCGCTCGATGTCGGAGTAGCGCAGGCGGAGGGGATCCACGCCGAACAGTTGCGCCAGATAGTGGTCGCGCACGTCGTCGAAGTCCCATCCGGGTCCGATGTCCCGTGGAACCCTTGCCTTCCACCGCGGGTGATGAGTCGGCGACTGGCCGGGAGCGAGAAACGCCTCAATAGTCGACGGCTCGGGCACGTTGGCGAAGCCGAGTGTCTCGGTTGTAAAGCGCACGCCGGCCCGGCGGGCATCGTCGAAGGGGCGCAGGTAGGCGCCGACACCGTAATAGTGAGACACGCCCTCCCCGACGCTGAACGGGAGCGTGCCACCAGTGGGGCTGTTGCTCACGTAGGCAACGCCGGCCCCCGCCCCGGCGCAGGCAGCCGGGAGGATGAGGCTGTAGAGCGGGCTCGTCCAGGCATCGCGCTCCAGGCCCAGCATCGCGGCCTGCTGCTCCACCTCCGAACCACCACAGCACACTGCGAGCGACGCAAATCGCCGCCGCGCAGCGAGTACAGCGGTGGCCTCGGCAGCCGCCTCGGCGCGCCAGGTGTCGTCGCCGACGGGATAGTCCATATTCGCGAACATGAAGTCCTGCCACACGAGGATGCCGAGCTCATCACACAGTTCGAAAAACCGGCTGTCCTCGTACGTCATGGTGCCACCGATACGGATCATGTTCATGTGGGCATCGCGCGCCTGGACGAGGGCGGCGCGCAGCGCATCGTCCGTGGCGCGCAACGCCACGATGTCCAGCGGCGTCCAGCATGCCCCCCGACAAAAAACCGGAACCCCATTCACCAGGACGCGAAAGCCACCGTGGCTGCGGTCCACGTCAATCGAGCGGAACGCTACCGATCCGGCGTCGATCTCGACGGCGCCCTCCGAGGTATCGACCAGCAGCGTGGCGGCGTAGCGTGGCTGCGATCCGTGGGTATGCGGCCACCACGCTTCGGCGCCCGGGACGGCGAGTGTGCCCGAGATCCGGGCGTGACCCATCTCGCGCGTATCGATGTCAAGCCGGCCCGATGTGCCCGCGACGGAGACGGTGGCACCAGTCACCCGGGCGCCGCCAATCAATCGAACGGTCAGGTCCGTCTCCACGACATGCCGCGTACCGTCGGAGCGCGGCAGCAGGTCTCCGCTCACCACATCGAGTACCCGTCGGCGCTCCAGCCTGACCGGCTGCCACGGACCGACGGCACGAACCGGTGGTGACCACCCGGGGATGCGGCCCAGCAGCGTCGTGCGGAACCATCGTAGCTGCTGGTGCTCCACGAGGTTGGTGCGCCAGCGCGCGCGAGGCCGGCGTCGCTCCACCTCCGTGCGCAGTGAGCGGAACCGGACCAGAAGCTCGTTCTTCGATCGAAGCAGGGACGTCACGTTGATCGGCAGCGCGCGGAACATGTTGACGGAGGTACCAGCGGCCTCGCCATTCAGCCAGACGTCGGCAAGCGTGGCCAGTCCGTCGAAATGAAGCCATGTCTCCTCACCGGCAGCGGGTGCGGCGGCTTCGAAGCGTAGCCGGTACCACCAGTCGGTCGCGTCGTAGTCCTCTGCCCGCTCCATGTCGGGAAGCCGGTCCGCCGCGCGGTCGGCGGCGGCGACGGTACCGGGCACGATGGCAGGCCGCCACGTGACGGAGTCAGGCGGTTGGTCCGCCGTGGTGCCGGGAGGCGCTGGCGCCAGTTCCCATCCATCATGGAGGGAAATGACGCGATGAGCAGAGATGCGCGGCAGCCTTGGCGCCCCGGAAATTCCGGGGCGCTGGGCCTCAGGCAGCATAGCGATGGTTGAGCTCGCTCATGACCACACCCCAGGCACGGGACATTCGGTCGAAGAGCTCAGCGAGGTTGGACTCTTTCCGGTAGGTCACGACGCGGGCAAGCTTGAACTGCAGCGTCTTGGCGGTCGACTCGATCTCCTGACACGCCGCCATCGCGGCGCCTAGCCCGGTCTCGCCTCGCGCCGAAAGCCACTCGAGGTAGCTCGCGGTCAACCCGAAGCAGGAGCCGAGCTGGCGCGCGGTGGCAAAGGCGTACTGGTGAAACACCTCGATCGGCTCGTCACGCAGCCATGCGATGTCATGCTCGAGTCTCTGGCGGTGCGCTTCCAGCGGGTTTGACCGTGGCCGGTTGGCAAGGTGGCGGCGCAGGAGCGCCACCGACCGCGCCGTGAGCTCGGCGGGTGAGAGGCGGGTCACATGGTCCACCTTGGCAATCTCGGCGAACGGGGGCAGCGTCGCCGGGCCGCGCAGGCCGGATTCAAGCCGGAACACACCGGCAAAATCCTCCCCTGACAGCGTGTGATAGCCCGCTCCATGGAAGTAACCGAGCACTTGGGCCTCGGCGTCGATGTGCTGTACGGCAATCGATGACTTAACGTGGTCGAGCTTGTAGCTCACGCCCTTTGTGTCTGGCAAGTACCAGGAATCGACCTCCGGCATGAAGAGTCGCCCGAGTGCCACCTGCTCGACGGCATGCTGCACCAGCGGCCGCCAGATGTTCAGCTCCTGCACCTCGATGCCGTAGAGGTCGCGCAGGTCCGGCAGCGGAAACTTGTAGAAGGTGTACTGGTCGCCCTCGAAGTCGAGCCCGATCGTGAACGGCAACGCGGCAACGGGGTCGAGCCCGAGGCCGTGCAATACCTCGATCCAGAGGTCAACGTAGCAATTGGTTTCCTGCCAGGTGCGTTCCCCGTCGTGGAGTGCGTGCGCCGAATAGGTGGCGGCATCCAGGTCGAGGACCGACGTGCTCACAGGTTGAGTGCCTTGCGCACGGCAGCGGGCCACGCAGCCGTCGAGAAGCCATGATGCTTGAACAGCGCCAGCGCAATGCGCTCGAGCCCGAACCCGACGCATGCGGTGTGTGCCGTCTCCCCGTCCGACGTATGAATATCGAACGCATGCCCGAAGTGCTCCTGGTGGTAGTTGCACGACGTACAGGCCGTCGGCTTCTCCTCCGAGCATATCGGGATGAGTAGCTCGAACTTGAGGTTCTGGTCCCGCTGGTTGACTGCGAGCATGCGACCGGCCCGACCGAAGAAGGGGTCGTTGGCCACGTCGGCCGTGACCGGCAGGCCCAGCCCGCGAAGCAGGACCTGTCCGCGCTCGAGCCAGAGGTCTCGATGCGCCCGGCATTCGGCTGGCGTCCCGATGCGCACGTACTCGCGCTGACGGAACATCTGCTGCCGAGCCGGGTCGTCCGACGGCTCGTGTCGATACACGAAGCAGAGCACGTCGATCAGGCGCCCGCCCTTGGGCAGCGTGCCGGTCAGGGTCGGATAGACCGGGTAGCAGGCCGCTGGGGTGAGGACCACTTCCGTCGCTGGCAGGTTGCCGGACCAGTCCTCGCCGCGGGCGAGACGCTCGAGCAGGGCGGCGTGGTCGCGATCGTTGCCCTGAAAGGCGTGCACCGAACCCGCCAGGTCGGGGAAGGACTTGAGGTAGTCACTGCGCTCGAAGTGCTTCCGGTTGATGATCGGCGAGAAGCGCATCACATCGGCGCCGTCGTTCGCTCCGGTGACGCTCACGAGGTGCTCGATGCTCTCGATCACGCCTTCCATGACACCGCTCCGCCCGTACAGGCCGCGAACACCCTGTGGAATCAGGAGGCCGTGGGCCACCAGCTGGTCGGTATACTCGCGGTAGGCCTCGGCGAGCGTGGCCCCGTCCGGGCTAGTCATCCTTCACCACCAGTAGCATCGTGGCGTTGGCGCCGTAGATGCGGTCGTTGTTGATCATGAGCGCAGCGCCGTAGGCATCACGCAGGTGCCGTTCGACCGTGTACTTCGAGTCCCGGCGATACCCCGTGATGCCGATGATCTGCATGGCAGCAGCCACGATGTCGATCACCAGTTGTGACACGGCAATCTTGAGGTTGTTCATCCGGAGCGCGAAGGCCATGCTCGAGAGCACGTCAGGCGACCCGAGGTGCTGCTCGTAGTCCCGCACGGCGTCATGTACCGTCGCGCGCAGCGTCTGGAGCCGGGCCACGAGTTCCGCCAGCCGGAGCGCGCCCGGTGGAACGGTGCCGGGCTTCTTCCTTGCCTCGGCGCGGATGTACGCGCGCGCGCGACTCACCGAGTCGGACGCGAGGCCGAGCCACAGCGAAGTCCAGAGCGTGTGCGAAGTGGGGAGCATCGTGCGAGCGGAGATATCCGCGTACGGTTCCGGTACCACGGCAGACAGTGGACCGGTCGCCCGCAGCTTGTACCCAAGGCTGCAGGTGCCGCGGAAGCCCATTGTGTCCCAGCCGGAAATCTGCTCGAGGGTCACGTCCTCCTTGCGGCAGAGAACGATCACCTGGTCGTTCGAGGCAGCGTCGGGTGCCCGTCGCGCCGTCACCATGATGGCGTCAGCATCCTGCGCGTAGGAAATGACCGGAGCACTCTTGGCCAGCATAAAACGGTCACCGTCCCGCTCGAGCGCGCAGAGACTGGTGCGCACGTCACCACCGACGTTGGTCTCCGTCGTGGCCGAGGCGAGCAGGAGTTGCCGCTCGCAAAGCTCCCGCAGGAACTCTCGCAGTGACCGATCGGTCACGCCGTGGCGGAGCAGGCAGGCTACCTGGATCTGGTGCATCGCGTACACCATCGCCGTGTTGGCACAGCGCTGGCCCAGCGTTTCGCAGATGGCAGCGATCTCGGAATAGGAGGCGCCAAGCCCTCCCAGCTCCACTGGGAGCATGGCACCAAGCAGTCGCGCCCGCTTGAGCGCGTCGAAGGCCTCGCGTGGAAACCTGGCCTCCAGGTCGACGGAGGCGGCTGCCGGACCGGCGATCTCGGCGCCAATCCGCCATGCCGACTGCACCAGCTCGCTGCGCGTGTCGCTGCCAGGCAGGGTAGCCGAGGGCGTTGTCATCAGGGTCTCCTCGGTGCGGTTAGGCATTCGGCTGGCGAACGCCAGTCAGTTCCTCGATCGCGGCCCGGATCGCGGCTACGCTTTCGAAGGTCCGGCGGCGAAGCAGGCGCTCGGGGAACTCGAGGTCAAAATGATTCTCGAGCGCCAGCATCAGGTTCACGCTGGCGTGGGACGTCAGCCCCGCATCGTACAGGTCGCTCTCGTCGGTAAGCCCGGCGATATCGGCGGCAAGGCGACCGTGCTGTGCTACGATACTGCGAATGTCATCCCGCATGTTCGAAGCCTGCTGGAAGGGGTCAAACGTCGTTGGGGCAACGGGGTCTGGGCACCTCCGGAGCAAGAATGGTGCACCGGACCATCCGTACCTTCGACCTTACGTCAGGCAGAGGATATGCGGCTCGCCGTAACCCGTTAATCCCCAGTTTTTTCCTTCTGACGTTGTCAGGGAAGGCCCGGCCTCGGCCGATGGTCGCACTATTGGGCTGCACCGGGGGGCGGGTAGGTTTCCCGGTGCCCATCCGAGGATGGCGACTGTGGCGCTCGCGCCTCACCATGGGACCGGCACAAATGGATCGCAGCTCACGGACGGCGAACTCGACCGACCTGTGTCGGCACGCGGCTGAGTTTCAGTCCGCAACGCGCCGGCACATGCCTGCCCTCGACGGCCTGCGAGGACTCGCCGTGCTCGTGGTTGTCTGGCACAATGTCGCCGGGGTGGGTGGCGGCTTGGGCCGCACCGTGGCCGCCAAGCTCTATTTCACGGCCGCCGCCGCCGGGTGGGTCGGCGTCACGCTCTTCTTCGCCTTGTCGGGCTTCCTCATTACGGGCATCCTGCTCGACACGCGCGACGCGCCTCATGCCTGGCGCACCTTTACCGCCCGACGTGCCCTCCGGATATTTCCCCTGTACTACGCGACGCTGGCCTTCGCCTTCGTGCTCCTGCCGCTCGCCGGGACACTGCCGTCGTGGCTACAGCAGGACCGGACCCATCAGGTGTGGCTCTGGACGTATCTCGTGAACTGGACGGAGCCATTTGGTCTGGGTGGGCAGGGGTTCGCGCACTTCTGGTCGCTGGCTGTGGAGGAGCAGTTCTACCTGGCCTGGCCGCTGCTCGCGCTGACCCTTGGCGCGCGCCGGCTCGCGGCGGTCTGCGGGTGCCTCGTTGTCAGCGCGCTCGTTGTCCGCGTGTTGCTCCTCGGCAGCTCCCTGCCGCCTGAAATCGCCGCCAAGGCGGTGTACTCCTTCACCGTTTGCCGCTGGGACGCACTGGCGCTGGGCGCCATCATCGCGATAGCGGCACGGGACCGTGAATGGTCACTGAGGCTCATCCGATTTGCGTGGCCGGGGACGCTGGCGCTTGTGGCAGTCTCGCTGGCCCTGGGGGCCTGGCGTCACGGCTTCGGGTACCGGGACTGGGCCATGGAAACAGCAGGGCAGTCGGTTTTCGCGGCGCTGTGTGCCGGCGTCGTGGCCTTGATGGTGAGTCCGCACGTCGGTGCACCCGCCGCGTGGCATAGCGCGCTGGGCCACCCGGTCATGCGCATGATCGGGAAGTACAGCTATGCGATCTACGTAATCCACTTTCCGCTGACCCACGTGGTGGTACGCTGGCTTCCACGCGCGACCCTCGAGGACGGAGGGATGGCGGCGGTGGGAGTGTTCAGCCTGGCGTTCGTGGGAGTATTCCTGTGCTCACTCGCCCTCGCGCTCGTATCCTGGCGAGTACTCGAGCACCCGATGCTCGGCTTGCGTCGCTATCTCGAGCCCTGAAATCGGCAGTAGTACCACACGCTGGGAGTAGTCGTGACGGCCGCGAGGTCGACCTCCGCGCCCGAACTGTCGAGGGTGGCCTCGATCTCGAATCCCTCCTGGCGCAGCTCGTGCGCCTGCAGCTCCGGATCGATATAGAAATTGAGGATGCGAAAGTCGTGTGCCCCGTCGCGCAGGCTCTCCCATCCCCGTGCCTGGACCGCCGGCAGGCTGACTCTGCCGGCCTCGCGGCGTAGCCTGGCCGAGAATCGGTAGCGCTGCGCCATCCTGAAAAGCGATCGCAGCGGATCGCCGGCGTCGAACCGCAACGGCGGCGGAATGAGTGGATAACACCGGAGGTTGTGGACCGAAAAGTACAGCACGCCTCCGGGACGGAGCACCGCTGCCGCCTGCCGAAGCACAATGATGCGCTCCTCATGGTTCAGCGCGTCGATACCATTCCCGCTGAACAAGACCAGGTCGAAACCGGTAGCCGCGAACTGGCTCAGGTCCCGGGCATCACCACGCACAAACCGAACGCGCTCCGTCTCCCCAATCCGGGATCGACACAGGTCCAGCATCTCATCCAGGGGGTCCAGTCCGGTATACGAGTGGCAGATGGCTGCGAACGTGAAGGCGGTACGACCGGCTCCCACTCCAAGGTCGAGCATCTCGGTGCGCGGCCACCGGTCTCTAAAGCGGCGGAGCAGCCAGTACTCCGGTCCTTCGAGCTCCCGGACGAGGTACTCCTGCGTGACCGTCGCGAACACGCTGCGGTTGTGCTCCGCGACATCCAACTGGGGACGGGTCACTGTTTCACCGGAACGTCGTGCTCATGGGTGTCTCGCTTGTCGGCGGCTCGAGCCCGAATCATATGCTTCCCCTGAAGCAATTGCACTCCTGTGCGACGCACGCTCCCGATCGGTCTCACGTCCCAAGCGCCCGGCGCACGAGCCGCGACCCGGTCCAAGGCGCGCTTCCGTTCTCAGCCGCCCCCTCGGCCGCGATCGCGCAACCCGTGGGGCACGTCGCCGCGATGCGCTGCACCTCGCCAAACGCCACCCGGTTGAATGACGTGGTGCCAGGCATGGTATTCAAGAAGCGGACGAGGCTTGCCACTTCGTTCGTCACCCCGGCTTCGACCGCTCGGAACCCCGCGAGCACCGCCAGTACCAGCCCCGCCTGCGCCGCCTTTCGCCCCTGGCCGATGCCGGCGTAGTGCAGATGCTGGCTCGTGACCTCGTTAGCCCGCATGAGGTTGCAGGCGTCGAACAGGTGCGTTGCGCGCCGGGCGAACTTTCGCCACGTCTCCCAGGTCTCAGTGTAGACGCGGTGCGGACAGCACAACACGATCACGTCAGCGCTCCGGACCGCGTGCGCGAGGTCCTGGGTGAAGACGTCGGTCATGCCATACAGCTTCAAATTCGCGTCGGTCGCATGCACGTAAGGGTCGTGGATGGACACCTGCACCCCGTGGGCGCGGAGCAGGCGCGCAAACGCGAGGGTCGGCGAGTTACGGGTGTCCTCGGAGTTGCCGCGATAGGCGGCCCCGAGCAGGGCGACCTGCTTGTCGTGCAGGGTACCGATGAGTCGTTCCGCTGAGGCCAGCGTCTCCGCCGGCGACTCATCATTGATCTGCCGCGCCTCCAGGATCAGCGATCGCGATCTGTCCACCCCCGCCTCCAGCGCCCGCCACCAGAGCAGTATCCCATCCTTCGGCAGGCAGTGCCCGCCCACCCCCAGCATCGGCACCAGCAACCCCCCGCTCGGCACCACCTGCGGATCGCTCGATGCAGTGTCCTGCTGTTTTGCCAACACGTTCACCGAGTCGCGCAGGGCGAAGAAATCGATGTCCTCGGCATCGCAGTAGCGCGCCACTTCCGCCGCATAGGCGATGCGCACGTCCCGGTACGCATTCTCCAGCGTCTTCACGATCTCCGCCGTCATGCTGTTCGTCTCGTGGAGCACACCCTTGGTCACGATCCGCGCGTAGATCCGCCGGATGAGACCAGCCGTCTCCGGGTGCAGGCCCGCGATGATCTTGTCCGAACCCGCTACCCGCTCCACCAGGCGGCCGGGCATGACCCGGTTGGGGCTGTTGCCCAGGAGGATATCCTGTCCTTCGATCAAGCCATGCTTCGCAAAGTGATCGGTGATCACCGTCGCCATCGATGACGGTGCAAGGGTGGACTCGAAGACGATCACTGGCACATTGCGCGAGGGCCGCTTCTGCAGCGCGATCGCAATGCCCGTCAGCGCCTCGAACAGCGGGCCGTAGTCCGGCTCGCTCCCCTTCTTGTCGGTCTGTACCGAGACCAGGATCAGGTCGGCGTCCGCCAGCGCGGCGTACTCGTGCGAGGCGCTCAAGAGCCCCGCCGTGACCGATTCCCGTACGAGACGATCCAGGTCGGGCTCCACCCCGCCGATCGGCGACCGACCCTCGTTGATCGCATCCACCTTCCAGCCCGACGTCGGCGAGTTACGCTGCACCACCACCACCCTGGCCGGCGTGGTGGAGCCTTCCATGATGCGCGCATGCGCCAGCATCGCCGCCATCGGCATGCCGACGATCCCGGGCCCAACGACGGCGATCTTCTGGACGCTCCAGGACGTGACTTTATCGCGCTTCAGCGTGAGGGGCATTGGTCTCGTCGATTGGCTAGTCGGCGTCCATGAACTGCCGGTGCCAGAGCTCCAGGTTGAGCAGCCCCCAGAGACGCCGGCCGAACGCTTCCTCGTTGCCCAGCAACTGCCGTACCTCGCCGGGGTTGAAGATTCCCCGCTCCCGGCAGCGCTGGGACAGCAACACGTCGTGGAAGAAGTCCCGAGCGTTGCCCCGGGTCCACAGGTGCAGCGGCACCGGGAAGCCCATCTTGTCCTTCCGTTCCAGGATCCGAGGCGGCAGGATGTCCTGGGCCGCGCGCTTGAGGATGTACTTCATTTCTCCGCCCCGGAACTTCATCGCCGGCGGCATGCTCGCCACGAGGTCGGCCAGGCGGTGGTCGAGCAGCGGTACCCGCGACTCCAGTGACACAGCCATGCTCACCCGGTCCTCCACTTGCAGGAGGGCCGGCAATGCCGTGACCATGTCGAAGTGGGTCATCTTGTTGTAGTAGGAGGCCGTCTCCGGGTGGTTGAAGACGCCCTGGAAGCGCGCGAACTGCGCCTGCGGCTGGTACTCCTTCCGGAAGTCGTCACTCAAGAGCCCGAGCGCGCCGCCGCTCCGGTCGATGAGGCGGAAGTACCGCCGGTCCATCGGCTGGAACAGCTCGTCGTTCCAGAACTGCCTGAGCATGGGGACATACTGCTTGAGCGCCGCCAGGTTCGGCACGATCGAGCGGAGCGATACGATGTGTTCCTGCTCCTCGTTGGTCTCGAAGATCGCCCCCTTGAGCGCCTGCTCGAAGTACGCCACCAGGTAGCGCGTATACCCGCCGAAGATCTCGTCACCGCCCTGGCCGCCGAGGCACACCTTCACCTGTTTCTGCGCCATGCGCGACACGACGTACTGCGGAAACAGCCCCGGGCCCGCCACCGGCTCGTCCATGTGGTAGACCAGCGTCGGCAACAGGTCGCAGAACTCCTGCTCGGTCGGGAAGATCTCGTGCGACTCGGCGCCGCACGCGCGTGCCACCTCGCGCGCATAGTCGAGTTCGTTGTACTCCGGGCCTTCCGCAAACGCCCCCGAGAAGGTCTGCAGGGCGCCACCCACGTGCGGCGCCGCCAGCAGCGTCACCAGGCTCGAGTCCATGCCACCGCTCAGGTAGCAGCCCACCGGCACGTCGCTGCGCATCTGAAGGCGCACCGCGTCGTTGAGCAGGCGGCGGACTTCGTGGACGAAGTATTCCTCGGTGTGGTGCGTATCGAGCCGGAATGTCGGTTCCCAGTACTTCTCCGTGCGCATGGCAAGCGTCGCGAGGTCCACCACCTGATAGTGCCCCGGGAGCACCTTTCGGACACCGCGGAACAGCGTGGCATCACCCAGCACGAACTGGAAGGTCAGGTAGTCGTGCAAGGCCTCAGTGTGCGGGGCGCGCTCCGCCTGCGGGTGCCGGAGCAACGCCTTGATCTCCGACGCGTAGCACAGCTGGCCAGCGATCTCGGCGAAGTAGAGCGGCTTGATCCCAAAATGGTCGCGTGCCGCCAGTACCACGCCGCGCTCGCGGTCGTAGAGCAGGAACGCAAACATCCCGTTCAGCAGCTTCACGCACCCTTCGCCATGCTCGGCGTACAGCCGGAGGATCACCTCCGTATCCGACGTGGTCCTGAACTCGTGGCCCTTCTGGCGCAGCTCCTCCCGGAGCTCCACGTAGTTGTAGATCTCGCCGTTGAACACGATCGTGAACGGTCCGCTCGTCATCGGTTGCTGGCCGGTGGCGAGGTCGATGATCGCCAGGCGCTTGTGGTGAAAGCCCACGCGATCGTCGATCTGCTGCCCCTCGCCGTCCGGACCACGGTGCCGGATCGTGTGCGCCATGGCGCCCAGGAGCTCAGCGTCCACCGCCTGCTCCGGGCGGGTCAGGATCCCCACGAAGCCGCACATCGCCTACGCCGCGACCGCCGGCGCGCGAAGCGCCAGGCCCTTCCGGTCCATCAGGGCGCGCGCGTGCGTGCTCATGTTCACCAGCTCGAAGTGCTCACCCAGGATCCGGAGCACTCGCTCGAACAGCACCACCTTCCGGCGGCTCGGCATGTCCATGCCGGGGAAGAAGGCGAGGGCTGGAGCCTCCTCGCCGCCCAGCAGGTCGAGTGGGTGAAGCAGGAAGGAGGGCTCGAGTCCGGTGGCGCGGCACATGGTTACGGCGGTGCGGAGGTATGCCCCCATCGCCGCTTCGGAGTAGCGCGCCAGGTAGAGCAGGTAGCTGAAGTGGAACGGCACCTTGAACACCGGCATCGTCGTCACCGGGATCTCCAGCAGGGTCTTGCCGCTGTCCAGGTTCCAGTGATACGGCTTGTTTGGGCGGAACCCCTCGCTCAGTGACCCGAAGAGATAGCTGCGCTTTTCCCGCTCTTCCTTCGAGAGCTTTGCCGTCCAGAAGTAGTAGGCTCGCGCCAGCGGACCCAGGAACGTGGGGAAGGTCGAGGCGTCGTAGAGGTAGCCGCGGCGCGACAGCACCCGCAGCAGCTCCGGGCTCCAGCTGAAGCCGGGCCCGCGGAAGCCGATCGGTCGCTGGCCCGTCGCCGCCAGGATCGCCGCTTCGGCCCCGCCAATCTCCTTCTCCAACTGGTCGGGAGCGTACAGGTGGAGCCACGGTTCGTGCTCGAACGAGTGATTGCCCACCTCGTGCCCCGCCGCCACGAAGGCGCGGAGCGCCGGGATGTTCTCTTCCCGCGTCGCATCGACTCCAACGATGAAGAATGTGATGCGGATGCCCAGCCGGTCGAGTGACTCGAGCGCAATCGGGGAGAACGTCGGCAGGTACGTCGGGCGGCTCTCCCACCCCGCATCGCCGTGCGTCTTCATGTAGGACCAGAGGTTGTCGACATCGAGCGAGACGCTGGCGAGCGGACGCGTCATGCCGCCCCCGTCGTGGCGAGCGCCGGCGAAGTGGCGCCGCGGAGCCGCACCATCAGTGCCGCCGCCTGCATGTTCGCGAGCCCCACCGTCTCGTTCACGTTCAGCGTCCCGTTGGCGATCTGTGCCGAGTTGACGATGGAGACGTCTGGCAGCGAGGTAGCCAGGGCAGGGAGGCGCTCCGCCGTATACCGCAGCGTGGAGACGGCCAGCACCTCCCGCACCCGCGACACCTGGAACGCCAGCACCTGCTCCCGCCTGAACTGCGGATACATCCGCTCCAGCGCCGATTCGAAGAGTTCGCGAATCTCGGCGTCGCTCTTCGTCCAGAAGGCGTCGTCCTGCGCCAGGTACCGGGGCAGGTACACCAGGCTCCG
This sequence comes from Gemmatimonadota bacterium, assembly GCA_031402225.1. Taxonomy (GTDB): domain Bacteria; phylum Gemmatimonadota; class Gemmatimonadetes; order Gemmatimonadales; family GWC2-71-9; genus JAGGAG01. The sequence goes on along the minus strand of JANNSD010000075.1, from coordinate 4,644 downwards.
GCCACCGAACCGTGCCTTGTCTACCAGCGTCGTCATTTCGATGACGCCGGTGAACGGCACCCAGTCGTCGGTGATGTTGGTGACGTAGTAGTCTGCCAGTGGTTGGGTCAGAAGCAGCGAGGCGCAGGCGATCCCCTGGTACACCACGCCGCGCAGCCGCTCGCTCTCGGCGGCACTGAGCTGAGGCGCCAGCTTCGCCAATCTCCCACACGGCACTGTAAGAACTACGTGATCGAATGTACGACTCGTCCCATTTGCAAAGTGGACCTCCGCACCCTGGTCCAGCTGCTTCACCTGAGCCACAGGATGCCCGGTCAGCGTCACGATGCCCAGCGCATCGAGGTGTTTCTGGAAACGATCCAGCACCAGCGCATAGCCGCCATCGACATACCCGAAGCGTTCCACCTTGAGGCCGGACCGGCGGGCGGCATACATCCGCTGGATGATCGCCCAGATGAACGACGCGCTTGCCAGCCGGTAGTTCTCTCCCAGCTTCGACCGCAACAGCGGCAGCCACATCTTCTCGAACACGCGCTTCCCGGACAGCCGCTCGAGCCAGGTCGCTACCGGCACCGCTTCCAGCGCGCGCCAGTCGGTCACGCGAGATGCGTAGAGGATGGTGCCGGCCAGTCGTGCCTTGTCGATGAGGGACAGCGGCGGGAAGAGCGCGAAGTCGAGGCTAGTGGAAAGCGAGTAGAGGCGCCCATCGGTGTAGAACCCGGTACGGGTCGTGCCCCACTTCAGGCGGTCGCCGAGCTGGAGATCCTCGAGCAGGGCATGCAGGTGCTGGTCGGACGCAAGCACCACGTGGTAGAAGCGGTCCCAGGTGTACTCGCCGTGCCGCGCGGCGCTTGCGAGGCCGCCGGTGGTCGGTGCCGCCTCGATGAGCGTCACCCGGCACCCGGCCGCGGTGAGCTGCTTGGCCAGCGTCATGCCGAGGATGCCGCCACCGACGATCCCGACGCTAGCTGTTGGCACGCACCACCACCAGTTTCCGCAGCAGACCTAGCTGGCCCGCGATGGTCTGCAGCACCTTCATCTTCGAGCGGCCCAGCATGCGCACCTCGAGCCGCGTCGGGTACTCCACGATGCGCGAGCCGGCCAGGTCCAGCCGCCCGATGAACTCCGCGACTCCAAGGAAGCCACGCTCATGGATCGGGATCGTGATCGCCGCACTGCGCCGGTACACCCGGAAGCAGCTGGTATAGGTGTGCAGCTTGTTGTGCAGCACATGCCGGTAGATACCCGACAGCGACCGCGACAGGAAGAGCCGCCATCCGGCCACGTTCAGTACGCCCCCATCCGGGTGGTAGGGCGATGCCGTCACGAGGTCCACGTCATCAGCAAGCATGGGCACCATGCCGGCGAGCTCATGCGGATCGTAGCTGCAGTCGGCGTCGATGGAGGCCACGATGGCCGTGTCGGCGGCCTTGATGCCAGTCATGATCGCTGCCGCGACCCCGCCATTCACCTCATGCCGGACGATCTTGCAGTTGGTCCGGCCGCCAAATGTGGTGAGGAGCCCGGCGTACGTGTTGTCGGTGCTGCAGTCGTCCACGAATACAAACCGGAAGTCGTAGTGGTCGCCCAGCCGCTTCTCCACCGACTGCAGCGTGTTCTTCAGGTAGGCGAGCCCGTGCTCCTCGTTGAAGCAGGGAACCACCAGGGTCACCGGGATGGGTGCGGGAGTCTCGACGCCGAGTTGGAGCTGCTGCGGCGTGGCGATTCGGGACGGTAAAGGGGTGCGGGCTCGCGCGTATGCTACCGGCGCAGGGACTTCCGGCGCGATCCGGAGCCAGTCGGCGATGCTGGTGAATCGGTAGGTGGACAGCGTTTCCTGCAGCAAGCCGTACATCCGGTCGAGGTTACGGTACTGCCGGATGCGCTGCAGCAGTGGCGCCGCCTCGATGCGTGGCTGGTCAGGGTCGATTTCCCACACATTGAAGTAGGTCACCAGGGGCACCGCGAGCTGCGTGGCCCAGCGCTTCAGTTCATGCCGCACCAGCGGGCGGGGAAACTGGCGCAGGAAGTTCCCGCCGAGCGGCAGACGCCAGCCCAGCAGGCTGAACGAGGAGATCGGCAGCACCCAGAGGTCGCGGTTGTTCACCGTGCGCCGATGCGTCAGCAGCAGGTCGGGCCGGTCCTTGGCCTTGCGCATCCAGGGGCAGAAGCTCGAGTCGTACTGGTAGCCCGCCTCGGCGATGAGGTCGAGGATCCAGAGGTCGTCGGGCTCGTTCCAGACCTCGCCGGCCCGGAACCCACGTACCGCCTGCCCGGATGCCTTCTCTACCGCCTCCTTCGACCGCGCCAGGTCCGTCGTGAGTTCTTCCGGCGTCAGCTGCGCGATGTCCCTCGGGTACATCCCGCGGCTGCCCACGTCATGGCCCCGCGCCACGATCTTCCGCACCAGTTCGGGCATGCTCTCGGCCAGGTTGCCGAACACGAAAAAGGTCGCCCTCGACTTCGTCTCATCCAGCAGATCAAGCGTGCGCTCCGTGTTGCGCTCCAGCCGGTTCTCGAAGCGGTACCACTGGCCGGAGTGGATCAGCCGGTTGAACGCCTTGACGTGATAGTAGTCCTCCAGCGTCACCGTCAACACATGGTGCGGCGAGACGGCTTCGCTGCGCTTCGCGTCAGGAGGCACCGGGCGCACGCTCAGGTGGGCAGGACCCGGTGCAGCGCTGGAACCAGCTGCCGCACCGCAGCGTCGGCCATCAGGTCGGCGGCAGCGTCGTCCTTCTCATTCCCCAGCGGCACCACGATGCGCACCATCGCCTCCTCGGTTCTCGCCCTGAACGCTGCGTCGCGCAGCAGTTCCCATTTCACCTGGTATTCGCTCGCCGCCACCCTCCCCCGGCCCTGATACCAGTAATACACCAGTGCCCTATGTCCGCCCTGGGCCAACATGTAGCGGTTGACCGGAACCGACTCCCCTTGCACCTCCACCCGCCGGATTCCTGCCGAGAGCGGCTCCCAACCGGAGCCGGGGAGGCAGTTCTTGGGGGAGTGGATCGTCTTCCCGTTCCGCTGGTGGGCGTAGTAGCCGACGTACACCGAGAAACCGCTCCCCGCCGCATCCTTGAAGGAGCGGAGCAGGTAGGTGCTGGCTCCATTGGCGGCGAGTTCCTCCGCGCTGATCGACTGGTCCTCCGATGAGAACATCCCGACCTCTCTCGGAAGGGTCGTGAGCGTCTCCCGCAGTTCGGCACCCTTGGGATCACGGATGCCGAGCACCATCAGTGCTCCGGCGCCGAGCACCAGGGCCGGGAGCCAGGCGCGCCGGTCAGCCATGGGCGGCCCCCGTTCTCGTTCCCCATCCCAGGCGCTCCTCCAGCCCCCGCGCCAGCCACGTCACCACGCCCAGCACCGCCAGCGACACCACGAACAGCAGCCAGCCCTCGCTCAGGTGCAGGAACCCTTGCCCCATTTCCGGCGAGATGAAGTACACGAAGAACCCCGTCAGGAATACCCGCACCGCGTTGACCAGTACCGCGATCACCACTGCGGCCGCGACAAGCAGCAGCCTGAGCAGCGGACTCCTGAGCCAGAGCGCGCCCAGGAGCAGCCCGAGGCTGAGCAGCGCCGTCAGTGAGCGGAGCCCGCTGCATGCTTCGGTGACGAACAACTGGTGCCCCGGCAGCAGGATCACGTTGCCTGCCAGCCGCACCGGGATCTGCCGCCACTCGAGCAGGGCGGCGCCCATGCGGGAGGCCTGCAACTGCAGCGGCAGCGCCAGTTGGTTGAGCACGATGGCAGGGAGGGGTATCGACAACACCAGCAGGGAGGCCGGCAGCCACCAGCGCAGCAGCTGCCGCCAGCCGAAAAAGAAGAGGACTAGTCCGGTGAGTGAGCCCAGAAGGGCGACGCGCTGGGAAAACTGCTCCACGGCGAGGGCCCCCGCAAAGCGGAGGAGGACCGAGCCCAGGAGCACCAGTAGCCCCCACCAGGGCGCCGGCCGCGAGGTCCGGTCGAGGCCGCTGCGGTACCCCAGCCAGATCGCCAGGGGGGCCAGCAGGAGGCCATGCCCGGCATCGGGGCTGGTCCACCACTCGCGCGCCAGCCCGGCCAGCGTCGGGGCAAACAGCGCCCCAAAGGCCGCCAGAGCCCCCCAGAGGGGCAGCCGGAGGTCACTGCCAGCGACAGTGGCAATTGGGGCTGGAGTCGTTCTCGAGGTCATCCGTGGCCTATCCGCAATTGCAGTACCTCCGTCTCCCGTCTCCCGTCTCCCGTCTCCCGTCTCCCGACTATGTTGCACCGCTAACACACTGACCTCGAAACCTACCCGACCAATGGCCCCGCTGCGCAACTCCATCCAACGGCTCGTCCGCGCCATGCAGCAGCGCATTACCCCCGGCGTCCGCTACCACCAGGACACCTTCGTCGACGTGCTCGGTAGCCGGGTTCCCGATGGCGGCCACTGGCTGGACCTGGGGTGCGGCCACCAGTTGCTGCCGTCGTGGCAGGCTGCCCGCGAACGCGAGTTCATTGGCCGCGCCGGCGTGGTGGTGGGCTTGGACTACGACTTCGAGTCGGTGCATCGCCACGCCACCATCGGCTGCCGCTGCCGCGGCGACATCGGTTCCCTGCCGTTCCGGGCCGACAGTTTCGATCTCGTCACCGCCAACATGGTCGTCGAGCATCTCG
>JANNSD010000074.1:0-15726 GCA_031402225.1 Gemmatimonadota bacterium | reverse complement strand
GAGCGCCTTCACCGCGGCGGCGATGCCCTGCGTGACCGACGCGTCGGTGTCCACATCCATGGCGATGACGGTGATCGGCAGCTTCTCCTTCGCGGCCTGCTCGGCGAGCTGGGGCGCGCGCCCGGGGTTCCGCATGGTGGCGGCGACCTTGTGACCGGCGCGGGCGAAGGCGAGCGCGGTGGCGTGGCCAATGCCGGTGCTGCATCCAGTGATGAGTACGGTCGCCATGCTATTTGGTCGCTTTCGTGGAAGGCTTGTTCAGTGCGTCCAGCCAGTTGAGCGTCACGATGGCGTAGCGCAACTCCGCGCCGCTGCCACCCTGATCCTCGAGAAAGTAGTAACCCTGGCCGTCAGGCATCACGGCAAAGGCCTGGTGATACGGGGGCAGCACCAGGCCCTCGATGGAGAAGAGGCTCGCGGGCGCGCCGGTCTGGAAGGCCGGGCCCGGAATGATCGGCACGGTCACGAGCCGGTTCGCGGCGGCAACGAAGAAGAGTTCCTTCCCCGACGGCGACCATACGGGAGACGATCCGCCGGCGCTGGACACCTGCCAGCGGGCATCGCTGGTGCCGGGGAACGGCCGCACATAGACCTCTTCCCGTCCCGACTCCACGGTGACGTACGCGAGCCAGCGTCCGTCGGGCGAGACGGTGGGCATGTACTGATCGAAGCGGCCGTCCTCGATGGCGGTGGCGGTGGAGTCGCCGACATGATACCTGGCGATGCGCCGCACGCCGGCGACCACGCCGGTGCGGTAGACGATCCACCGCCCATCCTTCGTCCACTGGATCTCGTCGACCTGGCCCGTGTCAGGAAGGGCAATCCGCGTGGCGGGGCTGCTGCCATCGGCGCGGGCCAGGTACGGAAGGGTGCGGCCGGTGCGGTCGGAGAGAAACCCGACCGAGTGGTCATCGGGCGCCCAGGCGGCGCGGTAGTTGACGGCGCCCTCGAAGGTGAGCCGGGTGAGCGGGCCCCTGTCGAGCTGCTTGATCCAGAGATCGGTGTGCCCGCCTTGCACGACGCTGATCGCGAGCTGCTTCCCATCGGGTGATAGCGCGAGGGAGTTGAAGGAGCCGCGCCAGTCGGGATCAACCGGCAGGCGCCGGCCGGCGCGGTCGATGCGCACGAACCGGAGGTCCTGCCCGCTGGTGCCCTCGAGGTTCACCATGGTGCCGCTCCGGCTGAAGGCCATCTCGCCGGTAATGCCGAGGCGCATGCGTACGTTCGAGGCGAGCGGGACGGGCGAGCCACCAAGGGTGAAGGTGCGCGGGTCGAACTGCTGGGCGAAGACGCTGCCGTCCTGCCGCAGGTAGATGAGGTGGCCGGACGGGACGAACCAGCCCCGTGCCGTGTTCTGCGCCAGCTCGACCTGCTTCCCGGTCTTCACGTCCAGCGCGAACAGCGTCATGCTCGCACAGTTGTTCGTGCAGGACGTGACGAGCATCGCGTCCGTGCCGGGCAGCTCGGAGGGGAAAACCCAGGCCATGGCCCCGGGCCGCTCCGCGAGCTGCACCACGCCGGCCTGCCCGGTGGTGGACGTCATGCGAATATCGAACGGGTCGCCGACGAAGACGATGCTGCCGTCCGTGCGCCAGTACCCCGAGGGAACGGCGATGTTGGCGGAATCGGCGACCAGCGCGGGCGGTCCGCCTCGCACCGGGACCTTGAACAGCTTGCCATCGACGAAGTACGCGATCCACTGGCCATCGGGCGAGAAGAAGGGGGCGTCGGCGCGGTCGGTGCCCTCGATGGGGTGCGCCTCGAGGGCGTCGCGGTCGCGCACCCAGAGGGAGCGCTCGCCCTGCTCGCGGCGCGCGACATAGGCGATGCTGGCGCCGTCGGGGGAGATGGCGAGCGACCCGCCGGAATACGAGAGGCGCTGACTGGCGAACCAGGGGAGGCGGATTTCGTATCTTGCGATTGGTGCGGGCTGCGCGGCGGGCTTGCGGGCCCATCCCCAGATGGCTGCCGCGGCGAGGAGGGCCGCCAAGGCGCTTAGGGCGCGCAGGGCGCTGGAGGACGTGAGGACGTGAGGACGTGAGGATCCTTCGCTTCGCGCAGGATGACGTGAGGACGTGAGGACGTGAGGACTTGAAAGGGCCTCAGAGAACTCCCTCGCCGTGCCCCAGCGGTCGGCGGGAAGCTTCTGCAGCGCGGTGAAGACTGCCTGCTCGACGGTGGACGGCACCGTCTTGCGGCGGAGGATGATCGACGCTGGTTCCTCGGTCATCACCTTCGCCACGATCGACTGCGCGGTGGGGCCGGTGAATGGCGCTTCGCCGGTGAGCATCTCATACGTCACGGCGCCGAGCGCGTAGACATCGCTCCTCGGGCCGATCTCCCGTTCGCCCATCGCCTGCTCCGGCGACATGTAGCTCGGCGTGCCGAGCGACATGCCGGTCTGGGTCATGCGGCCGCCGTTGGCCTGCTGCATGGCGAGGGCGATGCCGAAGTCGGCGACGACGGCGCGGCCGTCGTGGAGCAGGATGTTCTCGGGCTTGATGTCGCGATGCACCACGCCTTGGCGATGGGCGTAGTCCAGGGCGCTTGCCACTTCCTTCGCGATGCTGACGGCGGTGTCGATGGGGAGCTGCTTTTCGCGCTGCAGGCGGTCGCGAAGGGACTCGCCCTCGACGAAGGGCATGACGTAGTACAACAAGCCGGCAGTCGGCAGTCGTGAGTCGTCAGACGAGCTGAGCGTCGAGAGTCGAGAGTCGAGAGGAACAACTCCGGAGTCAATGAGACCCAGGATGTTGGGGTGCTGCAGGCTCGCCGTCAGCTTGATCTCGGCGAGGAAGCGACCGCCCCCGATGACGGCGCTCAACTCGGGGTGCAGGACCTTGATGGCTACCTTGCGACCGTGCTTCAAGTCCTCGGCGAGGTAGACAGTGGCCATGCCGCCCTGGCCGAGTTCGCGGTCGATGCGGTAGCGGTCGGCCAGTGCGGACGCCAGGTTTTCGGGTGTGGTCATGCGAGGAAGATACGCGGCATGCGGTGTGTAGGGGGGCAGGAGGGCGGGGCGCCCCTCACGTCATCACGTCCTCACGTCCTCACGTCCCCGTGGCCATGATCTCGTCGGCGTAGCGCCCGGCGCGGATGAGGCCGGACATTTTCTTCATCGGCTCCTTGATGTGCGTGAAGAACGCCTTGTAGCCGGCGCAGAGGTAGTTGAGTCCATCCTCACCATCCGGCGTCTTGATGAAGCGGTTGCGGGGGCACTCGCCATAGCAGGCAAACAGGACCGGGCATTCCTTGCAGTACTTCGGGAGCGACTCGTACTTGTGCGACCCGAAGCGGCGCTGGCGCTCGGAGGCGACCAGGGTGCCGAGGGGGGTGTCGGCGATGTTGCCGAGCTTGTACTTGGGCTCGACGAAGTGGTCGCAGGAGTAGACGTCGCCGTTGTGCTCCATGACCAGGGCATCGCCGCAGGTGGGGGCGACGATGCAGAGGTTGTGCTGTCCCATGAAGCTGCCTAGGGCGACATCGAAGGTGGTGACGTAGACCTTGCCGACGTCGCGGGTGACCCACTCGTCGAAGATGGCAGTGAGGAAGGCCCCGAACTTCTCCGCGTTCACCGTGCGCTTCGTGACGAGGCTGCCTTCCTGCTTGTAGAGCGGCCGGTCGCGACCGCGCTGGCCGCCCCATCCCTCATTGGCGATGTCGATGGTGTCGGGGGTGGCGCGCTCGACGATGGGGATGAGCTGGATGTACTCCGCCTTGAGTTCGTCCCGGAAAAAGTGGTAGACCTCGAGCGGGTGGTCCTGGTTGGCGGCATGGATGGTACAGAGGATGTTGACGTCCACGTTGTGCTTGCGGAGGATGTTCCAGCCACGGATCACCTCATCGAAGCTGCCGGTGCCCTGCTTGGTAATGCGGAAGGCATCGTGCATTTCGCGCGGGCCGTCGAGGCTCAGGCCCACCAGGTAGTTGTTCTCCTTGAAGAACGCCGCCCACTCATCGTCGATGAGGGTGCCGTTGGTCTGGATGGTGTGGACGACGCGCTGGCGCCCCTGGCGGTACTTCGCGGCGAGCTCGACCGAGCGCCGGAAGAAGTCGATGCCGCGAAGCATCGGCTCGCCGCCCTGCCAGGCAACATGCACCTCGGGGCCGGGCGACGATTGCATGAGCTGGCGGACGTACCTCTCCAGGGTGTCCTCGTCCATCAGCGGGCTTTCCCGCGGATAGAGGTTTTCCTTGGAGAGGAAGAAGCAGTACTCGCAGCCGAGGTTGCAGGCGGCGCCCGCGGGCTTGGCCAGAAGATGGTATGGCACGTTGGAGTCGGCTCAGTCGAGGGGGCCGACGTTGAACGCCATGCTGGCCATGGCGACCACGCCGAGGAGCAGCAGGAGGACAGCCACGATGAGGCTGAGGGAAACTGGAAACTGGGTTTCGGCCCGGATCAGGCCCTCAGCCTTGAGCTGGACGCGCATGCGCCGGAGTTCGTTCATGTAGCTGACGTGGAACGCGATGCCGACGGCCAGCATGGCGATGCCGAGCACCACGAGTGCGAGGCCGAAGCGGCGCGCGGCGCGATCGTGCGAGATGGCGCCGGACTCGTTGAGCCGCTGGAAGAACTGGAAGATGGTGAAGCCGAAGCCGATGAGGGACAACGCGGTGCGCATGACGGCCATGATGGTGCGGTCGGCGGCCATGCGGGTCCGCTGAAACGCCATGCCGGTGCGGCGCGCGGCGAGTTCGTCGGCGGTGGAGAGGAGGCCCACAGCGTCAGGAGGGCTCGACATGGTGGGCCCTCCCCGCGGCGTCGCGTTCGCGGACGACCTCGATGTCGCGATCCAGGAAGTGTGTCAGGAAGGTGCGGATGACGGCGATGGCGGCCACCCGACCGATATCGTCCCAGTCGGGCACCACCATGGTGCGTACGATGTCGGCGGCGAGCTGGAAGGTGAGCCCGGCAATGAGCCAGCGGGAGAACTCGATCCAGGCGAGGCGTTTCGCGTGGCCGTCCGCTTGCCGCGTCAACATGAGGCGGCCTATGCTGACGACCGCCTGCACCGCCCCGAGGACGACGGCGAGGAGCGCCACGGCCTCGAGGCAGAGCGAAATGGTGTCGGCGACCTGGCGCAGTATCTCTTCCATGAATCAGTCCGTCGCGAACGCGGCGGCGGCTAGCGCTTCGAGGTCGAGGTACGTCGCTTCCTCAACGGTGACCGCGACGCCGAGGATCGTACCGCCCTTGAACGTGCCGGGCGACTGGTACTCTTCGCTTACAGCGTCAGCGCTGTCATACCCCACGCACAGCCCATCACCGCAGAGGGTGAACTTTCCGATCTGGGCACGCATGGGACCCTCGGCCACGACCTTATCGTTGACGTACAGCCTGGTGGTGCCCTCCGACTCCTTGTACGTGCCGGCCTTTTCGCGGGCGAACTCCATGCCGAGGGTGTACTTGCCGGGCTTCAGGGCGTCGGAGACGAACTTCTGCTCCGGCTTGATGCCAAGGAAGTTGTAGACGTAGTACAGCTTCTTGTCCTTGATGAAGAGGGCGTGGCCGCCGAAGCGTGAGCCATGGGCGAAGATGACGCCGGCGCAATCGGGGTCGGTGATCTCCACGTCGGCCAGGATCTTGTAGGAACGACCAGCCACATTGGCCGCGACACTCCCTGGCACGGACGCGGCGCCCGGGTAGTAGATGTAGCGGTCGCGGACGGCCTCCTCGGATGGCCGCTCGATGTTGGCCTGTTCGACGGCGCTGCGATCGTCGAGCGGCAGCACCATGTTCTTGTCGGCCTCCTTGAACCAGGCCTTGATGAGCGCCTTGAGCTTGTCAGGCCGCTTCTTCGCCAGGTTCGTGGACTCAGCGCGGTCCTTGTCCACGTGGTAGAGCTCCCACTCGTCCTGGTCAAAATGGCCCTTGCCGGTCAGCGGGGCGTGGAGGGCCGCCGCCTTCCAGCCCTTCTCCCAGATGCCGCGGGTGCCGAGCATGGCGTAGTACTGCCGCTTCTTCCTGGTCTTGCCGTCGGGCTTTGCGTCAAAGCTGTATGTCATCGATACGCCGGAGAGCGGGTACTGCTCGACGCCCTTGTACACCTTGGGCATCTTGAGTCCGCAGACCTCCAGGATGGTCGGCACGATGTCGGTGACATGGTGGTACTGGTTCCGGACCTGGCCCCTGGCCTTGATGCCCTTGGGCCAGGAGATGACCATGGGGTCGCAGGTGCCGCCGGCGTACTCGGAGTAGCGCTTGAACATCTTGAAGGGCGCCGAGGTGGCGGCGGCCCAGCCGGTGGGGAAATGCTCGTAGGTCTCAGGTCCACCCAGGACGTCGATGTACTTCAGGTTCTCGCTGAGCTCGTCGGGATAGCCGTTGAAGAACTTGTTCTCGTTGACGGAGCCGTTGGGGCTGCCCTCGCCGGAGGCGCCGTTGTCGGCGGCGTAGAAAATGAGGGTATTCTCGAGCTGATTGGTCTTTTCGAGGTACTCGATGATACGACCGATCTGCACGTCGGTGTATTCCGAGAAGCCGGCGTACACTTCCATGAGCTTCGAGAAGAGCTTCTTCTCATCGGCATTGAGGGTATCCCAGGGGCGCACATGGTCGCCGGGGTTCGCCACATCCTCAGGGAGCGGGTTGAGCGGCGTGAGCTGGGTGCCCTTCGGCAGGATTCCCTTCTCGATCATTCGGGGCAGCACCCATTCGCGGTACGCTTCGTAGCCGTCGTCGAACTTGCCCTTGTACTTGTCGATATAGTCCTTGGGGCAGTGGTGCGGGGCATGATTGGCGCCGGGATTGAACCAGAGGAACCAGGGCTTGGACGGATTGCCGGCTTTCTGGTCCTTGAGCATGCCGATCGCCCTGTCGGTCAGGTCCTTGGAGAGGTGATAGCCCTCTTCGGGGGTGTAGGGCTGCTCGATGTAATGGCTGTCCTCGACGAGGTCGGGGTACCACTGGCTCGTTTCACCACCAATGAATCCGTAAAAGCGATCGAAGCCCTTCTGCAGCGGCCACTGTTTCTTGCTGGCGCCGGAGGAGAGGTCAGTCTCGGGGACATTGTGGTTCTTACCGATCCAGTAGGTGCTCCAGCCGCCGTCCTGCAGGATCTGTCCTACGGTGGCGCACTCATCGGGGATACGGGCATGCGCGCCGGGGAAGCCGTTGGCGCCCTCGGTGATGCAGGACATGCCGTTCAGGTGGTGATTGCGGCCGGTGAGGATCATGGAGCGGGTAGGCGAGCAGAGCGCCGCGGTATGCCACTGGGTGTAGATCAGCCCATTGTCGGCCAGCTTCTGCAGGGTGGGCATGTTGATCCGGCCGCCGTAGGGCGACCAGGCCGCCAGGCCGGTGTCGTCATAGAGGATGAACAGGACGTTCGGCGATCCTTCGGGCGCCCTCGTCGGGATGTATGGCCCCCAATCGGGCACGGAATCGCGGACGTCGAGCCTGATCTTGCCCTTGAAGCGCTTTGCGGCCATGGAGCGGGACTCCTCACGAGTTCGAGGCGATGGTGTCGGGGTGACTGGCAAACTAACTGATTGTGTGGTGTGGCCGCGCCGGGGTCAATGGGACCAGAGGTCACAGTTCATACGGGGGCTGGGCTGTTGCCGTCGCTCGAATCGGGGGTAGAATTGCGATGGAAGCCTTCCCTCACGGAGCCACAGCCATGTCCCGTCGCGTCGTTGTCGCGGTGCTCGGCGTCCTCGCCGGCGCCATCATGCCTTCTGTGTCCCAGGCCCAGTTCAGCAAGTTGAAGAAGGCCGCCACGTCAGCGGCTACCGGTGCGGCGGGGGTCCCGACTTCGCCCCCGCGGTACGTGGAGAACCTCGACCTGACGTCGGCGCAGCTGGCGCAGGTGAACACGGGGCTGGCCGCCGAGGTCGCGGCGGCGCCGCAGGCGGTGAAAGATGCGGAGGCGCAGCAGAAGAACAGCGAGAAGGCGAAAGAGCAATACGAGAAGGCGCGTGCGGACTACGAGCAGCGGCGCGACAAGTACAACGCCTGCCGGGACAAGCTGACGCAGGAGGCGGCGCCGCAGCGGGAGGCGCTGGGGAAGAAGGCGGGTGCGGCGGGGGAGTCGGCCGCTATTGGTGAGTCGGAGGAGGCCCAGATGGAGGCGCAGGCGAAGGCAGCCCAGGCCGCGGCGGAGCGGATGGGGGCGGGGAAGGGCACGCCGGCGGACCAGCAGACGCTGGACAACTTCCAGAAGACGATGGCCGGCTTCACATCGCGGGGCACGAGCGCGATAACGGCGAACAAGGAGGTGGAGGCGTTTGACGAGGCGCTGGTCGCCAAGATCGAGAAGACTTGCGGCGCCACGCCGGTGGCGCCCACGGCGCCGGGCTCGGCCGCCAACACCGCGGCGGAGGCGATCCAGAAGGCGGGAGCGACGGCGTCGGGCATGACGCTGGCCACCTGGATCGTGACGCGGGAGAAGGCGATCGGTTACGCGCAGAGCAACACGCAGGTGAAGGCGGGGAAGATTCCGGAGGCGGAAGCCGACGCGATCAACAGTGCGCTGGGCGTTACGCGAGAGCGGGTAGCGGCAATGCAGAAGGCGGGCGTACCGATGTGAGGCTGTCGGCTTCCGTCATTGCACTCTCGCTGATAGGGCTGCCGGTTCCGGCTGTGGTGCGGGAACCGGCGCTGGCGGTGCGCGCGTCGGGGGGATGGGAGACGTGGTGGCGCGCTGATGCGGCGCCGATCAGGTGGAGTGCGGCGCTGCCGGCGGTGGCGGACCGGGTCGAGTGGCGGCAGGCGGCGCCGGGCGTGGAGTGGGGCGAGTTCTCGCTGTCAGGTGACGGGGAGGCGTTCCGGGTGCGCGTCATCGTCGCGCGGCTGGATCCGTCGCTGCTGGAGTTCCGGCTGGTGAAGCCGGCCGACGGCCAGGTGTTCGCCGGGCGGTGGGCGGTGGATGACGCGCCGGCGGAGGCGGTGTTTGCCGTGAATGCCGGACAGTTCACCGACCAGCCGTGGGGCTGGGTGGTGCAGGACGGCGTCGAACGGCAGGCGCCGGGTCGCGGACCGCTGGCGCCGGGGGTGGTGGTGGATGGGTCGGGGGCGGTGCGGCTGGTGTCGCCGGATTCATTGGGGTTGGTGCAGGCGTCGACGGCGTTTCAATCGTATCCGACGCTGCTTGCTGGTGATGGCGAGGTGCCGTTGCCGCTGCGGGTGGATGGTGTGGGGGTGGATCGTGTGCATCGGGATGCGCGACTGGCGCTTGGCGTGCAGCGGGACGGGAAAGTGCTGGTGGCGATGACGCGGTTCGAGGGGATGGGCGGGGTACTGGCGAACATCCCGCTCGGGCTGACGACGCCGGAGATGGCGGCAGTGATGGGGGCGCTGGGAGCGTCGAGCGCGGTGCTGCTCGATGGGGGAATTTCGAGCCAGATGCTGATCCGGTCGGGGTCGGAGCGGGAAGTGTGGACGGGGTGGCGGCGGGTTGCGCTGGGACTTGTGGCTGTGCCGAGATGACGGGCACGCGCCCGTCGGGCGCCCCATCCCTCCGGGCGCGTTTGTCGGCCGTTGCGCTGGGGGTCGTTCTGGCTGCGTGCTCGGCGCCACCGCCGGCGAAGCCCGTTGCGAGCGCCGTCGACACGACGATTGTGGCGACGCAGGTCGACTACGGGCTCGCGGGGTGGGCGCCGCCGTCGCTCGACAGCATTCCCGGCGACAGCCTGGGCAACGCGGTGCGGCGCGGGCTGTTCCTGCTGCGGCACACGCGTGATAGCCTGCCGCAGTACGCGCCCGGGAGCCTCAACTGCACGAGCTGTCACCTGAGTGACGGGCTCCGCGTGGAAGCCGCCCCGCTCACCGGCGCGTTCGCGCGGTTTCCGAAGTACATGAACCGCTCGGGAGCGGTGATCCCGCTCGCGGACCGGGTGAACTACTGCTTCACGCGATCGCTGGCGGGGAGTCGGCTGCCGGTGGAGAGCCGGGAGATGCAGGATATCCTGGCCTACATGGCGTACATCTCGACCGGCGTGCCGGTGGGGGCGCACATCGCGGGAACGAAGGGGCTGCTCGACGCGCCGGATACGCTTACGGGCGATGCGACGCGGGGGGCGGCGGCCTTTGCGGCGAAGTGCACGACGTGCCACGGTGCGGACGGCCAGGGGATCGCGCCGTTTCCGGCGCTCTGGGGACCGAGGAGCTTCAGCATCGGCGCCTCGATGGCGCGACTGGAGCGGGCGGCGAGCTTCATCCAGCACAACATGCCGTTCGGCCAGGGAGGCACCCTCACTTGGCAGGAGGCGTTCGACCTCTCGGCGTTCATCAACAGTCACCCGCGTCCCGATTCGCCGGGCAAGGAACAGGACTGGCCGCTGGGCGGCGCGCCGGCCGACGTGCCCTACGCCACGGTGGGACATGTTGCATTCAACCCGCCGCCGTCGCTGGTCGCGCGGAAGAATCCAGCGTTGGCGCTGGTGCCGGCACCGGCTCCGGTGCGCCAATAGGATCTGAAGCCCTGTCACAGCGCTGGGCGCGTCTCCGGGGTGGCTCCTTCGGCACGACAACACGTCGCATTCAACGTGGCCGCGCGGCCACAGGAGTTCTGGATGACACGACCACCGGATGACGCCGCCCGTGAGGGTGACATCTCCCGTCGCGCACTGCTTGCGAGTGCCGCGGGCATTGCTGGTGCTGCCGCTCTCGCTGCGAAGCCGTATCGCTTGCTGGCGCAGGGCCCTGCGGCTGTAGCGGCTGACACCGCTGCAGTGGTCGTGCCCCCTGATCCAACGGCGGTGCCGGGACTGGTCACCAGCGCGCGGGGAATGCGGTCACCATTCGTGGATCCAACGCGGGCGCCGGCAGGTGTGCTGAGCGGGGCCTCGTTTGCACCGCTGCAGGACCTGTCGGGCACGATCACGCCATCGGACCTGTTCTTCGAGCGAAACCACAACGGCGTGGCGCTGGTGGACCCGCAGAAGTGGAAGCTGATGATCCATGGGATGGTGGAGCGTCCGCTGATGATCGACCTGGCGCAACTGCTGCGGTATCCGACGGTGACACGCACGTATTTCATCGAGTGCTCGGGCAACGGGCGGGCGGCGTTTCGGGCGCCGAAGCCGGAGATGACGCCGCAGCAGGTGGATGGGTTGCTGAGCACGGCGGAGTGGACTGGCGTGCCGCTGGCGACGCTGTTCCGCGAAGCGGGAGTGAAGCCTGGCGCCAAGTGGTTCATCGCCGAAGGGGGAGATGCGGCGCGGCTGTCGCGGAGCATCCCGGTGGAGAAGGGGCTGGACGACGCGCTGCTGGTATGGGGGCAGAACGGTGAACCGCTCCGCCCATCGAACGGGTATCCGGTGCGGCTGCTGCTGCCGGGGTTCGAGGGGAACACGAGCATCAAGTGGGTGCGACGCCTGGAGCTGAGTGACCAGCCGAACATGTCGAAGGACGAGACGTCGAAGTACACCGACCCGATTCCTGGCGCCAAGGCTCGGCAGTTCAGCTTCCTGATGGACGTGAAGTCGGTGATCACGTCGCCGACGTATCCACAGCAACTCACCGACAAGGGATGGTGGCCGATCCGCGGGCTGGCGTGGAGCGGGCGGGGGCGGATCGCGAAGGTGGAAGTGAGCACCGATGGCGGGAAGAGCTGGCAGCCGGCGCGGATCGAGGGGAACAACCTGCCGCTGGCACCGGTGCGATTCGAGCAGATGTGGCAGTGGGACGGGAAGGCGGCGGTGCTGCTGAGCCGAGCGACGGACGAGACCGGTGCGGTGCAGCCGACGCGGGCTGAGTTCAAGCGGGTGCGCGGGGTCGGCACGGACTACCACTTCAGCTATATCCGCGGGTGGCGCGTGGAGAGCGATGGCGCGGTCAAGTTCGAGGCGGAGGTATGAGGCGCGTGGTGTGGGTGGGGCTCGTGGTGGCGACGACCGCGTGCAATGGTGCGCGAGTCCAGAGTCCAGAGTCCAGAGTCGAGAGTCACTCCGCCGTGGGCACGTTCGGGTTGGGACGGGCGCCAACGGCAGAGGAGATTGCGGCGTGGGACAAGAGCGTGAACCCGACGGGAAAGAATCTTCCTCCCGGGCAGGGAACGGTAGCCGACGGGAAGCTGGTGTATGCGGCGAAGTGCGCGGCGTGTCACGGGGACGCGGGGCAGGGAGCGCCGCCGGTATATCCGCAGCTCGTGGGGAAGGATCCGACGGATTTCAGCTTCGACAACGACTTCAAGATCACGCACACGATCGGGAACTACTGGCCGTACGCGACGACGCTGTACGACTACATCAACCGGGCAATGCCGCTGACGGCGCCGGGCTCGCTGAAGCCGGAGGAGATCTATGCGGTGACAGCGTACCTGCTGGCGGCGAATGGGGTGATCGCGGCCGATGCTGTGATGGATGCGCGGAGCTTGCCGAAGGTGACGATGCCGGCGCGGGAGCGCTTTGTGGTGGATGATCGCGTGGGGGGCGCCGGTTTTCGATAGCAGGGCCGGTCGGGCGGGGCGCCCGGCTTCGGGAAAGGGGAACGCACGCCGGGGTTCCCCGTCGATCCGATGCACCGGTGCGTTCCACGATCCCTCGCCGGGCGCCCCATCCCTCCCGGCTCGGAGATGCGGGGCGCCCATCGCTCCCGGCCCGGGGTGCGGCGAATGGGGATGGCTCCGGAGGCACCGTTGCCCGGCGCGTTCGCCATCGAACCGAGGTGTCCGGGCGGATAGCTTGAGCGACGGCACGGGTGCCGAAGGAGCCGCCCCAGTCCGGGATTCGATAGCAGGGCCAGTCGGTCGGGCCCGTTGGGCGGGGCTGGTCGGTCGGACCCGTTGGGCGGGGCCGGTCGGTCGGGCCCGTTGGGCGGGGCCGGTCGGGCGGGGCGCCCGGCTTCGGGAAAGGGGAACGCACGCCGGAGTTCCCCGTCGATCCGATGCGACCGTGCGTTCCACGATCCCTCGCCGGGCGCCCCATCCCTCCCGGCCAGACGTGTGCCGAAGGAGCCGCCCCAGCGTCGCGCCAGTCAGCCGATCCTTCGCTACGCTCAGGATGACTCGAGATCAGCCGATCCTTCGCTACGCTCAGGATGACTCGAGATCAGCTGATCCTTCGCTACGCTCAGGATGACTCGAGATCAGCCGATCCTTCGCTACGCTCAGGATGACTCGAGATCAGCCGATCCATCGCTACGCTCAGGATGACTCGGCGCTCAGGATGACTCGGTGCCTAGGACCCGCGGCGGTTCGCGGCGTCGCGGCGGACGGTCTGCTTCTTCCCCTTGATTGTCGTGCTGCGCAGGGCCTTGATGACGTCGTCCACCAGTTCCTCCGGCAACTCCACCAGCGAATACTTCTCGGCGATCTCGATGCTGCCGATGCTCTTGGCCTCGATACCGGCCTCGTTGGCGATGGCCCCGACGAGGTCGGCGGGGCGCATGTTGGCGGTCTTGCCCGACCCGATGAACACGCGCACCATCTTCGGTCCGCGCCCCACGGGCTTCTTCGCCGGACGGTCGGACTTCTCGCCGTGCTTCGCGTACTTCTCCGTCTTGGCCGGCCGTTCGCGCTTCTTCGGCTCGGGCGCGGGTGGGATCTCGCTCGGTTCCTCACCCGCCTCGGCCTGATGGGCCAGCTGTACCGCCGCCGCGGCGATGTCCATGATGTCGAACTCTTCCGCCAGCGTCTCCACCACCACCCGGTACTTGTCGAGACCACCGGCCTGGATCGTCTCGCGGATGTCGGCACGGGTGATCTCGAGGCGCTTGGCCTTGATGTCGTGCACCGTCGGCAGCGGATTGGTGGTGATCTTCTGCTTGGTGAGCAACTCGATGCTGCGAAGCAACCGGTGCTCGCGCGGCTCGGCGAAGGTGATGGCGACGCCCTCGCGACCAGCGCGCCCGGTGCGGCCAATGCGATGGATGTAGGTCTGGGGCGACTCGGGGACATCATAGTTGATGACGTGGGTGATGTGCTCGATGTCGAGACCGCGCGCAGCGACGTCAGTGGCGACGAGGACGTCCACGGTACCGCCGCGGGCGCGCTTCATGACGCGGTCGCGCTGGATCTGGGTGAGGCCGCCATGCAGCGCCTCGACCCGATAGCCGCGACCGGACAGGCTCTCGGCGAGGCTGTCGACCTCGTGCCGAGTGCGGCAGAAGACGAGTGCCAGCGTGGGTGCCTCGAGATCGAGCACGAGGCCCAAGGCCGGGACCTTCTGCGCGCGAGCCAGGACGTACGCGGTCTGCCGCACCTTGGGGAGCGCGCCGGCGGGGGTCTTCTCGCTGAGCACGAGCACCCGCACCGGATCATCGAGGTGCCGCTCGGCGATCTTGGCGATGCGCGACGGAAGCGTGGCGGAGAAGAGGGCGGTCTGCCGCTTCACCGGCGCGGCCTCGAGAATGGCCTCGAGCTCGTCGGCGAAGCCCATGTCGAGCATCTCGTCGGCTTCGTCGAGCACGATAGCCTGGATGCCGCTCAGGTCGAGGGTGCTGCGGCGGATGTGATCGAGTGCGCGACCGGGTGTCGCGACGACGACGTGCACGCCGCGGCGGAGCACGGAGATCTGCTGGCTGAAGGACTGCCCGCCATAGATCGGCACGGTGCGCGCCTGCACGGCGCGACCATAGCGATGGAACGCCTCGGCGACCTGCATGGCGAGTTCGCGGGTGGGCACGAGGACGAGCACGGCGGGTCGGGAAGGCTCCGGCGCATCGGTGGAGAGACGCTGCAGGAGCGGGAGGGCGAAGGCGGCGGTCTTGCCGGTGCCGGTCGCGGCCTGGCCGAGGAGGTCGCGTCCGTCGAGCAACGGAGGAATGGCCTCGCGCTGGACGGGGGTCGGCTCCTCATAGCCCAGGGCGGTGAGGGCTTCGACGAGGGCGGGGGTGAGGCCGAGCTTTGCGAAAGTGGTCATGGGGGAAGATAGGCGGGAGACGGGAGACGGGAGACGGGAGCCGGGTGACGGGATCGGCAGGGCAGCCAGTCGGGCGGGGTGCCCCTCGAGGGGAAAGGGGAACGCACGCCGGAGTTCCCCGTCGATCCGATGCACCTGTGCGTTCCACGATCCCCTCTCAGGGCGCCCCATCCCTCCCGGCCGCTGGCTTGTCCGCGCGCTATCTTGCTGGCCATGACCTCACAGCCTTCCTCGCCAATAGCCGACGAGCTGGACCAGCTCGTCACCCTGTCCAACCTCATTGGCCGGGAGACCCGGCTGGTGCAGCCGGGTGGCGGGAACAGCTCGATCAAGACGACGCTTCCCGATGCCAGCGGGCGGATGGTTTCCGCGCTGCTGGTGAAGGGGAGCGGCACCGATCTGCGGTCGATCGGGCGGAAGGGATTCTCGCGGCTGTCGCTGGAGGGCCTGGCGGGGCTCCGGGGTGTGTCGTCGATGAGCGACCACGAGATGATGCGGTTCATGGGTGACTGCATGCTGGGCCGCGAGGGACCGGCGCCGAGCGTGGAGACGCCGCTGCATTCGCTGCTGCCGCACCGGGTGATCGTGCATACGCACGACGTGGCGACGATGAGCCTGACGAACGTGCAGGACAGCGTGGCGGAGCGGCTGGTGAAGGAGGTATTCAAGGGTGAGGTGGCGTATGTGCCGTATGCGCGGCCGGGGTTTCCGCTGGCGCGGTCGGTGGACCTCCTGGCGGACAAGATTCCGGAGGGGACGATCGGGCTGGCACTGGCGCACCACGGGCTGGTGATCTGGGCGGACGATGCCGACGAGTGTCACGAGCGGCTGATGACGGCGATCGCGGCGACGGAGGAGTTCCTGAAGGCGAGCCGTCGCGGGCGGCACGTGCTGGGTGCGCCGCGAGTGCGCACAGAAGCGACT
>JANNSD010000073.1:0-10335 GCA_031402225.1 Gemmatimonadota bacterium | reverse complement strand
GAGGGTGGGGGGCTGTCGATCGGGTGCAATATCGAGCTGCCTTTCGAGCAGCGCGGCAACGCGTTTGCGAACCGGGCGCTCTACTTCAAGTTCTTCTTCGTGCGCAAGACGATGTTCGTGAAGTACTCCACTGCGTTCATCGTCTTTCCGGGCGGGTACGGCACACTGGACGAACTGTTCGAGGCCCTGACACTGATCCAGACCGGCAAGGTGAGCAACTTCCCGGTGATCCTGTTCGGGAAGAGCTACTGGCAGGGTCTGGTGGACTGGCTGCGCCATACGGCGGTGACCGCCGGGAATATCAGTACAGCCGACCTCAGTCTTTTTCATGTGACGGATGATCCAAAGGAAGCGGTGAAGTTCGTGCTGGATGCGAGGGCGAGGAGGGGGTAGGCGTTAGGCGTTAGGCGTTGGGTGTTAGGCGGGTAAGCGGGTAGCGCCAACAAATTGAGGCCAGAATCATGACGAGTGTCCGGACTTTCCTCGACCAGCACTTCCTGCATTTCAACGCCCGCGAAACGGTGGCCGCGGCGCGTGGCTACGACAACCACGTGAAGGCGGGCGGGAAGATGCTGGTCACTCTGGCTGGCGCCATGAGCACGGCCAAGCTGGGGCAGATCCTGGCCCGGATGATCCGCGCGGACCTGGTGCATGGCATCTGCTGCACCGGCGCCAACCTCGAGGAGGACCTGTTCAACCTGCTCGCGTACAACGACTACAAGATCATCGAGGACTACCGGGCGCTTTCGGTGGAGGATGAGAAGGCGCTGTACGAGGCAGGGTTCAACCGGGTGACGGATACGGCGATCCCCGAAACGGTGATGCGGAACCTGGAGCGGAAGCTGATCGACCGGTGGAAGCAGGCGGCCGACTCGGGTGAGCGGAAGTTCGAGGCGGAGTTCCTGCAGGATATTTTCGCCAACGGGGCGATGGAGAAGTTCTACCAGATCCCGGCAGCGAATTCGTGGTTGCTGGCGGCCTGGGAGAAGGGCATCCCGGTGTATTCGCCGGGCTGGGAAGACTCTACGACCGGAAACATGTTCGCGGCGGCGGTATTCCGGGGCGAGGTGAAGCATCATCAGTGCGTGAAGAGCGGCACGGAGCAGATGGAACACCTGATGCACTGGTACCTGGATGCCAGCGGATACAACGTCGCCAAGCAGAAGGCGAAGGGCGGGGACGCGGTGCTGGACAAGCCGAGCGTCGGGTTCTTTCAGGTGGGCGGCGGCATCGCGGGGGATTTCGCGATCTGTGCGGTGCCGGCGATGGTGCAGGATCTCCAGATGGAAGATGTACCGTTCTGGGGGTACTTCGCGCAGATCTCTGATGCGTCGACGAGCTATGGCGGGTATTCAGGAGCGGTTCCGAACGAGAAGATCACGTGGGGCAAGCTGGATGTGGACACGCCCAAGTTCATGATCCAGAGTGATGCGACGATTGTGGCGCCGCTGGTGTTCGCGTACGTGCTGGGCGATTGAGCTGTGAGTCGTGAGTCGTGAGTAGCGAGCTGGCGGATCGGCCGCATCCGGTGACGCGGCGGTATGCGGCGTATGCGCTGGGCTTGCTCACGCTTATCAACCTCCTCAACTACCTCGACCGCAACGTCATCTTCGCGCTATTCGAGCCGCTGAAGCGCGATCTCGGCCTCACCGACACCCAGCTGGGGTGGCTGGGCTCGGCGTACATCCTCGTCTACTCGCTTGCGGCGCTGCCCATGGGAGTGCTGAGCGACCTCCGTTCGCGTCGGGCGGTCATCGCAGGCGGTGTCGCGGTGTGGAGCGCGTTCACCTTCTTCGGCGGGTTGGTGCGGAACTTCTGGCAACTCTTTGCCTGCCGGGCGGTGGTGGGGATCGGCGAGGCGGCGTTCGCACCGGCAGCGACTTCACTGGTAGCGGATTACTACCCCGGCAAGGGCCGGGCGGCCGCCATGGGCGTGCTGTCAGCCGGGCTGGCCATTGGCGGCGTGCTGGGGATCCTGCTGGGTGGAACGCTGGAGCAGCTGTATGGGTGGCGGATCGCGTTCATGGTCGTCGGCGTGCCGGGGTTCCTCCTGGCGCTGCTGGCCTCCCGGCTCATCGATCCGTCAGGCCGGGCCGGCCCCGTGGCGGTGCGGCCATACGTGAAGGAAGAGGGCATCGTCACCACGGTGCTGCAGTTCTATCCGCTCATTGTCAGCGTGCTAGTCGGCGTGGTGGCGGCCGTGCTGCTCGACTGGCGCTACGGGGAGGATTCGCGGGCGGACGTGGCGGCGGCTGGCGCCATCATCGGCGCCGGGGTGGTGGTGCAGATCTGGTTCTGGGTGCGGTCCATCCGGATGGGCAAGCTGGACCGGACCCCGTTCGGTCATGACGCGAGCACCGCGCTGGACGGGCTGCTGGACGCCCTGCAGCGGGTGCTGCGGACGCCCACGCTGGTCTATGTGTTCATCGCGGGGGCCATGATCTCGTTCGGGATGAACGGATTGGTGGGGTGGGGGCCGACGTTCATCACCCGCGAGCTCGGTCTGTCCCCGGGCGAAGCGGCGCGGCTCCTCGGCGTGACCGGCCTGATCGCCGGCGTGAGCGGCACGCTCGCCGGCGGCATGGTCGCAGACTGGTGGCTCAAGCGAAACCCGCGGGCACGGGTGCTGACGGTGGCACTCGGGCTCCTGATCGGCGGGCCGCTCGCCGTGTGGCTGATGACGGTGCGGGACCCGGGGACGTTCCGGCTCCTGTTCGGCGTGGCCTTCTTCTTCCTGTCGTGGTACAACGGTCCGCTGAGCGCCACGATCTTCGACGTCGTGCCAGGGCGTATTGGTGGAACGGTCGCGGGAGCATATTTCCTCTTCATCCACCTGGCGGGCGATGCGATCGCCTTTCCGCTGGTCGGGATGCTGTCGGATCGCTTCGGGCTGGAGCACGCGGTGTTCGTGCTGCCGGCGGTGTCGATTGCGGGCGGGCTGGTGGTGCTCGGCGCCGCTGGCAAGGTGATCCGCGACATCCGGCGGGTGGTGGAAGAGGGAGGGGCGTGAGGAGGAACGGCAACAGCGTAGGGAGGAACTGAAACAGCGTGAGGAGGAACTGAAACAGCGTAAGGAGGAACTGAAACGGCAGCAGCTCAGCGGGCGGAGCGCCAGGCGAGTTCGAGCAGCTCCTGATACATCTCTTCCGCGCGGGCGGGATCGTTCGATCGCAACGCCGCCGTCGTGCAGTGCCGCAGGTGATTGTCCAGCAGTTCGCGCCCCACACCCCGCAATGCTTCCTGCACTGACTGCACCTGGGTGAGTACATCGGCGCAGTAGCGCTCGTCATCCACCATGCGCTGGAGGCCGCGGACCTGTCCCTCGATGCGGCGGAGGCGGTTGAGGATGGCCTGCTTGGTTTCGGGGGCGATGGAGGCGTGGGGGGATTCAGTCATGAGTCGTGAGTCGTGAGCGAAAATCGCTTGAGGCGGAGGCTGTTGGCGACGACACTCACGCTGCTCAAAGCCATGGCGGCGGCGGCCATGGTGGGCGTGAGGCGAATACCCAAGAACGGGTAGAGAACGCCCGCGGCGACGGGGATGCAGATGATGTTGTAGATGAATGCCCAGCCGAGATTCTGGCGAATGACGCGCATGGTTTCGCGGACGAGCGCGAGGGCGTCGCCGACACTGCGAAGGTCGTTGCGGAGCAGGGTCACGCTGGCGGTCTCGAGTGCCACGTCGGTGCCGCCGCCCATGGCGACGCCGAGATCGGCCTGGGCGAGTGCGGGGGCATCGTTGAGTCCGTCCCCCACCATGGCGACGCGGCGTCCCTGTTCCTGGTACTTCCGCACCACGTCGAGCTTTCGATCGGGCGACACCTGCGCCTCCACCACGTCGATACCGACCTGGCGGGCGACAGCATCGGCGGTGTCCTGCCGGTCTCCAGTGAGAAGAACCACCTGCAGTCCGCGCGCTCGCAGGGCGCGGATAGCCTCGGCGCTGGTGGCGCGGACGGGGTCGGCGATGGCGAGCATGCCGGCGAGGGCTCCGTCAACCGAGACGAACACGGGCGTGGCTGCGAGTGCCGCATGCTGCGACGCGACGGTGTCGAGTTCGGTGGTGGCGACGCCATTCGCGTGCATGAAGTCGGCATTCCCCATGGCAACACGGCGTCCGGTCACCGTGCCGGCGATACCGCGACCGACAGCGACATCAAGACCTGCGACCTGGGGCAGGGCAGTGCCCGTGGGAACGGCCGAGAGTACCGCGTCGGCCAGCGGGTGTTCGCTGGCTTGCTCGACGGCGGCAGTGAGGACAGTGAGCGTGTCGCGATCCACCGGGGAGCCCCGAGTGAGCTCGACCGCAGTGACGCGGGGCCGGCCCTCGGTGACGGTGCCGGTCTTGTCGAGCAGCACGAGGTTGATCTTCTCGCCGCGCTCAATGGCCTCACCACCGCGGATCAGGATGCCGAGCTCGGCGCCGCGACCAGTACCAACCATGACGGCGGTGGGCACGGCGAGCCCCATGGCGCAGGGGCAGGCGATGATGAGCACGGTCACGGCCGCCACCAGGGCGTTGAGCAGGCGCGGTTCAGGTCCGGCGATGTACCAGACAGCGGCGGCGATGAGGGCGATCAACACGACCACCGGCACGAAGATGCCGGCAATGCGGTCGGCGAGGCGCTGGATGGGTGCCCGGGTTTCCTGGGCCTCGCGCACCAGGCGGATGATGCGGGCCAGGACCGAATCCGCACCGGCCCGGACGACCTGCACGCGAAGCGCGCCGGTGCGATTGACGGTGCCACCGGTGACCTCGTCTCCGGTGCGACGCTCGATGGGGAGCGGCTCGCCAGTCAGCATGGATTCGTCCACGCTGCCCTGCCCGTCGACAATGACACCGTCGGCGGCGATGGACTCGCCGGGGCGAACACGGAACTCGTCTCCGATGGCAAGCTGGGCGATCGGCACCTCCACATCGCCGCCGGGGCGGACCAGGCGGACGGTCTGGGGGCGGAGGGCCAGCAGCCGGTCGAGCGCTGCGGAGGCGCGGCCCTTGGCGCGCTCCTCGAGCCACTGCCCGGTGACGATCAGTGCGATGATGCCGATGACCGCTTCGTAGTAGACGACCGGCGCGATGCCGTGCCGCTCGAACCAGGGTGCGGCCACGGTGGTGGCGATGCTGAAGAGCAGCGCCGCTCCCGTGCCGAGCGCGATGAGGGTGTTCATGTCGGCCGCGCGGTGCTTCGCGGCGGACCAGGCCCGCACATAGAAATGGCGACCGTACACCAGCACCACCGGGAGCGTCAGGGCGAGGAGGGCCCAGCGCCAGGCCGGGGCGAGCGCGCCATGGAGCTGCATGGAGATGACCATCGCCACCGCGAAGAACGCGAGTGGAATCCAGGGCGCGTTACTGCCGGCGTGGTCATGGGCGGCAGCCTGATGCTGCTCGTGTGCCGGCGCTGGCAGGTGCGCGCCGTAGCCGGCTCCCTCGACGGCGGCGATGAGCTGGCCCGCGCCGGTGACCGTCGGGTCGAACTCGACCGCGGCGGTGTTCGTCATGAGGTTGACGTTGGCGCTGCTGACGCCGCTGGTTCGCTCGAGGACACGCTGGATGCGGCTGCTGCAGGCAGCGCAGGTCATGCCGGTCACCTCCAGACGCAGTCGCGCAGCGCCTGCGTCCGGAGGTGAAGACGTGAGGACGTGAGGACGTGAGGACGTGAGGTGTTCGTGCTTATCCGACATGGGCGGCTTGATAGCCGGCATCGGTGACGGCGGAGGCAATCTGGTCGGGCGTGGTGACGGCGGGATCGTACTGCACATCGGCGCGACCGATGCGTACCGATTCGACCGTCACCCCGGGTGCGTCGCTCAAGGCACGGCGCACGGCGTTGAGGCAATGGCTGCACGACATGCCGTTGATGCTGAGGACGAGCGGGGTCATCTGAAGCTCCAGTAGGTCAGCTGATGAAAAATAGGGGTGGGGGGTATAGGGCGCAAGACGCGGTATCTGGAAGCCTCCACTAGCGATGATGGTTAGCTAAGTGTTTGGGGCGTTGGGCGTTAGGCGCTAGCTATGCGGGGGCATGCCTCGTGCTCTTTCGGCAACTCATGCAACCCAATCTCAATGAGCTCGTGATACCGGTGCCTGGTCCGGAGGAATCGCTGCGCGAGACCTCGGTCCTGACGACCTGGTACGAAGCCCTGTGCAACGTCGTTGGCGTGGAGATCCCGCATGATCTTCTCGCGATCTGGCACTTCCCGGTTTCGGGGGGCGCGGCGCTGGTGGGTCCGGCGGCACTCGCCGAAGATGAACTGCGGGTGCCGCTGCCGGCGCCGCGTATCGGTGCGCCGCAACTGGCGCTGCTCGAGTCGGTGATTCGCGACGCCGGCTACGGCTCGGTGTCATGCTTTGCCTGTCGCACCGAGCGAGACGACGTGGGGCTGCTACTGGTTGCCTCGTTTGCGCCCAACATGCACGACTCCGAAACGCGCCAGCGGCTCAGCGCCGTGGCGCGGCGGATCGCGCCGACGCTGGGCCGACTGGCTGACCCCGATCGGCCGGACGTCGAGCCGCACCCGGAGACGCGGGTCGTCGACGCGCTGGGCGCGACGACGCGGCTGGCCCACACACCGCGTGGATTCGCGCGCGGCGCCAGTGCCGCGCTGGATCGGCTGATTCCGCATGAGCGGCTCGATATCTTCGTGCCCGGCGCGTCACCGGAGCAGGTGTACCGGTTGAGTGCGCATGAGGATGGCGGGCTCTGGAGCGACAGCTCACTGATCGTGCCACGCGACCTCCTGGATCCTGCAGCTGCATTCGCCGGGCGCGACAGCGTCGTGCTCCCTGACGCGCTGGCCACCCCCGGCTGGACCGGATGGGCGGAGAGCGATCGCCGCGGCGCGGTGCGCTCGGCGCTCGGCGTCCGGCTCATGGTGGCTGAACGACTGGTGGGGTACCTGCTGCTCGGCGGCGATGCGGTGGGGGTGTACGATGGGCACGATGCGGAGCTGCTGGGTCGGCTCGCGCCCTGGATTGCGAGCCGGGTGGAGGCACTGGTGCAGAGTCATCAGCTCAAGATCATCCGGGCGCAGCTTGGTTCATCCAACGCGATCCCGACCCAACTCCGGCGGATGGCGACGATCCTGGCGACCGTGCCGGACTTCTCTACCGCGCTCCGTGAGTACATGGCGGAAGCGACGGCGCTACTGCCGTTTCACCGGGTGCGGCTCGCGCTGCGCACGGAACAGGCGGATCGGGTGGTCCTGCTGGTACCGGGTGACCACCGGCATATTGGCGAGATCACCTCGACGCCGGTGACCCATGCCATCGTCAGCAAGGTGATCAGTGGGGAGGTGCCGCACGGCGTCATGGGCGGCGGTGCCGAGATCGAACTGGTGTTTCCGCTCAGGGCGGGGGGAGTCATCAGCGGGGCACTGATCCTGACCACCAATGCGCCGGACGCATTTACGCGGCTGCACCTGGCCATGGCACAGCAGGTGGCGGACGGGATCGCGCCGTGGATCGAGCTGCTGCGGCGGGGGGCGCCCGCGGAGGTGATGAGTCGTGAGTCGTGAGCAGGAGTCGTGAGTCGCGAGTCGTGAGTCAGGAGCCGGTAAGTTCGTCGGCGATCCACTTCGCGCCATAGACGCTGCGGAGGGCCTCAACGATAGCGCGGGAGTCGAGGTACACGGCGCGGGCCTGGTACTCCGTGAACAGGAATCGATTCGGAAGCCCTTCGATGTTCCCATCGAAGATGAGCCCGACCACTTCCGCACTCGTGTTGATCACCGGACTGCCGGAGTTACCCCCGATGATATCGTTGGTGGAGGCCACATTGTATGGCGTCGCGAGCGCGAGCGAGTCCTTCCGCTGCTGCCAGAGTTGCGGGAGGATCCAGGGGCCGGTGGACCCGAACCCGATGCTCCGGTCGTAGAGTCCGTAGTAGGTGGTGAATGCCGGCGCGAAGGTGCCGTTCATCGGGTACCGCTTCGGCTGACCGTCGCTGATGCGCAGCGAGAAGGTGGCGTCGGGCGCCACGCTGTTGCCGTAGGTGGCCAGCAGCGCCTTCGCGATGAGTTCGGTGGCAGCGCTCTCGCGGCTCGCCAGGCCCTGCACCAGCTTCGTCATGCTGCGATCGAGCGGATCGATGACGCGCGCGAGCACGATGAACGGGTCCTTCGAGGCCGCGATGCCGGCTTCGCCGCTCTGGAAGAGGGCGAGGCGCCGCTCGGGGCTGATCAGGATCGTGTTGGCGAGCATGTACTCGGCGGCGGCGGCCGGCGTGCGCCCGCCAAGCGCGGCTCGGCGCACCGGGTCGGTGGGCGGCAACTCCGTTTGCAGCGCCCCGAACCAGGCGGTGAGCCAGAGGCGTTCGGCAATGGTGTCGATCGGCGCGCCGGCTACCATGGCGATCTCCAGCGCCTTCCGGTTGGCGTCCCGGAACATGGGCAGCCGCAGGGAATCGGGCTTCGCCAGCTCGTCGTTGTAGCGCACGAACATCCCCGCCGTGGGCAGGAGGCGGCTCAGGTCGGCGCTCATGGTGTACATGCGCCGCTTGGCGGCGGTGGCGCGCAGCTCCTGCTGCACCAGCGCGATCTCGCCCCAGGCCTTGCCGTACTTGAGCTGATATTCGGGTTTCGCGGCGACGCGCTTCCGGAAGTCCGCCTCCCAGGCCGCCTTCTGCGCTATCAGCTTCGGGTCGAGCAAGCCGGCCTGGTAGCCACCGATGGCCTTGCGCGAGTTCTGCAGGCTGAAGAGCTGGTTGCGGAGGGCCTTTGCGCGCTCGTCGGTGACGGTCGAGAGCTGCTCGGTGATGGCGATGCGACGGTCAAGTGTGTTCATCTGCGCGGGATACGACACGTCCCGCAGGTACTTGAGCTGGGACATCGTGTTGAGGCGGCCGGTGGAGCCGGGGTTGCCGATGACGAATACGAGGTCGTCTTCCTTCGCGCCGGCCTTGCTCCAGGCGAAGTGCTGTTCGGTTGGGGCGGGCTTGCCGTCGACGTAGGCGCGCACGAACGACATGTCGAGGTCGTAGCGCGGATAGGTGAAGTTGTCGGGGTCACCACCGAAGAAGGCCATTTGGCTTTCGGGGGCCATGACCAGGCGCACATCGGTGAAGCGGCGGAAGCGGTAGAGCTTGTACTGGCCGCCGCGATAAAGCGTGACGACCTGGCAAAAGGCGTCGGTGTTGGCGGCGACGCAGGCTTGCTCAATCTCGGTGATGGTCGCCGCCCTGAGCTTCGATGCCGCGGTGGGGGCGGCCTGTCCGCTGGCGCCCTGCACCCGGGCAGTGACGTCGGTGATCTCCTGCAACTGGTCGAGGAAGACGCTCTTGCACTTCCGCTCGTCGGCCATGCTTGCCGCAACGAACCCATTGGCGAGCAGGTCCTCCCCTTCCTGGTTGACACTCTCGATGCATTCGCGGGCGCAGTGGTGATTGGTCATCACCAGGCCCTGGCCCGACACGAACGACGCCGAGCAGTTGCCGGCGTAGCGGAGGGCAGAGAGTTGCGCGTGGTCGAGCCAGCCGACGGGGGGCGTGAAGCCGAAGCGCGTGTTCCAGTAGTCGAGGGGCGGGACGTCGAACTGCCACATCTTGCCGGTTTCGAGGCCGGGGTACTCGCGGGTCGCGGGGGCCTGCTGCGCGGATACTGGCGCGAGCGGAACGATGGGCAAGAGGGCAACGAGTGCCAGGAGCGAGCGGAACCGCACGAGGGATCCTCGAGAGTGTATGGTCATGTCACACAGGGGACGCGAGCGCTCCACCAGTGAAAATACGTGGAATGGCGCACGGACGGCACCACCCGCCAGGGTCAGCGGGCTCGTGGCACGCAGCCGAAGAGGCGGGTGCGGCCGAGGATCCGCTCAAGGGGGCAGAACCCGGTGAGGCTCGACTGGAACAGGTTGAGCCCGACGAAGGCGGTGAACAGCAGCCATGCCGGGTGCACCCAGGTCGCCAGGGCCACGGAAACCATCACGAACAGGCCGGCGATACGCCGGATCAGCGATTCACTGCACATGTCCTGCCTCCATTGAGACTGATTGGACTGCTCCGCGCCCGCGGCGCAATTCCCAGTACAGCAGCGGCACGACCACCATGGTGAGCATGGTCGCCACGATCGCACCGCTCATGAGCGCCACGGCGAGACCCTGAAAAATCGGGTCCAGCACCATGACCAGCCCGCCGATGACGACGGCGGCTGCGGTGAGCGCAATGGGCCGGAATCGGACGGCGCCCGCCTCGATTACGGCGTCGCGGAGCGGGCGGCCCCGGGCCTCCGCCAGCTGGATGAAGTCCACCAGCAGGATCGAGTTGCGTACGATGATCCCGGCGAGCGCGATCATGCCGATCATCGACGTCGCGGTGAAGAAGGCGCCGGTGAGCGCGTG
>JANNSD010000072.1:0-4818 GCA_031402225.1 Gemmatimonadota bacterium | reverse complement strand
GCAGCACACCCTCGAGCTGAGCGCCCGCTTTGCCGGGCTGCCGTTCGTCAGCGAACAGCTGATGCGGCTCGACTCGATCTACTTCAACCCGGTGGAGTGGGAAGGCACCATGCCGGGAATGAACCAGGCCACCACCGGCAGCCAGGCGCGTTGGGTGCTGAAGGACCCGGCCACCGGCGCCGAGAACATGGATATTCACTGGTCATTCCGGCAGGGCGACCTGGTGCGGGTCAGGCTCGTGGGGGTGAGGAACACCCTGCATGGCATGCACCACCCCATTCATATCCATGGCCAGCGGTTCCTGGTGCTGGCGGTGAACGGTACGCCGAACGAGAATCCAGCGTGGAAGGACACCGTCCTGCTGCCGGCGGCGGGCGCGCTGGACCTGCTGGTGGACATGTCCAACCCCGGAAGCTGGATGCTGCACTGTCACATCGCGGAACACCTCCAAGCAGGCATGATGATGCACTTCGACGTGGGGGCCCAATGACTCGACTGATCGTGCTTGCCGCCTGCGCCACCGCCCTGGCAACCGGTTCCGCGCAGGCACAGCGACCGACCCTCCAGCAGAGTGTCAAGCAGTACGTCTCGAGCGACAGCCCGTTGATCGTGATCACCGGCGTCACCGTGATCGACGGCAAGGGCACCGCCGCGGTCAAGGGACAGACCGTGGTGATTCGCGATGGCCGCATCGCCGAGGTGGGCCCGGTGGCGAAGGTGAAGACGCCGGCCGGTGCCCAGGTGGTGGACGGTTCGGGGATGACGCTCATCCCGGGCATGGTCGGAATGCACGACCACATGTTCTACACCGCAGCCGGCGGCGTCAGCACCCAGATGAGCTTCTCGGGGCCGCGACTCTACCTCGGTAGCGGTGTCACGTCGGTGCGTACCACCGGCAGCGTGTCGCCCTATGCCGACCTCAACCTGAAGAAGGGCATCGACACCGGCGAGTCTCCCGGACCGCGGATGCATATCACGACGCCGTACCTGACCGGTGGTGCCGACGCAGATGACATGTATGCCGCCGACGACCCAGAGGCGGCTCGTCGGTTTGTCACCTACTGGGCAGGCGAGGGCGCCACGTGGGTCAAGTTCTACGCGGACATCTCACTCGCGTCCATGAAGGCCGCGATCGACGAAGCGAAGCGGCTCGGCATCAGGACCACAGGCCACCTCTGTTCCGTGACCTTCCGCGAAGCGATCGACCTCGGCATCAATGACCTGGCACATGGGTCCCTGACCGCCACCGACTTCATTGCCGACAAGGTGCCTGACAAGTGCCCGCCCAACGTCTACGCCCTGCTCGATTCCCTGGCGATGGGTGAAGGGCCAGTGGCAACGAGCCTCATCGACCTGATGGTGCAGCGCAAGGTCTCCATGACCACCACCATGCCGGTGCTCGAGGCGTTCTATCCCAACCGACCGGTGACCGACGAGCGATCCCTGGAGCTGATGACGCCGGCCGTCCGTACCGCCTACCTCGCGCAACGCGCCTTCATCGATACCACGTCGCACTGGCCATTTACGCCAGGCGGGTTCGCACGGGCGCTGGCCTTCGACAAGGCGTTCTACGCGGCGGGCGGGATCCTGGCGAGCGGCGTCGACCCGACGGGCAACGGCGGCGCGCTGCCCGGCTTCGGCGACCAGCGGGGCTATGAACTGCTGCGCGAAGCGGGACTCAACGCCGAACAGGCGGTGCAGGTGGTGACCTGGAACGGGGCGCGCGTGCTCGGCGTGGAGCAGACGCTCGGATCGGTGACTCAGGGCAAGATCGCTGACCTCGTGCTCCTGCGCGGTGACCTGGTGGCCGACCCGTCGGTCATCCGCAACGTGGTGGCGGTCTACAAGGACGGGGTCGCGTATGATCCGACCAAGCTCATCAACGCCGTTCGCGGCCGGGTGGGGATCAACTGACATGCCCAAGGGACCCATGATGCGACGATTCGCGGCCGGCCTTGCCGCCTTCCTGCTGGCCCTGCCGGTGGTGGCGCAGGCGCAGCGGCCCACGCTGTCCGACAACGTGCGCAAGTACGTGAGCAGCGACACGAGCCTGGTGGCGATCACGGGCGTCACGGTGATCGACGGCAAGGGTACCGCCGCGGTGAAGGGACAGACCGTCGTGATTCGTGATGGGCGCATCGCCGAGGTGGGACCGGCGACCAAGGTGAAGGTGCCTGCCGGGGCGCAGATGGTGGACGGCACCGGCATGACGCTGATCCCGGGCATCGTCGGGATGCACGATCACATGTTCTACACCGCCGCGGGCGGCGTGGGCGTCACCATGAGCTTCACCGGGCCGCGGCTCTACCTGGCGAGCGGCGTGACGTCGGTACGCACGACCGGCACCCGGTCGCCCTACGCCGACATCAACCTGAAGCAGGCGGTTGACTCGGGCCTGGTGCCCGGCCCGCGGATTCATGTCACCACACCGTACCTCACCGGGCCGGAAGGCGGCGGCGCGAT
Organism: Gemmatimonadota bacterium; assembly: GCA_031402225.1. Lineage (GTDB taxonomy): Bacteria > Gemmatimonadota > Gemmatimonadetes > Gemmatimonadales > GWC2-71-9 > JAGGAG01. The sequence goes on along the minus strand of JANNSD010000072.1, from coordinate 2,355 downwards.
GTCGGTGGCGTCGGAGCCGGAGCAGGCACGCCGCTTCGTGGCCTACTGGGCCGACGAAGGCGCCACCTGGGTCAAGTTCTACACCGATATTTCACGCGCTTCGATGAAGGCGGCGATCGACGAGGCGCACAAGCATGGCATCAAGGCGACCGGTCACCTCTGCTCGGTGACATTCCAGGAAGCGGTGGACCTCGGCATCGACGACCTGGCCCACAATGCGCTCACGGCGAGCGACTTTGTGGCCAGCAAGCAGCCCGACAAGTGCCCCACCGACCTCTACCAGCAACTCGATTCCCTCATCAGCGGCGACAGCCCGGTCGCGACGTCGCTCATTCGGCTGATGGTGGCGCACAAGGTATCGATGACAACGACGATGCCGATCTACGAAGCGCTGTCGCCGGGCCGTCCGGTGCAGGATGAGCGCTCGCTGGAGCTCATGACGCCGACAGTACGGGCGGCCTACGTCAGGAATCGCGCGTACATCGACACGATGCCGGGCTACATGTTCACGAAGGATGGCTTCGTCCGGGCGCTGGCGTTCGACAAGGCGTTTTACTCGGCGGGCGGGGTGCTGGCGAGCGGCGTCGACCCGACCGGGAATGGCGGCGCACTGCCGGGCTTCGGCGACCAGCGCGGCTACGAGCTGCTGCGCGAGAGCGGACTCACCGCCGAGCAGGCGGTGCAGGTGGTGAGCTACAACGGCGCCCGGGTGCTCGGCGTCGAGGGCAAGCTCGGCTCGGTGGAAAAGGGCAAGATCGCCGACCTGGTGCTGCTCCGGGGTGATCTCGTGGCCGACCCGTCAGTGATCCGCAACGTGGTGACGGTATACAAGGACGGTGTCGCCTACGACCCGACCAAGTTGATCGATGCCGTGCGTGGAAGGGTGGGTGTCGATTGATGCGATACCGCATGCGCCTTGCCGGCGCAGCACTCGCGCTGGCCTGGGCGGCGCCGCTCCCAGCCCAGACACCGCCGGTGGCGAAGAACGTACCCCATGTGACGCAGCCACACGGCTACCATGTGGCGGACGACTACTTCTGGCTCAGGGAGCGGGACAACCCCGAGGTGCTGTCGTATCTCGCCGCGGAGGAGGCCTATGCCGATGCCATGGAACTGGGCGAGGCGGGGCTGCGTGACACACTGTATGCGGAAATGCTCGGCCGGATCAAGCAGACGGACCAGAACGTCCCCTATCGGCGAGGTGGGTACTACTACTACTCGAAGACCGAGGAGGGGAAGCAGTATCCTATCTACGCCCGGCGCCGCGGCAGCACGACGGCGCCCGAGCAGGTCACCCTCGACCTGAACGCCATGGGTGAGGGCAGGCCCTTCATTGCGCTCGGCGCCTATATGCCGGGGGACGACGGCCGCAAGCTCGCGTACACCATCGACACCACCGGATTCCGGCAGCACGTCCTGTTCGTCAAGGAGCTGGCCAGCGGAAAGGTCAGCGGGCCGCTCGCCAGCCGGGTCACGTCAGTTTCCTGGGCGACCGACGGAAAGACGCTGTTCTACACCCAGGAAGACTCGGTGACCAAGCGGTCGCACCGCTTCTTCCGGCACGAGCTCGGCAGCGGGAAGCACGAGCTGCTCTACGAAGAGACCGACGAGTTGTATGGCATCTACACCTACCGCACCCGCAGCGCCGGGTACGTCCTGCTGCTGATTCGTAGTGCCACGACGAGTGAGGTGCGCTACCTGCCCGCCAGTCGGCCGCGCGACACGCTCAGGGTGGTGGCGCCGCGGCTCCCGGGCCAGGAATACTACGTCGAGCATGTCGGCAACCGGTTCTACATTCGCACGAACGACACCGGCCGCACCTTCCGGCTGGTCGGGGCACCAGTGTCGGATCCGGGACGCGCCAACTGGACCGAACTGATCGCGAACCGGCCGGAGACGATGCTGGAGGACGTGGATGCCTTCTCCGACCACCTGATGACGACGGAGCGCGAGGACGGGCTGGTGCACTTCCGGGTGCGAAACCTCGACGCCGGCCAACCGCGCGACGTGAGCTTTCCCGAGCCGACCTATTCGGTCTTTGCCTCCGACAACTACGAGTTCGCCACACCCGAATTCCGGTTCATATACACGTCGCTGATCACGCCCACCTCGGTGTACGACTACAACGTGAAGACCGGCCAGCGCACCCTGCTCAAGCAGCAGCCGGTGCTGGGTGGGTATGACCCGGACAACTATGCGTCGGAGCGCATCTGGGCCACGGCCAGCGACGGGACGAAGATCCCGATTTCCCTGGTGTACCGGAAGGAACTGGTGCGCAACGGCCTGCGCCCGATGCTGCTCGGGGGCTACGGCTCGTACGGGTATCCGAACGACGTGTACTTCTCATCGAACAAT
>JANNSD010000071.1:0-5833 GCA_031402225.1 Gemmatimonadota bacterium | reverse complement strand
TCCTCGCGCAGGGGATGGTAGGCGAGCGCATTGATGGTGAAGTCGCGCCGCGCGAGGTCGTCCTCGAGGGACACGCCGTACTGCACCACCGCATGCCGACCGTCCGTTTCGATGTCGCGACGGAAGGTGGTCACCTCGTGGAGGCGCCGGTGCCGGTCCAGAACGCCAACGGTGCCGAAGCGCAAGCCGACCGGGACGGTGCGCGGGAAGATTCGCAGCACCTCCTCCGGCCGCGCCGAGGTGGCAATGTCATAGTCCATGTTGGGGTCGCCGAGGAGGGCATCCCGCACCGCGCCGCCGACGCACCAGGCCTCGAACCCCGAGCGCTCGAGCACGCGGACAATATCGAGCACTTCCTCGGGAACGTCGATCTTGTTCATGCCGGCAGCCCCGCGGCGTACGGCACGCCGGCCGACAACGCGATGGTGAGTTCCCAGCGCGCCTGCGATGGCGTCCGCGGACCGGCGGGCACCGCGCCCATCGCCACCGTGCGGGCCCCGCCGCCCTCGAAGGCATAGACGGGCGTCACCTGGCCGGTGGGGCAGCGGGTGGAGAGCACCACCGACTTCTCCTCGCTCAGCCACCGGCCGATGGCGGGGATGGCGCCCGGCGGCAGGTTGCCGCTGCCGAACGCCTCGATCACGACGCCATCGTGCGCGCTCCGCGCCGCGTCGAGCAGGCCGCCCTGGTCGCCCACCACCATGGAAACGAGGGCCACGCGCGCGCTCAGCCCTCCCGGCTCCAGCGGGGTGAGGGGCGTCGCCGGCGCAGTGTAGGAGACGCGGTCAGTGACCGTGCCTCGCAGCTCGCCGAACGGTGCGCCGAACGCGTCGAGCGCGACGGTATCCACCTTCACCACCTCGCGTCCCTGCCACACTCGCCCCGAAAAGCAGACCTGCACTCCCCGCCCACGACTCGCACCGGCCGCCGCCACCCGGATCGCATCGGTGAGGTTGCGCGCTCCATCCCACTCCGCGTGGTCGCTGGTGCGCATGGCGCCGGTGCAGACAACTGGCACCGCGGGGTCGAGGGTGCGGTCAAGGAGATAGGCGGTCTCTTCGAGCGTATCGGTGCCGTGCGTCACGACGATGCCCTGCACCGCCGGGTCGCCCGACAACTCCCGCACCCGCTCGCGCAGGCGCCAGTGGTCAGCCTGGGTGAGGTGGCACGCCGGAATGCGCGCCCAGTTCTCCACCCGGCAGGGCGCGATGGCTTCCGCGGCGGGCGCGAGCGCCAGGAGCGCCTCGCCGGCATGCGCAGGCACGTTGCCACCGGCGACCGCGTCGTACTGCATCGAGATGGTGCCACCGGTGAACAGGAGATGGATCACGGAATCAGCCGCACAGCACGCTGCCGCCATTCACGTTGAGGATCTCTCCGGTGATGTGACGGGCGAGCGGACTCGCCAGGAAGAGGATCGGCCAGGCAACGTCGTCCGCGGTCGCGATGCGCCCCAGCGGAATCGAGGCCTCCACCCGGGCACGGTACTCCGGGGTCAGGACCCCGGCCGACATGTCGGTGTCGATCCATCCCGGGGCACAGCAATTCACCGTGATCTCCGGTGCGCACTCGATGGCCAGCGACTTGGTGAGCGCCAGCAAGCCGCCTTTGGTGACGGCGTAGTCGGCATGGAATGCCTCGCCCCGCTGCCCCGCCGTGCTGGACACGAGCACCACGGAGCCACCGGGCTGGAGGAGCTGGAGCGCGCCGCGCGTGGTCAGGTACACCCCGTCCAGGTTCGCCCGCAGCGTCTCCGCCCAGCGCGCGGCCGGCATCTCCGCGAACGGCACATCCGGCTCCGGCCAGATCCCGGCATTCGCCACGAAGATGTCGAGGCCGCCCAGCGCCTCGACGATGGCGGAGAACATCCCCTTCACGGCCGCCTCATCTGCATGGTCGCCACCGACCACCACCGCGCGGCGTCCGAGCGCCCGAATGTCCGTGGCGACCGCCTCGGCGGCATCACGGCGCGTGTGGTAGCTGATCGCCACGTCGGCGCCCAGGCGCGCGAACAGCAGCGCCGCCGCGCGGCCAACCCCTCGGCTACCGCCAGTGACAAACACAGATTTGTGGTTGAAATCAAGCATGTGGCTCTTTCAACTGCGTAAGGCGGAACCGCAAAGGCGGTTCTCGCAGTCGCAGTTCCTCCTCACGCTGTCGCAGTTCCCCCTCACGTTGTTTCAGCGAGGCGGTCTTCCACCATCCCAACAATCACGTGCTGTATCGCCATGTGCACCAGCTGGATGCGCCCCGTGTCGACGTGGTCCACCACCAGCGCGATATCAGCCAGTTCGCGCAGCGGACCCCCGTCGCGACCCAGCAGCGCGATCACCGTTGCGCCCTGGGCGCGCGCGACCTTCGCCGCCGCCAGCAGGTTGGCGCTCTTACCACTCGTGCTGTGGAGAATCAGCAGGTCCTTCGGGGTGACGAGCGCCTCCACCTGGCGGGCGAACGCCTTCTCAAACCCCAGGTCGTTGCCGGCGGCCGTGAGCATTGCCACGTCGGTGCCCAGCGCGACCGCGGCGTAGGCACGACGCGCCCGGGCGTAGCGCACGACATATTCCGCGGCACAATGCTGGGCGTCGGCCGCGCTGCCGCCGTTGCCGGCGAAGTACAGCGTGCCTCCGTTGCGCAGCGTATCACTGACTCGACCGGCGATCACCTCGATGGTGCCGGCGTGCAGGGCGGCGCTACGATTGAGCAACGCCGACAGGGCGGCGAAGGCCTCTGCTGCGGACTCGGCCACGCTATTCCTCGCTCACGAGCAACCGCCGGAGCCGGCTGGCGATCGACAACTTGAGGGTGACCGGCGGCACGTCGACCAGTCGCTTGCCCTCCAGCACGTTGCCGGGATTGACCCGCGTCAGGATGTCCGCGGCATCCCCGGCCCCCTCGACCACCAGCGCATCCCGCAGAGTGGCAATCGACCGGTCGTCGCCGTGATTGTCGCCCGCCACCAGGTCGCCCATGCCGTACGCCAGCAGTTGCCGAGCCCGGTCACCACGCCGCGTGGGCTGCAGCAGCGTCGTGGCATCGAGCTGCATCAGCGCGCCCAGTTCGCGCCACCGCGCCACCGCCGACGGCGAGCAGCAGCTGTACCGCTCCGGATGCGCCAGCAACGGCTCCACGCCCTGTTCCACCACGCTCCGGAGCGCACTGCCGACCGCATCGAGAGCCACCAGCCGCGGGAACTCGACCAGCATCACCGGACCACCGCCCAGCCGGAACCCCGGATTGGCCGCCGCGGCGGCGCTGAGCGGACGGTCGAGCATCACCTCCGCCCCGCGATGCAGGCGGGGAGACGACGGCGCCGCCTTCTTGAGCGCCGCGAACGCCGCATCGTGAGCGGCGGGCACGCCGGCCTCGAGGGCCGATGCCGTCAGGTGCGGCGTGAGGCAGAAGTCGGCCACGCCGAGCTTGCCTTGCTCGCGCAGCACGAACACCGAGTGGTCCACGTTGGGCGAGCCATCATCGACGCCGGGCAGGAGATGCGAATGCAGGTCGATCATGCGCGCCCGAGTTCCGCGTGCAGGATCTCGGTGGCGAACTCGTGGAGGCGAGACGGATCCGCCTCGGCCTGGGCCAGCAACGCGAGCGTGATCAGCGCATCGGCCGCCAGCAGGTCGAGCGCGGCGCCCCGTCCCTCGGCCTGCCGAGCCACCTGGTCGAGCGCCGCGGTCGCTGCCTGCGCGAGTGTCCCGGCAGGCGATCCGGCGGCCGGCACTGCCTCGACGTAGGCTCGCACCCGCTCGCCTAGCACCGGCGGAGCCGCCGCCGCGTGCCGGTCCAGCCACCCCGTCAGCGGGGTCAGTTGACCCCCTGCAGCCAGGCCGCAACCACACCGGGCGTCGCCTCGCGCGCCGCGGACAATCGCGCCACATCACCGGCACCCGCCGAGGCGAAGTGAGGCCGGCCGCCGCCCTTGCCGCCGCTCAGCGCGGCGAGCCGGTTGACCAGGTCGCCCGCCTTGCGACCGGAACGCACCAAGTCGTCGGTGACGGCGACATGGATCGCACCCTTCCCCGCCGTGCCGAACAGGACCAGCACGGCACTCTCCCGCCCGCCGCGGAAAGTGTCGGCCACCGCGGCGATCTCGTCGCGGTCCTCCGAGGAAGTGTCGGAAACGGTGACCGCGACACCCTCGACATCCACGGACGTACCCGTCACTGGTGTACCCCCGCCCTTGAGCAGTTCCGTTACTCGGGCGGCAAGCTTGTCCCGCTCCTCCAGCAGCTGCTCCAGCTTCCGCTGCAGGTGCTCCGGCTGCGCCTTCACGGTGTGCGCCGCGTGGGCCAGGCGTGCCTGCTGCGACTCGATCTGTGCGTAGGCCTCCGGACCGGTGACCGCCTCGATGCGGCGCACGCCGGCCGCTACGCCCCCCTGCGACAGGAACTGGAACAGGCCCACCTGCCCGGTCGAGCGCACATGCGTACCGCCGCAGAGCTCGACGGAGGATTCTCCCATGAATACGACGCGCACCTGGTCGCCGTACTTCTCGGAGAAGAGCGCCATGGCGCCCAGTTGCAACGCGTCGGGATAGCGCATCTGGCGAGTTTCGACTGGGACATTCTGCCAGACGTGCGCGTTCACCTCGCGCTCGATTGCCTGCAGCACCTCGGGCTCAATCGGGCCATGGTGCGAGAAGTCGAAGCGCAGGTGATGATCATCTACCAGTGAGCCCTGCTGCCGCACATGCGTGCCCAGGTGCTTCCGGAGCGCCGCGTGCACCAGATGCGTGGCACTGTGGTTTCGCTCGATGTTCCGGCGGCGCGATGTGTCTACGGCCGCCTCCACCGACGTGGGCTCGAACTGGTCGCCGAACGCGCCGCTGATGACGGTGCCGCGCCCGGCATCCTTGTACACCCGGTCCACCGGTAGCACCCAACCGTCGCCCTGCACGCGGCCGGTGTCGCTGACCTGACCGCCCGACTCGACGTAAAAGGGGTTCTCCCGCAGCAGGAGTTCCACCCGGCCGCCTGCCTGACGGAAGGCGAGCGGTTCGGTGTCGGCGCTGTCGTGCTGGTAGCCGACGAACTCCTGCGTGCCGTCGCGCAGGTCGCGCCACTCGCCCCCATTGGAGACGTGAACCGCGGGCCCGGTCGAGTCGCGAGTCGTGAGTCGCGAGTCACGGCTCCTCTTCCGCTGCGCCGCCAGCGCCGCCTCGAACCCCGCCAGGTCCACCGACGCACCGTTCTCCTCCGCGATGATCACGGTGAGGTCGATCGGGAAGCCGTAGGTGTCGTATAGCTTGAACGCCTCGTCGCCGGGAATGACGGTGGCACCCGCTGCCAGCAGTTCGCTCATGCGCCCGAGCCCACCCTCGATCGTGGCGAGGAAGCTCCGCTCCTCCGCCTCGACATAGTCGTGAATGGTCCTGGCACTCTTCACCAGCTCGGGATACACATCGCCCAGCTGCTCCACCACCGTGCGCGTAAGCGGCGTCAGGGTCGGCTCGCGCCGGCCCAGCAGCCAGGCGTGACGCACCGCGCGACGCAGGATGCGGCGCACCACATAGCCGCGGCCCTCGTTGCTCGGGAAACAGCCGTCGGCCAGCAGGAAGCTCACGGCGCGCGCGTGGTCGGCCAGTACCCGGTACGAGGCGCCCGCCGGGCCGCGATCATACGGCTTGCCCACGAGCCCTGCCACCTGCTGCAGCAGCGGCAGGAAGAGGTCGGTATGAAAGTTCGAGTCCTCGCCCTGCATGATCGCGGCGATGCGCTCGAGGCCGGCGCCGGTGTCCACCGACGGCTTGGGCAGCGGCGTGAGCGTGCCATCCGCCGAGCGATCGAACTGCATGAACACCAGGTTCCAGATTTCCAGGAAGCGCCCCGAT
>JANNSD010000070.1:0-20361 GCA_031402225.1 Gemmatimonadota bacterium | reverse complement strand
TCATCCTGAGCGCAGCGAAGGATCGCCCAACGGTCAACCGATCCTTCGCTCCGCTCAGGATGACAGTCGGGCGCTCAGGATGACAGTCGGGCGCTCAGGATGACAGTCGGGCGCTCAGGATGACAGTCGGGCGCTCAGGATGACTATTGGAGGAGCGCCATGATCCGCTCGGCGGCGTGGCCGTCCCAGAGCGGTGGGCGCGGGGGCGGCGCGGCTGCGCGGCGCTCGGCCCGCACCACGGCAAAGGCCGCGACGATCGCCTCGAGCGTCGGCGCCACCAGGCGGTTGGTGCCGCTCTCGATGGTTTCGGTCCACTCGGTATTCGGGCGCGCGGTGAGGCAGGGCACCCCGAGAATGGTGGTCTCGACCTGAAGGCCACCGGAGTCAGTGAGCACCAGCGCCGCACGCTCAACCAGCCCCACCGTCTCGAGGTAGCCGACCGGATCGAGCAGCCGCACCCCCGGCGCCTTGTCCTCGAGGCCAAAGTCCTTGATGCGCTGGCGGGTGCGGGGGTGCACCAGGAACAGCACCGGCATGACCCGGGCAACGTGGGCCAACCCGGCGAGCAGCGCCGCCAGGGTGACCGGATCATCCACGTTGCCGGCGCGATGGAAGGTGGCGACGGCGTAGTCTCCCGTGGCGATGCCCATCTGCGCGGGCACGCCCAGCCGTGCGGCACTCGGGCGGAGCGCCAGCAGCGTATCGACCATGACATTGCCGACGGTACAGATCCGTTCGTCGGGAATGCCCTCGCGGCGCAGGTTGCGGTCGGCAGTCGCGCCAGGGGTGAGGCAGATATCGGCCAGCTGGTCGGTCAACACGCGATTCACCTCTTCCGGCATGGCGCGGTCAAAGCTCCGCACACCGGCCTCCACATGCGCCACCTGCATCCCCTTCTTCTGCCCCACCAGCGCCGCCGCGAGCGTCGAGTTCACGTCGCCGTAGACGACGATCCAGTCGGGGGCGTAGCGATCGAACACCGGTTCGAGGTCGATGAGCATCTTCCCGGTCTGCGCGGCATGCGAGCCCGAACCCACGCCCAGGTTCACGTCGGGAGCGGGGAGTGCCAGGTCGCGGAAGAAGGCGTCGCTCATCGCCGCATCGTAGTGCTGGCCGGTATGCACGATGATGTGCTCGACCGGCCGCGGTGACGGCGCGCGCAGGATCGGCGCCATCTTCATGAAGTTCGGCCGGGCGCCGACGACGTGCAGGAGGCGGGACATCAGCGGGAGCGCGGCAGGGACCTACCCGCCGTGGCTGGATCGCGGAAGGTCAAGCGCGAAATAGAAGCGGGTGCCCTTCCCCGGCTCGGTTTCCACCTGCATGGTCGAGTGCATCGCCTCGACCAGCTTGCGGCAGATGGAGAGCCCCAGGCCCGACCCGGAGAAGGCGTACTCGGCCTGGCGCTGCCGCCGGCGAAAGGGTTCGTACAGCGTGGCCATAGCCTGGGGCGGAATACCGCGACCGGTATCGCGCACGGAGAACTCGATCCGGCTTCCATCCAGGTTGGTGCCCTTCACCTCGACCAGCCCCTCGTTGGTGAACTTGAGGGCGTTGGTGGTGAGGTTGAGGAGCACGCGACTCAGGGCGACGGGGTGGCCGATGTGGAAGTCGGCGTCCGGAGGGCTCAGGTTGACGGCAAGTCCCTTTTCCTCGGCGATGGGCAGCACGATGTCACGGACGGACTCGAAGATGTCCGTTATCGAGAAGGGGACCGGCTCGAGGTCGACCAGGCGATCGCCACCGCGCGCGAGCTCGATGACATCGCTCGCCACGGTGCTGAGCCCGAAGGCGGCACTGTAGATGAGCCCCAGCTGGCGCTCCTGGACCTCGGTCAGGGGGCCGCTGCGACCGCGCTGCAACGTTTCCGCCAGGAAGAGGATCGACGTCAGCGGCGACCGGAGATCGTGCGCCACTTCCACCACCAGCTCCAGGCCATCATGGCCGGAGAGGCGATCGGCAAAGTGCCCGGACCAGTCGGGTTCCAGCGCGTCGGCAACGCGCTCCACGGCGGCGAAGAGGCGCACGACCTGCTGCGCATCGAGCGGCGATGGCCACCCCTCGAGGATGGCCGTGAGGCGATGACGGAGGAGACCCAGCAGGGCGCGCGCGAGAATGCTGCGCGGGAGCGGCGGACACTCGCCCGCATCCCGGACGAGGCCGGAGCGCACCGCGTTCCCGATGTCGCGGAGGAGTTGGGTCATTTCCTCCGCGGTACCGGCATGATGCAGCAGGCGACGGGACTCCGCCTCAGTTTCGATTGCGGCCTGCCTGAGCGCTTCGAGCAGGGGTGGGGCGACCAGCGTGTCGGGCGCCGTCGTGGCGATGGCCCCGGAACTCACTCCGGTTCCCCGGTGTCGGCCTTGGCGAGCCCGTGCTTGTCCATGAGGCGATAGAGCGTGGTGCGATCGATACCGGCCAGCCGCGCCGCCTTCGACATGTTGCCGCCGGCCCGGGCGACGAGTCGCGTGAGGTACTCCCGCTCGAACTGACCGATGAGCCGGTCCTTGGCTACGTGAAAGGCCTCGTCGATACCCGCGGCAAAAGACGTGGCCGCCACGGCGGCCGGCTCGGGTGGGGTCCAGTCCGGCGAGTCCTCATACAGCGGAATGTCGTTCGGCTGGATCACCTGCTCCGGCTCGGCCAGCACGGCGACATGCTCGATGACGTTCTGCAGCTCGCGCACGTTGCCCCGCCAGGGCCGAGAACGGAGGAACGCGATGGCGCCCTCCGACAGCTTGGGAATCCGTTCGCCCACCTGGCGATGCCGCTGCCAGTAGTAGGTGAGGAAATGGGCGGCCAGGAGGGGGATATCCTCCTGGCGTTGCCGCAGGGGCGGAAGCTTGATCGGCACCACGCGAAGGCGGTAGTACAGGTCGTTGCGCAACACACCCTGCTCCACCGCCTCAAGGGGTTCCCGGTTGGTGGCGGAGATGAACCGGACATCCACCACGCCTTCAGCCTGCTCGCTGCCGACCCGGCGCACTACCCCATCCTGGATGACCCGCAGCAACTTTGCCTGGAGCGGCAGCGACATTTCGGTCAGCTCATCGAGGAAGAGCGTGCCACCGTTCGCCGTCTCGAGCAGGCCGGGCTTGTCGCGGTCGGCGCCGGTGAACGCGCCCTTCCGGTGGCCGAACATCTCCGACTCGAGCAACTGCTCGGGGAGCGCGGCGCAGTTGATCGCGACCAGCGTCTTGGTGGCGCGGCGGCTCGACTGATGGATGAGCTGGGCGATGACTTCCTTGCCGGTGCCGCTCTCGCCACTGATGAGCACGGAGGCGTCGGTCGGCGCCACCTTCCGGGCCAGTTCGACCGCCTTCCGGAAGGCCGGGGCGATGCCGATCAGGGCGAACTTGTCGCTATTGCCGTGCTGCTGCTGCAGCTGAAGCCGGAGCTCGCGCGTTTCGCGCGAGACCATGACGGCATGCGAGGCACGTCCGATGAGCACGTGCAGGTGCGTGGCCGAGAATGGCTTGGGGAGGTAGTCCCAGGCACCAATGCGCAGCGCCTCGATGCTGCTCGTGACGCTGGGATTGCCGGTCATCACCACAACGATGGTATCTTTGCTCTCGGCGAGGATGCCCTTCAGGATGTCGAGACCGCTGACCTGGGACATGTACAGGTCCACCAGCACGATGTCGAACTTCCGCCGCCGCACCGTCTCCAGCGCCTCCTCGCCCCGGCCAATCGTCGTGACGTTGTACCCATCGGCCTGCAGCACCGACGCGCAGCTTTCGCGAAGGGTGCGCTCGTCGTCGATAATGAGAATACGGATGCTGGCCTTCACCTCGGCGGGGATGGCCAGCGGGTCGCGGGTGGCTTCGGACACCTCCATGAGAGTTGTCAGCGTCGGCTCCGGGGTGTCTTGCGCCTGCAAAATTTGCGGTACGGTTGCTCGGTCACAGTAGCCGCCCCTGTTGCGTGCGTCAAGCAGGTTTGCCTGATATTCCTGTACCATGCGACAAGCAAGCAACATGCCGATGCGATGGCGCCACACATTAAGGTGGGCCAGGAGCACCTAAACGCTACCGGGGTAACGGATTGGGTGATTCGGTGCTCCCGCAGGCGGCGGGGTCAGTTCGGGTACCGGTCTTGCGATTTTCCGCCGCCGAACGCTTCAAGTCAGACCGCCCGCCCCGGGGTGGAATTCTCAAGGAGACTGCATGGCCAGCGAATTGACCGGTCCGATCACGCCGGTACTAGGAGCTCACCTTACCGCCCCCGGTGCCGCCGGGGTTCCGTGGCAAGGGCAGCTTCCACCGCTCGAAGAGCCGGAGGCTGGTATCCCGTGGGAGCGGTTTATTGCCGCAATCAAGCGGTACCGCTGGCTGGTGATCGGGGTGGCCGTGCTGGGTACGGTCCTGAGCGTGCTGGGATCCCGCTTCGTGAAACCCGAGTACACCGTCACGTCCACGATTTACATCGAGACCCCGACCGACCGAAACGGCCCGATCCGGGCGGCAGAGCTGCTCGAATCGGTGCAGTGGGTGGAGCTCCTGCGCACCAACGCGGTGCTCGACTCGGTAGTACAGCGGCAGGCGCTGTTCGTCACCCCCGCCCGCTTGCGAGACACGGCGCTGCTCAAGGGTTTTGCCCTGGCCACGCGGTTCCGCCCCGGCCGGTACACGGTGGAGCGCGACGCTGCGTCCGGCTCCTTCCGCCTCCTGCTCGATGACGGCAGCGTGGCAGACCGTGCCGCAGCCAACGATTCCCTGGGCCGCGAAGTCGGCTTTGCGTGGGTGCCCAGCCCGGGTGCGCTTGAACCCGGACAGAAGGCCGAGTTCACGGTCGCTTCGCACCGCGATGCCTCAGCCCTCCTGCTCAAGAAGCTGCGCGTGGTAATGGCCGACAATGGCAACTTCATGCGCGTATCGCTGTCGGGAGATGACCCGCAACGTGCCACCGATGTGGTAAACGGCCTCACGTCCCAGTTCGTCGCCCTGGCCGCCGACCTCAAGCGCGCAAAGCTCCGGGAAACGGCCGCCGTGTTGAAGGAACAGCTCCAGTACAGCGCTGCCCAGCTGCGCGACGCAGAAACGGCGCTCGAGGCCTTCCGGGTCAAGACAATCACGTTGCCGTCCGATGTGCCTGTGGCCGCCGGCCTGACCATAACGCAGCCGACGGTCATCAGGCAGTTCTTTGACGAGAGGATCCGGCTGGACTCGATCGCGCGGGATCGCGAGGCGCTCTCGTCGGCCATGGGGCAGTTCTCGTCTGGATCGGCATCGACCGACGCCTTCCGGACCATTCCAGCAGTGCGTGGCGCTCCGGAGCTCAGCCGGGCACTCGACAGCCTCTCGAGCGCCGAGGCAAGCCTGCGCGTCATGCGGCAGCGATTCACCGACGAGTACAAGCCGGTGAAGGAACTGGAGGAGAAGATCAGCGGCCTCCGCGGCGCCCTCATTCCGGGACTGGTTGGCCAGCTCACGCGGCAGATGGAGCAGACCGAGCGGGCCATCGACACGCGGATCGCCACGTCATCGCGCGACCTGCAGGCGATTCCACAGCGCTCCATCAATGAACAGCGGCTGACCCGCGAGATGCTCGGCGCCGAGGGGCTGTACCGGAACCTGCAGCAGCGCTTCGAAGAGGCGAAACTGGCCGAGGCGAGCGCACTTCCGGACGTGCGGGTACTCGACCCCGCGGTGCCGCCGTCCCGGCCGGATGCGAATGACCGCATGCGGCTGATCGCGCTGGGCGCACTCGGCAGTCTGGCCTTCGCCCTGGGCTTGGCCATCCTGCTCGACCGGTTCGATCGCCGGTTCCGCTACCCGGACCAGGTGGAGAAGGAACTGGGTCTCTCGATCCTGGGCGCGGTGCCGCAGATCCGCCGCCGGGGCAAGCTGGCGCAGAGCCCCGAGGAAGCGGCCAACGTGGTGGAGGCGTTCCGCACCATCCGCATGAACGTCACCCACACGCTGGGCTCGGCGAAGGGACCGGTGACGATCACCATCTCCAGCCCCGGGCCGGGTGATGGCAAGTCGCTCGTGTCGGCCAACCTGGCGCTGAGCTTCGCGGAGTCGGGCTACAAGGTGGTGCTGGTCGACGGCGACATCCGGCGGGGCGAACTGCACCGCAGCTTCGGTGTAGACCGGAAGCCAGGGCTGCTCGACTGCCTCAGCGGCACCGCGAACATCGAACAGGTACTGCGTTCGGGCGGGCATCCGAACCTGACGATGATCCCGTGCGGCACGCGCTTCGAGCGCGGGCCTGAAATGCTGGGCAGCGAGGCGATGGTGAAGCTGATGGCAACGCTGCAGCGCCGCTACGACTGCGTCATTGTGGACAGCCCGCCGCTGGGTGCTGGCGTCGATCCGTTCGTGCTTTCGACGCTGACCAAGAACGTGATGCTGGTGTTGCGTGCTGGAGAGACGGACCGCGAGTTCGCGCTGGCCAAGCTGCGGCTGTTCGACCGGCTTCCGGTGGAAGTGCTTGGTGCGGTGCTCAACGATATCCGTGCCGAGGGGGCGTACCGGCACTACGCGTACGTCTACGGCTATACCGCCGACGAGATCAGCCCGATGGGCGAGATCGGGACGGGGACGGCTGCGTCAACCTCATAGAATCACATCAGTTAGACCGGGGTACGAGGGAGGGCGACCGAGATGGTCGCCCTCTTTGCTTCCGTCAGGTCCGGAAGGACCCTACTGGGGGCCGGAGCCTGAGGGCTCGATGGTGAGTTCGTGCAGGAGCGAATCGGCACGAATGGCGCGCAGGGCGTCTGCCGCCCGCAGAAAGGTCTCGATCTTGGCTAGCACCAGCTCGCCGTCGAGCGGTTGGCCGAAGAACTCCCAGGCGCCGGCCCGGGTAGCCTCGAGTCTTTGCTGGCGGCCGGAGGGACCGGCTGTGGTGATGATGATGGGGACGCCGGGGCCGATGGCGGGATCGGACCGAAGGGTGCGGCACACCTCGAAGCCGTGAATGTCGGGGAGTTGCGCATCGAGGAGGATGAGCGCGGGCAGGCCCGACCGGGCGCGATCCAGCGCCTGCTGGCCGGTAAATGCTCGCAGGATGACATAGCCATGGGGGGCCAGCACGCTCTCGAGGGAGCGCGCCGTCCATTCCTGATCGTTGGCGATCAGGATCACCTTACCCAGGGTGGCGTTCCCCCACTGGTGCTGTTCGATCGACCATTGGACCGCTCCGCGCCGGTGGGCGCTCGATGTTAACAATATCGTCAGCCGCGGACCGAAGCCTCGTGGGCTGTGGTCCGCAGCACGCAGTCGGGGCCGGAGACGTTGAGCAGACCCCACACCCGGGGTCAGTCACGCAATAGCTCGAACCGATGCCGCCCTGACTGGATGGACATAAACAGTTGTTGAATATAGCCTTACGGACTCGCGGCTGGCCGTGGAACACCCGCGGTCATCCCGGCTCCAGAATTGATACTGCAAGTTGGGGAGCAGTGGTCAGTTGGCCCCCCCCAACCCGGTTCCGGCGATTCGATGAGTTGCCCAACGTGTCATGCCGAGACAAAGCCGGTGCAGCGGAGCAACGAGAGTTTTCCTCGCTGCCCTGGCTGCGGAACCCGGTTGCTGCCGCCGGACACCGAGGCGGAACTGGCTGGGTTCCGGGCACGACTTACGCAACTGGGCCTGATAGGAGAACGCTTGACGACACCCCTCGGCCGTACACCAGGAGAAGCCTGAATGCGCATGCTGCTCGCCAGTGCGGTGCTGCTGGGCGCGCTCGCCACCAACGCGGGGGCGCAGGCCGTCGCCGGCGCACCACGGCCTCTGGCCACGAGGGCACAGCTCGAGAAGCAACTGGCCGCCATGCCAGCCAACCAGAAGAACGGCGAAATCGCCGACGTCATCCGGCAACGGCTCACCGAGGGCGATTTCATCCCCGGCGACCGGATCCAGTTGATCGTGGTTGGCGACTCGGCGTTTTCCGGCGCCTTTTCGGTACGGCCGGACACGACGATCGAGCTTCCGAACATCAACCCGATCAGCCTGCATGGGGTGCTGCGCTCCGAGCTGGACAGCTACATGAGCACACAGTTGCGCCGGTACATGACCAACCCTGACGTCCAGGCACGGTCGCTGGTCCGGCTGGCGGTGGTGGGCGAGGTGGCGCGGCCGGGCTTCTACGACCTGCCGCCGGACGCGGCCGCGTCGGAAGTCATTGTCGTGGCCGGCGGGCTTTCGCCCGCCGGCGACCCGCAGCGGACCGTGATCCGGCGGAGCAATCAGACGCTGTACACCAAGTACCAGGTGCGAGAGTTCTACATCGACGGTTCATCGATCGACGGAATCGGCCTCCGGACCGGAGACCAGTTCAACGTCGGCCGGCGGAGCAGCACCAACGTCCTGCCAATCCTTGCTGCGGTTACCGGCATTGCCTTCGCCGTCGCCGCCTTCGCGACCCTTTTCTGACCGAATGACCATGCCCGAGTCCGTAATGCCACAATCGAATGAGCGCCTGCCGGGCCGACATACGACCCGCCACACCCCGAGCGCCGTACCGGCCTTCCGGCCGGAACAGCGCCGGGCGCCAAGACTCGGCGCGGTGCAGAACGAGCTGCAGCCCGACGCGCAAAACCACGAGGTGCCGCGCCGGCTGCTGAATGTGGCGGTTTCTCTCGCGCTGATCATCGTGACGGCGCCGATCATGCTGGTCATCGCGATCCTGGTGAAGGTCACGTCCCCGGGCCCGGTGATCTACACCCAGACACGGGTGGGGCTCGACCGCCGCGCAGGACGAGCGGCGCGACGGGACACGCGCCGCCAGGATGACGCCGGCGGCCTGCCGTTCACCATCTACAAGTTCCGCACAATGCGCGCGGATGCCGAAAAGGGCACCGGGGCGGTCTGGGCGTCGAACGAGGACGCTCGGGTTACCCGGATCGGCAAGGTGCTGCGCCAGTTCCGGATGGATGAACTGCCCCAGCTCTTCAACGTCCTCCGGGGCGACATGAACCTGGTGGGCCCCCGCCCCGAGCGGCCCACCATCTTCAAGAAACTGCGGGAGGAAATTCCCGACTACCAGAAGCGGCAGTTGGCGCGCCCCGGCATCACCGGGTGGGCCCAGGTGAACCAGTCGTACGACACGAACATGGACGACGTACGGCGGAAGGTGCAGTTCGACCACGAATACATCCATCGCCGGGGGCTGGCGCAGGATCTCAAGATCATGCTGCGGACGGTGCCGGTGATTCTCTTCAGGCGGGGTGGATGGTAGGGCGAGGAACTGCGACTGCGTGAGGAGGAACCGCAACGGCGTGAGGAGGAACAACAACCGCGGGGGCCAACTGGTCCCCGTGTTCGTTTTTCAGGATCCGCTACTTGCGGCGTCGGGGCGGCGGGTAGGCTCCCAGGTGGCGGCGTTGGTGCCGGCAAAGAACTTCATCCAAGCAATGAATCCGGCGAGCGCCGAGGCGAACGCGAATCCGGCGCGCTTGAGGAGGCGTGGCAGGGCCTCCGAATCCGTGCGGGTGAGCGCCACGATGCCGGCGGTGGCACCGATGGCGCTGAGCACCACGAGCACCGCGGCCCACGGCCGGGATGGTGCGAGCAGCAGCAACCCGATGGGTGCGAGCGGCAGGGTGAGGAATCCGAGCCAGCGCGCGAGCTTGTGGCTCGCGAGCATCCAGGCGAAGCGACCATAGCGTATGGGGTTCAGGAGCGATCGCAGGTACCACAGCGTGTTGAGGCCACGGAGCATGGTGCGGATCTTTCGCTTGTACTCGGCCTGGAGCGCGCGGGCGCGGGGCACGATGCACAGCGCGGCATCCACCGATACCGTGCGGTAGCCCAACTGCCGAGCCCGGAGGGGCGAGGCGAAATCGCGGCTCAGCTCCTCGGGGAAGGCGGTATCCACCAGGTTTCGACGGATGGCGTAGAAGCAGCCGCTGGCGCCGATGATGCCGCCGAGCCGTGTCTCGAGGGCGCGCACGCCCATTTCGTACCCCACGTAGCCCGCCTCGCTCGCATTCGCCTCGGCATCGATGTCGCCTACGCTGACGTCGCGCCCCGACGCCGCACCCACGGTGGGATCCTGGAACACCCGCAGCAGCGGCCGCAACGAGGCGGACGGGATGCGGATGGTGGCGTCGGTGTTGACCACGATGTCGGCCTGCACCAGGGGCAGGGCGTGATTCTCGGCGGCGCTCTTGCCGCGCCGCATCGGCATGCGCACCAGGCGCACGCCGCGCGCGCCATAGCCCCGGACGATGTCGTCGGTGCGGTCGGTGGATGCATCGGACATGACCACGATCTCGCGGCGACCCACGGGGTAGTCGATGGCGAGAAGACTGTCGAGCGTACCGGCGATCGACGCCTCCTCGTTGTAGGCCGGCACCAGGATGGCGATACGGGGCCACTCCAGTGGATCGCCCCACGGCGCCTCCCGGCGAGCCGCCCGGGAGACGAGCCAGAGAAGCGCGGGATACCCGACGAGCGCATAGCCGAACAGTGCCACCGGGATCGCCAACAGGATGTAACCGACGGTTGCGGGCATTAGTGGGGATGGCGCTCCATGAGACGTTGATACAGCGACAGGTGCTGCGCGACCCACTCCTCAGGCGAGTAACTGGCGGCCACCTGCGCGCGCGCCGCGACCACCCGAGTCGCTGCGGCAACCGGGTCCGACAGGACCTGGTCGATGGCGTGAGCGAGGGCCTCCGCGTCCTCCGGCGGCACCAGCAGTCCGGCGCCATGCGAAAGCATGGCGGGCACCCCGCCCACCGCACTGGCGATGATCGGCACCCCGGCATGAATCGCCTCGAGCAGGATCATGGGCGTTCCCTCGGTGCGCGAGCTCAGCACCACGGCATCGAACGCCGGGAGCAGCAGCGCCGCCTCCGGCATCATCCCCATGAAGTGCACCCGGCCTCCCAGCCCCAGCGCCGCCACCTGAGCCTCCAGCGCCTGGCGCTCCCGGCCGTCCCCGACGAAGACGAGATGGGCATCGGCATGCGCGAGCCGAGCGGTGGCGGCGACGGCAATATCGGCACCCTTCTCGTGGCTCAGCCGTCCCACCCAGCCCAGGACCGGTTGTTCGCCCTCGAGCCCAAGCGTCGCGCGCGCCTCAGCGCGGGACGGCAAGGGCACGAGTGGCGGTCGCCACGCATTTCGGATCGGGACCACCCGAGCGGCGTCGACGCCCAGCGAACGCAGCGTGGCAGCGAGGGGATCGGAGACCGCGATGACGACATCATGCCGCTGCAGCGCACGCACCGCGAGCCACTGGTTCAGGCGGTTTCTCCGGCTACCGAGTGTGAACCCATGCGCCGTGGCCAGGCATGCGCGTCGCTCGGACCGCGCCGCCAGCAAGCCCATCATGTCGGCCCGGTATCCGTGCGTGTGTACCACCTGAATGCGGCGGTCGCGAATGATCCGACGGAGGCCGGACCAGTCGCGCAGGTAATTCCGGCCGGGGGAATGCAGCACCTCGACTGGCAGTCCCATGGCCCGCGCCCGATCGATGAAGGGTCCGGAACTGGCGTCGGCGAGCGCTGCAACCACCACAGCCGCCCCCGCCTCTGCCAGCCCCCGGGACAGCCCCAGCACGGCCGACTCAGCGCCCCCGACCGGGCCGGGCGCGATGGTGTGCAGCACCCGTACGTTGCCACCGGGCCACACGAGGGGTTCCATGACTCAAACCTATCCCATAAGTTGCTGTAATACAAAGACTTCAACGCCACCACCGATGGCCCCTTCCTTGCCACTATTGTGCCGCTCCAAGCCACCCTGCCGCTGACCGCGGGCGTGCCTCCGACTACCTTCGCTTGCCGAGGGGTACCCCGATGCAGATCCGGCAGGCGGCCCCCGGCACATCTACACGTGCAAGGATCCGCCACATGATCCAGGAAAATTGTCCCATCTGCGGCGGTGCCACGGCGGGAGTGGTCGGGGTGAAGGATGGACTGCGCGTATTCCGCTGCGGCACCTGCACGGCCCAGTACTCCGAGCGGGCGCCGGAGGTGAGCCAGCTCTCCGAGATCTACGGCAAGGAATACTTCCATGGATCGCCGGCGGGGTATCCCAGGTATGAAGCCGACGAGTCGCTGCACCGTGCCCGAGCCAGGGACTACCTCCAGGACCTCATGGCGCACACGCCCTCTGCCGGCAGCCTGCTGGATGTCGGATGCGCCACGGGCTTCTTCCTCGACGAAGCGCGGCAGGCGGGATGGCGGGTGCGGGGCTGCGAGGTCAGCGACTGGGCGGCGACATTTGCCCAGCAGCGGTTTGGCCTGGATGTCGTGCTGGCGCCATTCCCGACGCCGCTCCTCGGCCCGCAGAAATATGATGCGGTGACGTTTCTCAACGTGTTCGAGCAGCTGCCCGATCCGCATGCCGCCGAGCACATCCTGCGCGATCTTGTCGTGCCGGGCGGACTGCTGGCGCTCGAGACCTGGGACGTGGACGCCATGGTGGTGCGCGCCTCCGGCATAAAGTGGCACAAGTACCGCCCGCATAACACGCCGATTTACCTCAACCGACGGTCGCTCACTACCCTGTTCCAGCCGGCGCATTGGACGCTGGTGGAGTATCGGGCACGGACCAAGTGGATTACGCTGGCGCATGGGCTGCACGCGCTGGGGCTGGCCGCTCACCCGACCCGCAACGGCGGTCCGCCGCGTCACGGCGTGCGCGACCGGGTAGGGAGAATCCCTGTGCCGTATCGTCTTGGGGATCTGGTGTGGGCTGTCCTCAGACGTGAGGACGTGAGGACGTGAGGACGATCCGGATCGTGGAGGTGGGTCCGCGCGACGGGTTGCAAAGCATCGACGCGTTCGTGCCGACGGCCGCGAAAGTGGCGTACGTGGATGCCCTTTCGCGAACGGGGCTCACCGACATCGAGGTGTCCAGCTTCGTGTCGCCCAAATGGGTACCGCAACTCGCGGACGCCTCAGAGGTATTCGATCGTATCGAGCGGCGGGCCGGCGTGCGGTACCACGCGCTGGTACCGAACCTCCAGGGGCTGGAGCGGGCGGTGAGCGCACGAGCGGATGTGGTGGCGGTGTTCACCGCCGCCAGCGAGACCTTTTCGCGGAAAAATACGAATGCGTCGATCGCCGACTCGCTGGAGCGCTTCGCACCGGTGATCGCCGCCTCGCCGGTGCCGGTGCGCGGGTATGTGTCCACCGCCTTCACCTGTCCCTTTGAGGGACCGGTGGCCCCGGCGCGCGTGCGCCAGGTGGCCATCGCGCTCACGGCGCTCGGCTGCCAGGAAATTTCCCTGGGCGACACGATCGGCCGGGCCACGCCCGACCAGGTGCGGGCGCTGCTCGACCTGATACTCTTGGACATCGCCGTTGAACGGATCGCCCTGCACTGCCATGATACCTTCGGGCAGGCGGTGACCAACGTGCTGGCCGCCGCCGAACTGGGCGTGCAGGTATTCGACAGCAGCGCCGGGGGCATCGGTGGATGCCCGTATGCGCCCGGCGCGCCCGGCAACATCAGCACCGAGGCGCTGGTGCGGGCCTTTCCCGGCGCCACGGGAATCGATGCTGCCCGCCTCGCCGCCGCCAGCAGCGGCATGACGACCGCCGTTCAAGGTTCCGGAACCACCCTGTGACCACAACGCGGCAACCGCTCGTCAGCGTGATCGTCCCAACCTACAACTACGGCCACTACATCGCGGACGCGCTCGAGAGCATCCTCGCGCAGACGGTGCGCGACTTCGAGGTGGTGGTGGTGGATGACGGCTCGACCGACAACACCCGCGAGGTGGTGGCGCGGTTCACCGATCCGCGCGTGCGCCTGCTGCGGCAGGCAAACGGCGGGACAGCGTCGGCGCGGAACTTCGGGCGCCGGGAGTCACGCGGCGCGTTCATCACCTGGCTCGATGCAGATGACCTCTGGAGGCCGGTGTTCCTGGAGCGGATGCTCGGCGTGCTCGAGGGAGAACCCGAACTCGGCCACTGTTTCGCCAATTTCGTCCGCACGGAGCACGGGACACTGCTGCCGGGTACCCAGTTCGACTTCGTGCCGCGGCTCAGGCAACTGCCGACACGTCCGGCGCGCGGGAGCGCGGCCCGCGTCATCGACATGGATCCGTTCGCGGCATTGGCACCGAGCACCAGCCTCCCGGGCTGGCTGCAGGCGAGCCTCTTCCGCCGTGCCGCGCTGGAGGGACGCTGGTCCAACACAAGCCTCAAGTCGGCGGAGGACCTCTTCCTGATCCTGCAGGTCTATGCCGGCGGGATGCCGGTGGCGTTCTTGGAGGAGGTGCTGGTGGAGGTGCGGCGGCACGGCAAGAACAGCTACGTCACCGGCGATCACATCCAGAACGCGGTGCTCCAGACCGTTCTTGCTGTGAGGGCGAAAGTACCTCTCACGGCCTCGCAGCACCGTATTCTTCGCCGCCGCATCGCTGCGGAATACTGCGCCCTCGGCTGGCGGCACTTCTGGCGGCACGATGCCGGCAAGGCGGCAGGTTTCTACGGTCGGGCCCTGCTGTGGCCCGGCAAGCGGCTCCCGGCGCTGGCCCACCTGGCCCTCCTGCCGGTGCTGCCTCTCCTGCCGCGTCGCGAACCGGGCTTCTGAGATAGATTTGCGTCCTCCCCCGTCCAAGGCGATTGCGCCGTGAGCAAGCTCTTTCGTGACGCCGCCAGCGCCGTTGCGGACCTGCCCGAAGGCGCCACGCTGCTGGTGGGCGGCTTCGGGCTGTGCGGTATCCCCGAGGAATTGATCGAGGCGGTCCGCGACCTCGGCACCCGGCAGTTGACGGTCGTGAGCAACAACGCCGGCACCACCCGCTTCGGCCTGGTGCAGCTCCTGCGGAACAACCAGGTGCGAAAGGTCATGGCGAGCTACGTGGGCGAAAACGATGTCTTCGAGCAGCTGATGCTCTCGGGAAAGCTGGACGTGGAGCTGGTACCTCAGGGCACGCTGGCGGAACGGCTGCGGGCAGGCGGGGCGGGCATTCCGGGGTTCTACACCGCGACGGGCGTCAACACGCTGGTCGCCAGTGGCAAGGAGACGCGGGCGTTCGACGGTCGGGAATACCTCCTGGAGCGCGGCATCACCGGCGAGTTCGCGCTGGTGCATGCGTGCAAGGGAGACTCCGAGGGCAACCTGGTGTACCACAAGACAGCACGAAACTTCAACCCGCTGGTCGCGATGGCGGGGCGCATCACGGTTGCCGAAGTGGAGGAGCTGGTGCCGACGGGACAGCTCGACCCCGATGCGATCCACACGCCGGGCATCTTCGTACAGCGGGTGGTGGTGTGCCGCGAGAATGCCAAGCACATCGAGCGCCGTACCGTAAGGGACCGGTAGCCATGGACGTCCGCGAGGTGATCGCCCGCCGGGCCGCGCAGGAACTGAGAGCCCTCACCCCTGCCACCGGATACTACGTGAACCTCGGCATCGGGATGCCGACGATGGTGGCCAACTACGTGCCGGCCGGGGTGCCGGTGGTGCTGCAGTCGGAGAACGGCATGCTGGGTGTCGGGCCCTACCCGCTCGACAGCGAGGTGGATGCCGACCTCATCAACGCCGGCAAGGAGACGGTGAGCGAGCTACCGGGCTGCAGCTACTTCGACAGCGCGCTCAGCTTTGCGATGATCCGGGGCGGCCACGTACCGCTGTCCATCCTGGGTGCGCTGCAGGTGTCGCGCGAGGGCGACCTGGCCAACTGGATGGTACCGGGCAAGATGGTGAAGGGCATGGGCGGGGCAATGGACCTGGTGGCGGGATCGCGGCGGGTGGTGGTCATCATGGAGCATTGCACGCGCGATGGCGGCCCCAAGATCCTGGAGCACTGTTCCCTGCCCCTCACGGGAAGGCGCTGCGTCGATCGCATCATCACCGAGCGGGCCGTCATCGACGTGACACCAACGGGCCTCGTGCTGGTGGAGACGTCACCGGGCGAGAGCTTCGAGTCGATCCAGGCGGTCACGGAGCCGGTGCTGCGACGGGCTCCGTGAGTGCGAGCGCCGGATCGGCGCGCACCGGAAGGGTGACGCGCCGCGAGAGCTGCATCGACGGCCGCTCGATCAGCCGCCAGCCGACGTAGCCAGCGGCGATCGCGACCGCCACCGCCGCCAGCCAGGTCAGTAGGCCGACCATCGGCGTCAGCGACATGCCCGCAAAGTGCTGCACCAGAGATACCATGCGCCAGGCGACCGAGGCGTGATAGAGGTAGAGGCTGTAGGAAATCGCGCCGAGGAACTGGAGCGGTCGCAGCGCGAAGCGGCGGTCGAATGAGGGATAGCGGGCGCTCAGCAGGCAGAGGGTGCTGACCGCGACGACCAGGATCCCCTCGATCAGGGAGTCGGGGTGCCGCGCGAAGGCCGCGTTGACGCCCCAGGCAGCAAACAGGGCGGCCAGCGGGAGCACGCCAGAGACGACCCACCAGGCGATGACGCCGGTGAAGAACTCGTACCATCGGTCGAGTGCCAGCCCACCCGGCACACCGTTGATCCAGCTGTGGTGAGCGCCGACGGAAGCAAGGAAGAGCGCCGCGAAGAGGACCACCAACGTGCCGTTGGCAACACGCTGACTGGTCCACTGCGCAACCAAGTGGCCGGCGACGAGAATGCCGACAAGGGCAAGGTAGAACTGGAACTCATAGCAGAGAGTCCAGAAGATCGGGATCAGCTGGCCGTAGCCGAGGATGTCCTGCAGGTACACCAGGTGAGCAAGCAACTGCGGCATGCTCGGCGCCGCCGTGCCGAGCGAAGGGAACAAGGAGAGCCCTGCATAGATGAGCAGCACCTCCAGAGCGATGGCCGCCCAGTATGGCGGATCGAGCCGGATCGATCGGCGCAGCACGAATCGACCGAAGTAGCCCAGCGTCATCGATCCGTGGCGGACCGAACGGGCAATGACGAAGCCGCTGAGCACGAAGAAGACGTTGACGCCGAAGTGACCGCCCTCGGCGAGGCGGCGCGCCAGGCCCGGTATCCAGGGCTGGTCGCCGCGGTTCAAGGCGCCCTGTACGTGATAGAACACGACGGCGAGCGCGGCAAGACCGCGCAACGCGTCCACGGCCTGAAAGCGCTGGGGCTGACTGGCACGGTCAGTGCTACTCGACATGTCTCACTCCAACTCAGGTGCTCGTGGCCGCCGAAAAATCGCCTGACACGGGCATGAAGGAAAGGAGCATCCTGCTCCTCATCCTCGCGGTGGGAGCGGTGCTCCGCCTGCCTGGGCTGTGGCAGTTCGATGTATGGCAGGACGAGATCTATTCGATCTATGAGGCGCGGTACCTCATCCACTCGCCGTTCGGTCCCGGCGGGATGGAACTCCGCCCCCTCTACTTCCTCGCCCTGCACCCCCTGGTCGAGGCGTGGCCCAGGGCGATCGTGCTGCTCCGGCTGCCGTCCCTGGTGTTCGGTCTCCTCGGTATCGTGGCCACCTGGACGCTGGTGAGCCGGAACCTCGGCCGGAATGCCGCGATCGTTGCCGCCGGCACCCTCGCTGTCCTGCCGCTGCACATCAACGACTCGCAGATCATCCGCTACTGGTCACTGATCTACCTGCTCGGCGCCCTCTATGCCGGCGCGTTGCTTCGCTCCATGGAGCGCGACAGGCGGCAGCACCACCTGCTGGTGCTGCTGTGGCTGCTGTTGGGCACACTGACGCACCCGACCTTCGCGATCACGGCGGTCGGGATGACGTTCGCGGCGCACCTCGTCAATGGGGATGGGCGTCTTTCGTGGCGGTGGCCGACGGCGGCGGCGTGGCGCCTTGTCTGGATCCCGGCGGTGGTGCTCCTGCTCGCGTTCTATGTGGGCCTCTGGCTCTTCTTTACGACCGAGCGACTGGTGGGCGAGGCGGCAGGATCGCCCGACCTCCTGCTCCGGTCAATCGCCTTCAACCTGTCGCCGGCGGTGGTCACCGCGAGCGTCCTGGGCGCGCTGTGGTTGCTCAAGCGCGGTGATGCTACTGCTCGCCGCTTCGGGCTGATGGGGGTGCTCGGCGTGACGGTGTCGGTGGTCACGCTGCTCGCCGGTGGCTACCTGCGGATCCTGCCGGTGTCGGTGCTGTATGTGTCAGCCGCCTTTCCCCTGGTGCTGGGCGCGGCTGGTGCACTGGCGACCTGCTTCGGGGCGACGCCGGCTGGTGAGCGCCGAGGCGCGGTGGTGCTGCTGCTGGTGCTCGCAGCGGCGCTTTCTCCCAGCACCGTGTCGCAGCTCTCCGACGGCTCCCGCTTTGACTACCGCCCGGCACTGGCCCATATCCGGAAGCAGGACCCCGGCGGGACCGTCGTGATCTGGCCGCTGGTGCAGGCGACCTGGTCTGCGCCGGAGCTGCACGCCATCGAACTGCACAGCTCGACCAACACGGCGGTGTTCGACTCGCTCTCGGTTTCTCCGGGGCGGTTCTGGGTCGTCGCCTCGCAGCGGCGCAAGGGGTTCATCGGCGACACCGATGGGCGCAAGCAGCAATGGCTGGCCCGGCATTGCACCGAGGCGCTGGCCACCCGCAAGCCACGGCTCGATTTCGAGCAGTATGTGACGCTGCTCTGGGAATGTCCGGGTCAGTGACCGCGCCCGTCGGCCGCATCGCCTCGTTCCGCACCCTGGGCCGACAAACCGCGATCTACAGCCTGGGGGTGATCCTCGGGCGCGCCGTCAGCTTCCTCATGCTGCCGGTGTACACCCGTTTCCTGACACCAGCCGACTATGGCCTGGTGCAGTTGCTCGAGATCACGGTGGAAGTGGCGGCCATCTTCTTCACGGCGGGCACTACCGCCGGGGTGCAGCGGTTCTATTTCAAGGCGACTTCGGCGGACGAGCGCCACCGGATCGTGTCGACGGCGTTCTTCGCCGTCCTGGCACTTGCCGCGGCCTGCACCCTCACGCTGCTGGCGCTGAGCCCGGCGCTGTGGCGCTTTGCGCTCAAGGAAGCGGGGCAGCCGTGGTTCATTCGGCTGGCGGCACTCAACTTCGCGCTGTCGTTCCTGCTCAACTATCCATTGAGCTTTGCGCAGACGACCCAGCGACCGGCGCTGTTCCTGCTGACATCCACCTGCAAGCTGGTGTTGCAGCTCTCCCTGAATATCTACTTCATCGTGGTGCTTCGCCTGGGCGTGGTAGGGCTCCTTTGGAGCACCTTCATCACCAACCTGCTGTTGGGCCTGGCCATGACCACTTGGCTGCTGCGCCAGACGGGCACCCGGTTCGACTGGGCCATCCTGCGCGACCTTCGCCGCTTCGGCGCCCCATATCAGGTGAGTTGGGCGGGATCGTTCATTCTCACGTTCGGCGACCGGTTCTTCCTCCAGGCGGCCCGCGGGGCAACCGCCGTCGGCCTCTACTCGCTGGCCTACCAGTTCGGGTTCCTGCTGGTGCAGCTGGGTTCCGCGCCGTTCCTCAGCGCGTGGAATCCGCATCGACACGAACTGGCGAAGCTGCCGCGGGCCGAGCGTGACCGGCACTACGATACAGGCTTCCTGTACTTCAATGTGCTGCTGGTCACCATGGCGACAGGGCTCGCCGTGTTCATTCGTCCGGTGATCCGCACCATGACTACCCCACCGTTCCACACCGCCGCCTACATCGTACCAGTCATCCTGATGGCTTATACGGCGGAAGCGTGGGCGGACGCACTCAAGTTCGGCATCGATATCTCGGAGCGGACCGCCCTGGTGACGAAGGCAACGTGGGCTACGGTGGTGGTGGTGCTCCTGCTGTACGCCATTCTGATCCCGCCGTTCGGTGCGCTGGGAGCAGCGGTGGCTACGCTGATCGGATCCATCTTCCGCGCCACCCTGTTGTACCGGTGGGCCCAGCGCGAGTGGCCGATCGCGTACTCGTGGCGCCGGCCGCTGCTGGTGCTGGGTATCGGTGCGAGCGTGTCGCTTACGGCGTTCCTGCTGCCCGCCCTGCCCATCGCGGGCCTGCTTGGCGCCGGCGGCCTGCTGATGCTGGTCTACTTCGCCTGCGTACACGCGTTCGTACTTGGGCCATCGGAGCGACTGCTGCTGCGCCGACTGCTGACCGACCCCGCTGGTGCGTGGTCCTTCATGACCCGGCGGTCCTGACGTGGCGCGACCGTCGTCACCACCGGCACCCCGCATTGCCTGCGTCGAGGTCAACGAGGATGGCACGACCGGCGGCTCCCACCGTGCCCTCGAATTGCTGGCGCACGGGTTGGGCGCCGCAGGCTTCGAGCTGGTGCCGGTGTTCTACCAGGACAACCGGGTGGCGGAGCGACTCGCCGCCTCGGGGTTCGACGTCAGGATCCTCGGCGCACTGCGCGCGCATGAACGGCAGGTGAACACGACCGGCGGTCTCCCGGCACGGTTGGTCAAGGCGTACCAGGCGGTGCGCGATCGGGCCGACTTCCTGAAACACGAGCGCATTGCGCTGGTGCACCTCAACAACTCGCCGTTCGTGGGCTACGATGACTGGCTTCCCGCCAGCCGCATGCTGGGGCTGCCCTGCGTCGCCAC
>JANNSD010000069.1:0-4284 GCA_031402225.1 Gemmatimonadota bacterium | reverse complement strand
GTCCTTCGGGGGCGACGACCAGTTCGATGCGGTAGATCTGCTGCGCCAGGGATCGCTGATCGTGCCCGCAGGCGGCGCGACGCAGATCGCCGAGTTCCTGGAGCAGGCAGCATGACGTGGCAGGAGCGGGTGCTCACCTTCGGCCCGGAGAATTCCCTTACGGGAGTCCTGACGAAACCGGCGGCGGGCCAGCCGGGGGCCGCCGCGTTCCTGCTCATCAACGCCGGTCTGCTTCACCATGTCGGTCCGGCCCGCTTGCACGTACGGCTCGCCCGACGGCTGGCCGGGGCGGGAGTGAGCACCCTGCGTTTCGACCTTCCAGGCCTGGGTGACAGTCCGGCACCAACGGCGAGCATCGGAGCCGACAACGACATTGCACAGGCAGTCCTGGCGGCGATCGAGGCCCTGGCAAAGGCAACCGGGTCCCCGACATGTGTTGCCGGGGGGCTCTGCTCCGCGTCGGACAACGCATTCCGGGCGGCGCTGGTGACCGACAGGGTGGTGGGCCTCTTCCAGATCGATCCATGGGCCCACCCGACGCCGAGATTCTACCTCAGGCGGTTCGCACCGGCCCTGGTGACACCCGAGACGTGGTGGCGCATTCTCAGCGGCAAGCTCAACGCCCGACGCGTATGGCGGAGCATCCCGGGGAACGATGCAGGAGACGCTGGTTCAGAAGGCATCAACCCGAACGACCGGCCATTTCCCGCCAGGGAATGGATTGCGGATGGGTACCGGCAGCTGGTGCGGCGGGGGGTGCGCGTCCTGGCCATCTTCTCGGGCGGACGTTGGAGCTACTACAACTACCGCGGACAACTCAAGGCGGCGTACCCTGAAGCCAGCCTTGGTGACGCAGTGGAAGAACTCTTCGCACCGGAGGCCGACCACCTGTTCACCAGCGAGATTCACCAGGAGGAGGTCATCGAGGCGGCCCTGCGATTCTCCGGGTCGTTGGGTGTGGTCGACCGTCAGGACTCCCCAGTAGGCAGCCACGCCTGAAACATCAGGACCACCCAGAGCTGATGTACCCGGTGTGCCTGCCCCGCCTCCACCCGATCGTGAAGCCGGTTGACGACGACCGGATCGAAATAGCCTTCCGCCGCCAGGCGCCGAGGTTCCGTCAGCGCTCGCGCCCACTCGCGCAACGGCCCCCGAATCCAGTCAGCGAGCGGCACCGCGAAACCCGACTTCGGGCGGTCGACCAGCTCCCGCGGTACATGCCGGTAGACAATCTCCCGCAGCACCCACTTGGTTACCGGGCCACGCACCTTGGCGTCAAACGGCAGGCGCCACGCCAGTTCGGCCACGCGGTGGTCGAGCATTGGTGCACGCGTCTCCAGGCTCACCGCCATCGATGCTCGATCGACCTTCACCATGATGTCATCGGGCAGGTAGTTGAGCGAATCGAGATACATCATCTGTTCCACGAACCCGAGCCCCGGCGGCACAGCCACCGCCGAGAGCTTCCGCGCGGCCGGCTCGGTCCCACCGAGCACGAGCCTCGAGGGGCGGCTCCACTGTGACATCAGCAGCTCGTACGCCGCCAGCGGCGACGGCTGTCGCAGGAGCTGCGACGTGATCTCGAAGCGGCCGGTGTGAGTTGCCACGGGCTCGAGCACTGCCCCTGCCACGGAGCGTAGCGCACTGGGAACCCGGGAGGTGCTGCCCCACAAATCACGCGCCTGGGCATACCGCGCGTACCCCCCGAACATCTCGTCGCCGCCGTCACCCGACAGCGCCACGGTCACGTGTCGCCTCGCCATCTGGGAGACGAGAAATGTCGGAATCTGCGACGAATCGGCGAAGGGCTCGTCGTACATCGCCGGCAGCAGCGGGATGACATCGCGCGCCTGGTCGGCGCGGAGATACAGCTCGTGGTGCTCAGTGCCAAGGTGACGTGCGACCGCCTTGGCATGCTCGGCCTCGTTGAACCCTGCCGCGTCAAACCCGATGGTGAAGGTGAGCACGGGGCGCCGGCTCTGCTGCTGCATCAGGGCGACCACCGCCGTCGAGTCGATGCCGCCCGACAACAGCGCGCCCAGCGGCACGTCGGCCACCATCTCCTCGCCAATCGTGGAGCTGAGGCAGCGTTCCATCGCCGACACGAGTTCCGCGTCGGAGCCCACGAGCGGATTCCGCTGACCGTTGGCCACCGCGTCGGCCAGCTGCCAGTACGGCTCGACAGCTATCGCGCCGGCGGCATTGATGGTGGCGATGTGCCCCGGGAGGAGCTTGCTGATGCCGCGATAAATGGAAAACGGTGCCGGGATGTAATTGTGCCGGGCGTACAGGGCGAGGGCGTCGCGGTCGATGTCGGCCTTGAAACCGGGGTGGGCTCGAAGCGCCTTGAGTTCACTACCGAAGAGAAGCGTACCCCCGACCTGCCCGTAGTAGAGCGGCTTCTCTCCGAAGCGATCACGGACGAGGTGGAGGAGCCGCGCCTGCCGGTCCCAGAGCGCGAACGCGAACATGCCGGCCATCCGCTGCACAGCGGGCACGATACCCCACGCCACGAAGGCGGCGAGCATGACCTCGGTATCGGAATGTCCGCGGAAGGCATGGCCCTGCCCCTCGAGGTCCCGGCGCAGTTCGGCGAAGTTGTAGATCTCGCCGTTGAAGACCATCTGGAAGCGGCCGTCGTCCGACCGCATCGGCTGGTGACCGAGGACGGAAAGGTCGAGGATGGAGAGGCGCCGATGCCCGAGGGCCACACCGGTCTCAGGATCGAGCCAGGACCCGGAATCGTCGGGCCCGCGATGCGCGATCGCATCGGTCATGAAACGTAAAACGGACTCGGCGTCCCGGCCGAGTCCTCCCGACATCCAGAATCCTGCGATGCCACACATGGTTATTGCCCACCAGCAAGGAAGAGACCGTTCAGCCGCCCAGCGCCCGCAAAGCTTCCTCGCCATAGAACAACCGGATGTACTTCGCCTGGATCGGCGTCAGGCGGCGCACCGCCCATGACAGGTGCACGAAGTGCGGCTCACGCGGCTGCGTCAGCGGGAACATCCCGATCTCGTGCGGAAGGTGATTGCCCTTCCGGGTATTGCACGAGCTGCACGCCGTGACCACGTTAGTCCACTCGTTCCCACCCCCACGCGAAATCGGAATGAGATGGTCGCGGGTGAGGCACTCGCGCGGCTTCAGCTCGATGTGACCGCGATGGCAGTACTGGCAGCGGTAACTGTCGCGAGCGAAGAGGAAAGTGTTCGTGACTTGGCGACGGAAGCGGCGGGGAACGTGGATGAACTTGACGAGGCGGATGATGAGCGGTTTGGGCAACGCCAGCCTGGCACTTCGCACAAGATCGAGCCCATCCGCCTCGACAATCTCTGCCTTGCCCTCAATGACAAGCCGAAGCGCCCGACGCATGGGAACCATGGTCAGCGGTTCGAACGACGCATTGAGGGCGAGACAGCGCACAACACCTCCAACGAGGACGTTCACGCGCTAAGGTGTTCGTGCCACAATCGTTACGTGGCACCAGAGTACCCATGCATGCTAATGACGCCTCCGGGGTATCGGCAAGAGAGGGAGGAACCGACCATCCTGGACCGGCTCAGGCAGTTGATACCAGCAGCGACGCGGCAACGCCTGCGTGCGCTCCACCGGCAGGTGGTGCTGCACCGGACGCTGCGCCGCATCCGCAGGCACGACGAGTACGTGCCCCTCAGCGACCGGGCGATCAGCGGCCTGCTCTACGGGTGGGGTAGCCCCTGGTCGCTGCGCGAGGAGCTGATCACCGAACTGTGGCACCGGGCCTGGCACACTCGCGGCCCGGTGCTGGAATGCGGCTCGGGGCTGTCCACGCTCCTGCTCGGCATCGCCGCGGAACGGCAGGGATACGACGTCTACAGCCTGGAGCATGATGAGGCGTGGCGGGCCCAGGTGGTCGCGGCTGTCGATCGGCTGAAGCTGGAACGGGTCAAGGTCATCTCGGCGCCGCTGGTCATGCACAGCGGGTACGCCTGGTACGGCGCGCCGGGCACCTTCCCGTCAGAGTTCACCCTGGTGTTGTGCGATGGGCCCCCGGGCGCCACCCTGGGCGGCCGCTATGGGCTCCTGCCGGAGCTGCGGCCATCAATGGCGGCTGACTGCGTGATCCTGCTGGACGATGCGGCGCGAGAAGGCGAGCAGGACGTGCTCCGGCGGTGGACGGAAGAGCATCATGTGACGCACCGCATGATCGGCATCGAGAAGCCGTTCGCGGTGGTGGAACTCAGCTAGCGCCCGTGGGCGCCCATTGGCGGACGGGCTGCTCAGTAACCACCTCATCTTCCT
>JANNSD010000068.1:0-51319 GCA_031402225.1 Gemmatimonadota bacterium | reverse complement strand
CATCGGGCAGTCGGACACGGAGATCACCGAGCATGCCGACGTGTCGCTGTACGTCATGACCGCGGAGTACGGCGCCGCCACCCAGCTCGAGAAGATCGACATGCTCGACTTCGCCGACCTCGTGGCGATCAACAAGTTCGACAAGCCCGGCAGCCTCGACGCGCTCCGCGACGTGCGGAAGCAGTACAAGCGCAATCGGCAGTTGTGGGACGCCGCCGACGAGACCCTGCCGATCTTCGGGACCATCGCTGCCCAGTTCAACGATGCCGGGATGAACCGCCTGTTCAGCGCCACCCTCGAGACCATCGCGCGAAAGACCGGCGTGCCGTTCGCCGCCCAGCGCTCCCTCGTGTCCGGTGCCGGCGAGACGGCGCGCATCATCCCGGCCGAGCGTGGCCGCTACCTCGCCGAGATCGTGGAGGACAGCGAGGCCTATGCGCGGTTCGTGCGGGAGCAGGCCGGGATCGCGCGCCGGATGTACCAGTTGCACGGGGCCATGGAACACCTCCGCGCGAACGAGGGCCAGGCGGTCCTCGCCGTGCAGGAGCCGGTCGATGGCGGTGTCGTGCGCGTCGAGCAGACCGATGCCGCGGCCCCGGCGTGGATCGCCGGCCTCGAGGCCGAGCGGGCGTCGCTCGAGGCGAGGCTCGCTCCCGAGTCGCGGCGCCTGCTCGCGGAATGGCCGGCGATGGTCGCCCGCTACCGGGCGGATCGCTACGAGTTCAAGGTGCGCGACAAGGTGATCAGCCAGGACCTCTTCACCGAATCCCTGTCGGGCACCCGCGTCCCGAAAGTGAGCCTGCCCCGATACTCCGACTGGGGCGACATCCTCACCTGGCTGCTCACCGAAGCGCCCCCCGGCATGTTCCCGTTCGCCGCGGGCGTGTTCCCGCTCAAGCGCCAGGGCGAGGAGCCGGCGCGCATGTTCGCCGGCGAGGGCGGCCCGGAGCGCACCAACCGGCGATTCCATTACGTGTCGGCCGGCATGCCCGCCAAGCGGCTCTCGACCGCGTTCGACTCGGTGACCCTGTACGGCGAGAATCCGGCGCGTCGGCCCGACATCTACGGCAAGATCGGCAACGCCGGCGTGAGCGTGGCCACGGTGGACGACGCGAAGAAGCTCTACTCCGGCTTCGACCTGTGCGACCCCGCCACGTCAGTCTCGATGACGATCAACGGGCCGGCGCCCATGGTCCTGGCGTTCTTCCTCAATGCCGCCGTGGACCAGCAATGCGAGCGCTGGTTGCGCGAGCGGGGCGACGCCGACGCTGTGAGCGCGCGTATCGGCGCCCGCTACGCCGAGCAGGACCAGGCGCGTCCGCGCTACCGGGGCGACTTGCCCGACGGCAATGATGGCCTGGGCCTGCTGCTGCTGGGTGCCAACGGCAGCGAGGTGATACCGCCCGACATCTACGAGCGCATTCGGGCGTCGACCCTCAGCCGCGTTCGCGGCACGGTGCAGGCCGACATCCTCAAGGAAGACCAGGCCCAGAACACCTGCATCTTCTCCACCGAGTTCGCGCTCCGCATGATGGGCGATGTGCAGCAGTTCTTCATCGAGCGCCAGGTGCGGAACTTCTACTCGGTGTCGATCTCCGGCTACCACATCGCCGAGGCGGGGGCCAACCCCATCACCCAGCTGGCCTTCACCCTGGCCAACGGCTTCACCTACGTCGAGTACTACCTGTCGCGCGGCATGAAGGTCGACGACTTCGCGCCGAACCTGTCATTCTTCTTCTCCAACGGCCTGGACCCCGAGTATGCCGTGATCGGGCGGGTCGCGCGTCGCATCTGGGCCAAGGCGATGAAGCTCCGCTACGGTGCGAGCGACCGGTCACAGCGGCTCAAGTATCACATCCAGACCTCAGGCCGCAGCCTGCACGCGCAGGAGATCTCCTTCAACGATATCCGCACTACACTGCAGGCGCTCTACGCGCTGTATGACAACTGCAACTCGCTCCACACCAACGCCTACGACGAGGCCATCACCACACCCACCGAAGAGAGCGTGCGGCGGGCAATGGCGATTCAGCTGATCATCAACCAGGAGCTGGGACTGGCCCGGAACGAGAACCCGCTGCAGGGCAGCTTCGTGCTCGAGGAACTGACGGACCTGGTCGAGGAGGCCGTCATGCTCGAGTTCCGCCGCATCTCGGAGCGTGGCGGCGTGCTTGGCGCCATGGAGCGGATGTACCAGCGCAGCCGGATCCAGGACGAATCCCTGCTCTACGAGAAGCGCAAGCATGACGGCACCCTGCCGATCATCGGGGTCAACACGTTCCTCGATCCGTCCGGTTCGCCGACCACCACCCCGGCGGAAGTGATTCGCTCCACGGCCGACGAGAAGGAGTACGCCATTGCCACGCGGGAGGCTTTCGAGGCGCGAAACGCCTCGCAGTCACTGCCCGCACTGGCGGCGCTCCGCCACTCGGCGCTGGCATCGGGGAATGTGTTTGCACAGCTGATGGAAGCGGCGCAGGTGTGCAGCCTGGGCCAGCTCTCGGCGGCGCTCTACGAGGTGGGCGGACAGTATCGACGGAACATGTAGTGGGCCCTGCCGGCCGGTGTGCTACCGATATCCCACCACATACCGCACACCGAAGATGAGCTGGATGGTGCGAAGGTTCGAGCCGGGGGTCAGCACGTTGCGGTACTGCACTTCGGCGTAGGGCATGAGCGGTGTGAGCGGAACGTCGAAGCCCGCCGACCCGTAGAGGGCCGGTACGATTCCGTTACCGTTGTTGTCCTGCCAGTAGTCTACGCCCACACCGGCCAGCACGTATGGGCGTACCGCCGCCGATAGCGGCAGCACCAGGAAGGCCAGTCCCACCCCCCCCTGCCAGTCGCCCACGACCCCGTACGGCGGTCCCTCGATCGGGTTGGCACTGTACCCGAGGTCCATCTGCAGGCCAAGGCGCGACGACCCGAAATTGAGCCTGGCCACCCCGCCGACATTCCAGCCCGTACCAAGCGACACCGACGACTCGCCGTAGGACCCCGCCGGAATGGTCACTCCGGCCCGAAGGCCGGCGCTCAGCTCCTGCGCCGCCAGTGTGGCAGTGGTGCTGGCCAGGCCACCCAGCACCAGAACCAGCACCGCCGACGGGAGTCTCACCCTAGAACCGGATCCGGACGCCGGCGTTGATCGGGAGCAGGTTCAGGTTGTCGCCGGAAGTGAACACGGCGTGGAAGCGGGCCTCCGCGAAGAACCCGATGGGCGACTTCGCAATCGCGAAGTCCGTCCCAGCACCGAAGTTCAGCCCGAAGTTGCCATCGTACATGCCCAGGCCGGCGATGACGTATGGCTCAAGGCTGTGCGACGAGGTGGCGAACCCGTAGACGGCGTTCAGCGTGAACTGAAAAATGCTCGTGTTCAGGTCGATCCAGATGACGTCGAGCTGTACGCCGACCGGCCAGGCTGGCGGCTTTGCCCTGAAACTGGCGCCAATGTCCCAGCCAACACTGCCAGAGGGCGCGAGCGGGATGACCAAACCGATAGTTGGCCGGATCTCGAAGCTGTACTCCTTGGCGGCCGTGGTGAGGGGGCTTGGCTTCGCCGTGGCGGCGGGCGCTGCCGGTTCCTGGGCCTCGGCGCTCGGCGCGAGCGCGGCCAAGGCGAACAGCATCAGTGATGCGCGAAACATCGTGCCCATGGGTTCTCCAGAAGAATGAAGCTGAACAACATAGATAGCCCGCGTGCGATGCGCGACGGTGCCCGTTCAGCGCGACAGGAACCGTGCGATGGCGTCCCGGAAGTCTGTGGTGGTGCGCGCCAGCGCATTGATGCGCGCGCCAAGGGCGATGCCGTCCGCGACGCCGACGCCATCCAGTTCGTAGAACAGCTTCTTGGTGAGGTGCAGCGCCGAGGGACTGGAGCGAGCCAGTCCGTGGATCACGGCCTCCGCCGCGGCGTCGAATGTCGCATCGGGTTCCACCCGGGTCACCAGCCCCGCCGTCCGGGCATCGGCCGCACCCAGGATGCGCCCGCTTACGACCAGGTCGAACGCCAGCTTTTCGCCGGCCAGCCGTCGCAGGAACACCATCACCATTGCCGGTACGAAGCCGCGCTGGATTTCGGGATAGCCGAGCTGGGCTGACTCGGCCGCGAGGACCACGTCGCAGGCGGTGGCCAAGCCAGCGCCACCGGCAAGCGCGCGTCCGCGCACCAGGGCCACCACCGGGCGCGGGCAGGCGCGAAGGCGGCCGAGGAGCGTGCCCAGGCGCAGTGCGTCGCGCTCGTTGTCAGCCGGGGCGCGATCAGCGGAGGCGAGGAGTTCGTCGAGATCCGCCCCCGCGCAGAAATCCCGGCCGGCACCCTGAATCGCCACCACCCGGATATCGGGATCCAGGTCGACGGCATCCAGGGCCGCGTGCAGCGCCTCCACCATGGCGCCATTGAGGGCGTTGCGCTTGTCCGGCCGGTTGAGGGTGAGCCACAGGACGCTCTCCCGTCGCTCGGTCAGGAGCACAGCGGTCACTTCGAGGCGGCTCCGCTCGGGGACCCGAGCAATGCTTCCGTCGCCCAGATCTCGTCTTCGCCGGTGCGCGCCAGCAGCAGCCCGATGGGCACGTAGCCCGCGGGAGCGGCCCGCATGCTCCCAGAGGGCGTGAAGCGAATAGTGCGCGTCTCATCGGGCCCGAGCGCCAGGGGGCGCTCATCGTTCGGGCTCAGGGCCTGCGCCGAATCGGCGTAGAAGCGGATCGACACCTCGAGCGCCCACGGCGCCGTGTCCTCGGGCAGGGCAAACCCGGGGAACAAGGAAAGCGTCATGCGCTGCGCGCCATGACCGGGGTCGAGTTCGTGCTCCAGCCTGCCGAACGCGTAGTTGAGCGGGGCCTTGGCCAGCTGGCGGCCACCGGAATCGAAGAGGCTGACTCCCAAGTCGGTATAGCGACCCCACTCGCGGCGCGGCATCTGGACGTCGACCTGGATACCCCGCGCCCACGCAGGCACCTGGAGCGACAGGTCGCGCCGCGCGCTGCCGGCCGACCGCACTGCCTCAACCCGGCCGGCCCCAACGAACGCCGCACCGACATCGGATCGCACCCCATCGTGCGTCAGGTTTGTGACCGATGCGTCGAGGCCGGCTGCGCTGCCGACGAGACCCAGGCGCACCGGCGACTGGAGAATGCTGATGTTGACGCGCGCCCCCTCGAACGGCGAGGCCTGGACGACCAGTTCGTAGATGCCCGGCATGGCGTCGCGGCCCAGCACGTCGTAGACCGCGGCCTGGCCGGCATCGCCCGCGGGCCGGGAATGGTTGTCGCGGAACGGCATGCCCCCCGGTTCATGCAGGTAGGCCAGCGGCGGTGACGCGGCGTTCGAGCTCACGTGCACCGTGAACGGCCGCGCTGAATCGACCACAAATGGCACACGGAGCCACTGGCCCGCGGCGATCGGGAGTTGCTTCAGGTCCACGTCCGTATCACGGTGCGGCACCACCACCGTCGTCACCAGCCGTACCAGCGGTCCAGCCAGGGTATCGGCGCCCCACCCGGAGAGGACGCCCACGTACACCCCTGGCTTGGCCAGCGCAGCTGCGCGGAGGCGCGCCTCGACCACGACGGAATCGGCACCGAGCGTCGTGCCCGCGGGCGCCTCGAGCCACGGCACCGAACTGCGGAAGCGCAACGCGGTGTTGCCCTTTCCACCCTCGCGCCGCAGGACGAAGCGCGGGCCGGAGGTTGAACCGGGATCGACCCCACCATCGATGAAGGCCGCCGACGTGCCACCCGCGGTGCGGACCGCGACGAACGGGACGTCGGGCCGCGCGCGCAACCAGGCCCAGGCACTCGGCAGGTCAGGCAACCCGGTGCCCTCGTCAATGAACGTGGCGCCGTCGATCGGCCGGGCCGTGACCATGAGCGCCTGCCGGACCGTCCAGGCCGATGGCGACTTGCCGCCCTGCTGCGCCGCGGAGACGAGGCGGGCCGCGAGACCGGCCGCATGCGGCGATGCCATGCTCGTCCCGCCTTCGCGCTCGCCGCCCCGGTCCCACAGGGGAACCGTGGAGTAGGCGATGCCGGGCGCCACGATGTCGGGCCCGGCCATCTCACCCCCGCGGGCGCTGAAGTCCGCAATGGTATTGCCCGGAGCCGGTTCGGACGGGTCGGTCGTGAGGAAGACCCCGGGAAAGAGCGCCCCGACCGAGATGAGCCGTGTGGCCGAGCCGGGGAACCCCAGCGTCGAGATGCCCGGGCCGTCGTTCCCGGCGCTGACGGTGAACACGACGCCCGGATGCGCCGCCAGTGACGAGTCGATCAGGTGATCGATGCGCGCCTGACCCTCCACCTCGTTGCCCACCCCGAAGCTCATGTTCACCACCAGGGGCATACGGCGCGACTCGGCGAAGCGAATGGCGTAGTCCAGCGCGCGGATCATGCTGCCGGTGCGCGAGACGCCGCCCTGGGCGTTGTCGGCGATCTTGAGCCCGAGCAGCTGCGCCCCGGGCGCGACACCGTCGAAGCCCTTTACGCCATACAGGTCGTGTCCGGCGGCGATCCCCGCCACATGCGATCCATGTGCGCTCGTGTCGAAGAAGAGGTCCAGCGTCGGCTGGCCCTCCTGATCGGCCAGATTGACCGCGATGTTGACATAGGGCGCGGCGCCCGCGGGCGCCCAGCCGAAGGTTTCGCGCGCGACGAGGTAGTCGTGCACGGCGCGGTCGTCGCGCAGCGAACCATCCCCATTCGTGTCGGCGAAGAGGACCCAGCCATCCGAGGCGTGGGTCACGACCACGAGCAGCGTGTCGGAGACGTCTCCGTCCGCGTTCAGGTCGGCCGCGTCAGGGTCGCCGAGCGACAGCTCGGCAATCGAACCGCCATACCATGGCCCATCGGCATCCATCGATCGCACATGCGTGAACCCGGCAAGTCGCTGGCCCCCAATGATGATGGTGTCTCCAGTCGGCGTGAGCCGCGTCAGCGCAATCCGGCCCTCACCGGAGAAATCACGCAAGTCGAGAATCTTCCGGTCGCCGGTGGTGGTCAGCCCCAGTCCCGGTATGGTCGGGTCGATGCCGCTGTCGAGAATCGCGATCAGCACCCCGCGGCCGTCGAAGGTGGGGTGCTGCGCGGCGAACGCGAGGACCCCGGTGGGTGCAAGCGGCATCCAGCCACGGCGAAACGCTGCCTCGGGGGTCAGCACGGGCGGCGGCAACGTACGCTGGGCCATGGCGGGGGGAGCGGTGGCAGTCGGACCGGGGTGCACCACCACCGGACGCCCCTTGGGGGCGCAGGCACCGAGGGCAACAAACAGCAGTACTACTGTGGACGACCAGCTCCGGCAGG
Organism: Gemmatimonadota bacterium; assembly: GCA_031402225.1. Taxonomy (GTDB): domain Bacteria; phylum Gemmatimonadota; class Gemmatimonadetes; order Gemmatimonadales; family GWC2-71-9; genus JAGGAG01. Next base: position 44,029 of record JANNSD010000068.1, on the reverse strand, counting down.
CGTTTGTCGGGCTCATGGAGCTGCGTGACGTCCCTTCAGCAGGATCTGCACGCCGACGCTGAAGCTGATGTAGGCAGTCTCGCGCGGGTCGCTGCCGAAGATACCGAGGAGCCGGAAGTCGATCAGCGGCGCGATCCGAGAGTGATCCTTCTTGAAGGCGACGCCCCCGCCAAGCACCAGTCCAAAGGCGGTGTTCGTGCCATAGCTATCGATGGTTCGCGGGTCGCTCACCGACAGACGGTTGACGGCCACGCCGGCGAGAAAATAGGGTTCAATCGGCGACGCCGTCAGCTCGACCTGATAGACCACCGACACCGTACCGGTCAGGATGTTCAGCCCGCGGTCGGCAATGTTGGCGACGTCGCGGTTGTAGTTCGCGGTGGTAACGTCGACCTGCAGCCCAACCGGCCAGGCCGCCGGCACGACTCTGATATTGCCGCCGGCAATCCAGCCCGGCACGTACAGGTTGGCCGCATCCTGAGTAGGGAGGCTCACGCCCAGCAGGCCCCCGATGTCGACCTCGGTCACCTGGGCCGCCGATACCCTGGACATCCCCGTCAGTACCACCAGCGCGAAACCCAGCCCCTTGGTCAGCAGTCGCACGGCAACCCCCTTCACCTACGCAGAGTGTGATAAGTCCAACGGTGGCAGCACGAACGGGCCAAGGTGCGGCCCGGCGTACCGGGAGGTGACCTGCAGGAGGAATGCCACCTGGTCCCGCGTCTCCTCGGCGGTGACGATCGCGTCCACAAATCCCCGTGCCGCGGCGTAGCGGGCGTCGAGCTGGTGTTCGTAGTCGGCGCGCATCTCGGCGACCGACGCCTGAACCCCAGGTGGAAGCGGTACTGCGGCAATCTGTGCCTTCGCGATCTCGGCCCCGTGCACCGCCATGACGGCCGCTTCACCTTCCATGACCGCCATCCGTCCGGTCGGCCAGGAGAGGATGAAGTCGGGATCGAACCCCTGCCCGGCCATCGCGTAGTAGCCCGCCCCGGACGCATGATTGACCGTCAAGACGATCTTCGGCACCGTGGCCGTGGCCATCGCCTCGACGAAGTGGGCGCCGGCCCGGATGATACCCGAGTGCTCGGCCTCGGCACCCACCATGAAGCCGCTGACATCCTGCACAAAGAGGATCGGGAGCCGCTCGCGGTTCGCCGTCTCAATGAAGAACGCGGTCTTCTCGGCGCTCTCGGTGTAGACGATGCCCCCGAACCGCGGCCGTTCGCCCTCGCGGCCCCGGATGATGCCCCGCGCATTGGCGATCACCGCCACCGGCCAGCCCTCGATGTGCGCATGACCACAGATCATCTCCCGCGCCAGGTCGGGCTGGAACTCATCGAGCCGACCGCCATCGAGCAGGCAGGCCAGGACCTGCCGGGCGTCGTACGACAGGCGGTGATCGTGCGGCAGCACATCGTAGAGGTCGGCGGGATCGCGCGCCGGAGCCACGCTTTCGCGGCGCGCGTGCTTCACCCCACCCACCGCTGGCAGCCGCCCCACGTACTCGCGGATCCGCGCAAGGCACTCGGCATCGGTCGGCGCGCGGTAGTGCGCCACCGCGCTGAGTTCGGTGTGCGTCTTCGCCCCGCCCAGCGTCTCGGCGTCAATGGTCTGCCCCGTGGCGCCCTTCACCAGGTTCGGTCCGCCCAGCCCCATGAAGCTGGTGCCCTCGACCATGAAGATCACGTCGCTCAGCGCGGGAAGGTAGGCGCCACCGGCAATACAACTGCCCATCACGGCGCTGATCTGCGGCACGCGCAGGTAGCGCCGCATGAGCGAGTTGTAGTAGAAGATGCGCGCGGCACCGTACTGGCCCGGAAAAACACCCTCCTGGTACGGCAGGTTGACGCCCGCGCTGTCCACCAGGTAGATGATGGGGATGCGCTGGCGCATCGCGACCTCCTGCGCCCGCAGGATCTTGGTGATGGTCTCGGGCCACCAGCTGCCGGCCTTCACCGTGGCATCGTTGGCGACCACGACCACTTCCCGGCCCTCTACCACACCCACGCCGGTAATGACGCCGGCCCCGGGCGCCTGGCCGTCGTAGCGGTCGTAGGCGACGAGCAGTCCGATCTCCAGCCACGGCGCCCCGGTGTCGAGCAGCGTCGCCACTCGCTCGCGCGGGCTCAGCTGTCCCTTCTCGTGCATGCGCTTGACCCGCGCGGCGCCGCCACCCTCGCGGAGGCGGGCCGCGAGCGCGAGGTACTCTTCCGTGAGCGCCCGGAGCCGGCTCGGCTTCGCCGCGGGTGGATCGTCCTTGGAGCGGGGTCGCGCCATCGTTTACAGGCTCACGAAAGGAGGAGGCGCATCAGGCCGCGCGCGCGGCCAGCAGCCGATCGGCCAGTTCGGCCACGGAGCGGACGGTCCGTACATCCCGGCCGGAGTGCTCACCGTTCGGGTCGAGCAGCACCACATCGAGGCCGGCGGCGCGGGCGCCGACCACATCGACCTCGTAGAGGTCGCCCACGTAGAGCGCGTCAGCAGCACTCAGGCCCAGGCGGTCGAGCGCGATCTGGAAGATCCGCGGGTCGGGCTTCTCCACGCCCACCTCGCCGGAGTCGATCACGAACTCGAACGCATCCAGCAGCCCGCCCGCGGCCAGGGCGGTCGCCGCCCGTCCATCGCTGTTCGAGACCACCGCCAGTCGCACTCCGGCGGCCCTGAGCCGCTCGAGCGCCCCGGCGGTACCAGGCTCCGTGGCGCCCCAGAGGTGGGCACGCTGGTGCAGGTCGAGCAGTGCCGCCCTCAACTCCTCGGTGCGACTCGCCGGGACGCCGGCCCGCTCGAACAGCGTCTGGAGGAACACACTGCCACGCTCGCGGTCGGTGAGGCGGCCCTGCTCCATCGCCCGCGCGGCGGCCGCGGCGTGCTGCCGCAGGCCCGCCTCGGTGAGCGGCAGCCCGAGCGCCGCGCCGATGGCGCCGGCCAGCCGGCCGTAGTCGAGGAAGACCAGCGTGTTACCGGCATCGAACAGCACAGCGGCGGGATTCACCGGAAGCGCAGCAAGGCGCCGAGTCCGTCAATCCGCGCCGCGGCCTCGGGCTCGAAGATCACGTTGACCTCTACCCGCTGGCCCAGTGCATCTTCGATCGCATCGTCCACCACGTCGACGACCGCCACCGCCTCGCCCTCGCCCCGGCACTCGCGCGCATCGAGGACCAGGCGCCCCCCGGGGCCGCAACGGAAGCCCGGTTCGCTCGCATCGGCTGCCACGAGGAGCGTCCGGACCTGCCCGCGGGCCAGCGCCCGGAGCGTATCCGACACACCACTCACCGCCCAGCCCTCGCCAGTCCGCTGTCGCACCTCCTCGACCAGGATCCGCTCTTCCTCACGCTTGAAGAGTTCCCGGGCCGCGAGCGCGGCCTCGTGCACCTCGGCGGGCGTGACCTCGCGGGCATTCAGCTTGATCGAGGCCACCACGCGCTCCTGCAGCGACTGGTGCAGGAAGGGCGTAAGCGCGGCGGCATCGGCGCCGGTACCGGCCACCAGGATGCCATGGGCGGGTGCGGCGCGGTCGAGCGTGAAGAGGGCCCGCGCCACCGCGTCGTAGTGGCGCTGCTTCTCCTCGCGAATGCGGCTGTTGTAGTGATGCTCACCCCAGCCGGGCGCGTCCTGGTCAGCGTGAAAGCGGCCACCGCGTGTCGCCGAGGCGGTGAGCGCCGCCACCTCCTTCGCCTCGCCCGCCGTCACCTCGAAGATGCGCGCGGAGCTCCGATCAGTCACCACGGCGTAGAGGCGGCCAAACTCCTCCTGGGCCGCGACCAGCTCGCGCACCAGCGGGGAGCGGTCCACCGCCAGCCGGGAACGGTGCACGGACGGCAAGGCCACCGCCTCGAACAGCTTGAGGCCGCCGCACGCAAACAGCGCGATACCATGCGCCGCCGGCAGGTTGTCAGCGGCACGCAGATACTGCTGGATGCGTTCGAGGTCGGCGAGGACCGCCTCCGCCGCCGACCGCTCGAGCCCGAGCCGGGGCAGCGCGTGCTGCAGTTCCCGCACGCGGTTCTTGAGCTTGATGAGGTACTTGCCCCGCGACCGGTCGCGCGGCTCGATCTTGAGGTAGCAGGACACCACCCAGTGCTCGCCCGGCTGTATCGCCTCGAGTCGCGCCATGACCGCCGCGATGGTGGCCTGGCGGCTCCGGCTACCGGCCGGGGTGCGTGTGCGTGTCGATGTCTTCATGAGGCCTTTCCTTGCCTGGTCGCCCGCAGGTCACAGTTGTGAAAGGTGTTCCGGCCGGACTGGGGGAGCAAGCAGCCGCTCCGCCAGCTCCAGTGCCGCTCTATACGTGGGCACGAAGTTCTCCGCGCCGAGCTCCTCGACCAGGCCCGCGCGCGCCAAGGTCTCCCTGGGGCGCTCGTCCACGCCGCACAGGATGACGGCTGTCCCCTCGTTGCGGCTCCGACGGGTGACGTCCCGCAATGCACTGATACCCGTCGCATCGATGGTTGGCACCTGCCGCATCCGCATGATCAGTACCCGGGGCGCGGTACCGCCGCCCCCGGCCAGCATCGCCTCCTTGAACGACTCCGCCGCCCCGAAGAAGAACGGCCCGTTCACGTCATACACCTGGACCCCCGCCGGCACGACCAGCTGCCGCCCCCGCGCCCGCGCCGCTTCCGCATCGGGGTCCTCGTCGTCGCTCATCTCGTCGGTGATCATCCGAACGTTGGCCACGTCGCTCATCCGCTTCATGAACAGGAACGCGGCCAGCACGATACCCACCTCGACCGCCACCGTGAGGTCCACCAGCACCGTCAGGAGGAAGGTGGTCAACAGCACCAGCACGTCGCTGCGCGGCGACCGCAGCTCCGCGCGGAACGTCCGCCACTCGCTCATGTGATACGCGACAACCACCAGGATGCCCGCCAGCGTCGCCATGGGAATCCGCGCGGCCCACGTTCCGAAGAAGAGCATCACCAGAAGCACGAAGAGCGCATGCACCATTCCCGCCACCGGTGTGCGGCCCCCGTTCCGTACGTTGGTGGCGGTGCGCGCCAGCGCGCCGGTGGCCGGGATACCGCCGAACAGAGGACTGGCGATGTTGGCCACCCCCTGGGCCACGAGCTCCATGTTCGAGCGGTGACGGCTGCCGATCATGCCGTCGGCCACCACCGCGGAGAGCAATGACTCGATGCCACCGAGCAGTGCGATGGTGAACGCCGGCTGGACCAGACGTCCCATGTCGTCCCAGGCGATGCTTGGGATACGGGGCATGGGCAGCGCGGCGTGGATCTCGCCGAAGCGGCTCCCGATCGTCTCCACCGGCAGGTCGAGGACCTTCACCATGATCGTCGTCACCACCAGTGCCACGAACGGACCCGGCACCCGGTTGCGGAACCGCGGCCACACGAGGAGTATCGCCAGCGTCACCGCCGAGACCACCACCACCGGCAGCGACACGGCGACGACGTGGGTGAAGTAGGTGTGCCACTTGCCGAGAAAGGTTGCCGGCAGCGTGCCCACTTGCAGGCCGAGCAGGTCCTTGATCTGGCTGGTAAAGATGATCACCGCGATCCCGGCCGTGAATCCGGTGGTAACGGGATGCGGGATGAACTTGATCACGCCGCCCAGCCCCGCCAGCCCGAGGCCAATGAGCATCACCCCCGCCATCAGGGTCGCGATGGCGAGGCCGTCATACCCGTACTGCTGGACGATGCCGTACACGATCACCACGAACGCTCCGGTCGGGCCGCCAATCTGCACCCGTGAGCCACCCAGGAACGAGATGAGGAAACCGGCCACGACCGCGGTATAGAGTCCGCGCTCCGGGGGGACTCCGCTCGCGATGGCAAACGCGATCGCCAGGGGCAACGCCACGATCCCGACGATCACGCCGGCATTCACGTCAGCCTGGAACTGCTTGCGCGTGTATCCCTGCAGGGTGGAGAACAGCTTGGGCACCAGCACCACGTTGCGACCCATCAGCGGTCGGGCCACGAACGGCGGTAGCGAAGCGGATTCTGGAAGAGGTGACTGGGCAGCAGGAAAATGACCATGAACATTCCGAATGATACTGTCAGGCCGACGAGCAGCACCTCGAGCCGGTGGCTCACCGCCCAGATGATGACGCTCACGAGCCCGAACGTGAACGCGAAAAAGGCCAGCAGTGCGCGCCGCACCTGCTGCGCCAGGAAGCGCTGCAGCTCCAGGGTATCGCGAGGGTGCCAGCGCACCCGGAACTCCTCCCGCTCCACCCGGCGCAGCAATTCACGCAGCGACCGCACCGCCGTTGAGAGTTCCGTACCCCAGTCAACGAGCCGAGCGCGAGCCTCGCCCGCCGCACCACCCAGCAGTCGCGCGGCCACCTGGGCCACCACCGGCTTCGCCACCACCGCGACATTGAAGTTCGGGTCGTACCGGAGCGCCACGCCCTCCACCAGCACCGCCGCGCGACCGAAGTAGACCAGGTCGCTCGGCAGCATGAGCGGCCAGTCATAGAAGGTATGGAGTACCTCTTCCACCACCTGCTGAATGTGTCGCGGCGTTGCGTCGTCCCGCTGTACGGCCGTCAGCAGTGACCGGGCCGCATCCTGCACCGTGCCCCGGTCCACGTCGGGATCGAGAATGCCCAGCGCGTAGAAACCGTTGATCACGCCATCCACATCCTGCCGCGCCACCGCGAGCACCGTCTGGATGAGCCGCGTGCGCAGCTCCTGCTCCACCCGCACCACCATCCCGAAATCCAGCAGCACCAGTCGCCCTGACGGGTCGATGAGCAGGTTCCCCGGGTGCGGGTCGGCATGCACGAAGCCGTCCTCGAGCATCATCTTCAGGTACACCTCGACCAGCGTGCCCATCAGCGTATCGAGGTTGAGTTCCCCCGAGGCCAGGCGCTCGTGCAGGCGGTCCACGCGCGTCCCCTCGACGTACTCCAGCACCAGCACCCGGCGGCGCGTGAAGGCCGTGATCACCTCCGGCACCACCACCCGCGGCTCCTCGGCGAAGTTGCGCCGCATCGTCTCGGCGTTCCGGGCCTCGTCCCGGAAGTCCAGCTCATCGCCGATGCGCTTGGCGAACTCGCTCACGATGGCGGACAGCGCCCGCATGTGGTGATTCGGGAAGAGCAGGTTGAGGACGAACAGCAACCGGAACGAGATGTCGAGGTCGCGGCGCACCATGGCCTCCGCCCCGGGGCGCAGCACCTTCACCACCACGTCCCGACCGGCGTAACGCGCACGGTGGACCTGGCCAAGGGACGCCGCCGCCAGCGGCACCGGGTCGAACTGCTCGAAGTGGGTCCCGATGGTGCCCCCGAGTTCCTCCAGCACGACCCGCTCCGCCACACCGGGCGCGAGCGGCGGCACCTGGTCGGTGAGCCGCATCATCGCGGCCAGGTACGGCGCCGGCAGGAGGTCGGCGCGCGCGGCGAACACCTGCCCCAGCGTGATGAAGGTCGGGCCGAGCCGGGCCAGGGTATCCACCAGCCGGGTCGCACGGCGGTCATGCTCCTCGGGGGTACGACGCGCGGGCCGGCCCACCACGATCCAGCGACGTCGATCGCGCAGGAACGCGATGACGAAGGGTGACAACTGGCCCGCGATGACAACCGGTCGCATCAGATGAGCAGCGCGCTCGCCAGGCCGAGGAGGAGGGAGAACCCGCACACGTCGGTGAAGGTGGTGACGAAGATCGATGAGGCAATCGCGGGGTCGATGCCGACCCGCTCGAGCAGGCTGGGAATGAACGCCCCGGCGAATCCGGCCACGAAGAGATTGACACTCATGGCGAGGAACACGACGAGGCCAAGCTTGGCCCCATGCCCCAGCAGGATGGCCACGATGCAGACGACGGTGCCAATGACCAGGCCATTGACGAGTCCGGCGGTCATCTCCTTCGCCACCACGCGGAACGCCTGGTCGCGCGGGATCGCGCCGACCGCAAGGCCGCGGACCGTCACCGCCAGCGCCTGGGTGCCGGCGTTGCCGCCCATGCCGGCTACGATGGGCATGTAGGCCGCGAGCAGCACCACCCGCTCGATGACCGCCTGCCGGGACAACACCACGGCGCCGGCCACGAACGCCGTCACGAGGTTCACGAGGAGCCAGGGGAGGCGGCTCTGCACGGCTGCCTGCCAGTCGCCCTTCAGCTCCTCGCCGGCGGAGACACCACCGAAGCGCAGGATGTCCTCGGTGTTCTCCGCCTCCACCACGTCGGACACGTCGTCGAAGGTCACGCAACCGAGCAGGTGGCCGTCGAGGTCCACCACCGGCACGCTGGGGAGGTTGTAGCGCGCCAGCACGCGCGCGACTTCCTCCTGATCCTCCTCCGGCCCCACCGTCGCGGCCGGCGCCTCCATGATCTCGCGCGCGGGGCGATCGGGCAGGCTGACCGCCAGCGCGCGGAAGGACAGGACGCCCACGAGGCGGCGCGCCGCATCCACCACGAACACCTCGTAAAAGTCCTCCACCTCTTCGGTCTGCCGCCGCACCTCGTCCAGCGCCTCGCTCACCATCACCGTGTCGAGCACGGTGACGAGGCGCGTCGTCATCAGGCCGCCGGCACTCTCCGCGTCATACACCAGCAGCTTCTCGACCTCGGCGCGGCCAACTTGCTCAACTTCGCTGAGGATACGTTCCTGCTCCGCCGGTGCGAGGTCGCCCAGGATGTCGGCGGCGTCATCGTCGGCCAGCTCCTCGACGATGTCGGCCGCCTGCTCCGGGTGGAGGGCCGCCAGGGTGTCGCCAGCGTGCTCCTCGTCGGGCATCTCGATGAGGGCCTGGCTCGAGATTTCGGCCGGCAACGCCTGCACCGCCGTGACGCGCTCGCCGTCCGACAGTGCCGCAAACACGTCGGCCAGATCGGCCGGCTCGAGCTCCGCGGCGCGCGTGGCGAACAGTTCCAGCCTGCCGTCGCGGACGAGCGCGACGAGCGTGCTCACCAGTCCTTCGCGTTCGCGTTCGGCGACGTCGCTCATGCGGGGCGTCCCTGCAGGGCGGTCGGGGGCGGCGGCGTGGTGCGGATGAGGATCCGCTCCACCCGCGTCGGTGAGGATTGCACGACATCCAGCTCGAGACCGGACACGACGAACCGCTCGCCGGCCACCGGTATCCGGCCCGCGAGTTCCACCAGCAAGCCGCCGATCGACGCCGAGCGGCCCGGAGGCAGCCGGGTCTCGAACTGCGCCTCGACCACCTCCCGCGATGCGCTCCCGTCGGTCTCGAGTACCCCGGGGCCCATAAACGTCGCGGCGCCAGGCTCGTCGTCGTCCACGATCTCGCCCACGATCGACTCGAGCAGGTCGTCGAGCGTGACGATGCCGGCGGTGCCCCCGTACTCGTCGATGACCACCGCCATCAGCCGTCGCTCGCGCTGCATATCGATCAGCAGGTCGCCGCACGCGCGGCTGGCCGGCGCCATCGCGACTGGCCGGATCGGCAGGGGCGTGCCCGGCTGCACCCGGAACAGGTCGAAGGCATGCAGCATCCCGATGATCTCGTCGAGCGTGCCGCGGTACACCGGCAGCCGGCTGTAGCCGCTGTGCGCGAACGCCTGGCTGATCTCGCCCTTCGTGGCATCCTCGGCGATCGCCACGATGTCCGTGCGGGGCGTCATGACTTCGCGCACCGGTCGTTCGGCAAAGGTGAGTACGCCACCGACCAGCTCCAGCTCGCCCGACGCATCGGGATCGACCGCCGCACCGCCCCGGAGGATGGCGCGGAACCGGGACTCGGCGCCGGGACCGTCTGCCGGGAGCAGCAGGGCCAGCAACGCCGACCACGGCCGCAGCACCGGAAGCGTGACCCGGAGCGCCTTCTCGGCCCGGCGGGTCGCGAAGAACCGTGGCAGCAGGTAGCCTCCGACCACCACCGCCGGGACGCCCACGAGCAGCAGCACCAGGATTGACGTCAGCCGGCCGGCACCAGCCAGCACGCCCACCAGTGCGGCGCCCAGCAGCAGTACGCCGAGCGACGTGGTGGACGAGGCGGCGATCAGCAGTCGCTCCACCTCGGCGAGCCGGGCGAGCGGCACGCCGCCGCCGCGCAATTGGGTCGCGGCAAAACGGGCCAGCTCCGCTCGACTGGTGGCGATGAGCGCACTGCCCGCCGTGGCACCGAGCGTGGTCAGCAGGAGTCCGAACACGAAGACGGTCCACGTCATCGTTCCACCTCCACCGACGTGGACGGCTCCAGCCGTCGCACCGTCAGGCGCCGGATACGGCGTCGCGCCACCTGGTCCACCGTGAACTCGTAACCGTCCACGGTGACTCGTTCACCCTGTCGCGGCACCCGGCCGAACTCCGCCAGGACCAACCCGCCAGCGGTGCTCACGTCCTCCCGTACGAACTGGTGCCCCAACCATCCCTCCAGCTCGGTAAGGCCCACGCCGCCCAGCACCCGCCAGCCGGCTTCGTCGAGCTGGAGCACCGGCGCCACCTCATCGGTGTCGTGCTCATCCTGGATCTCGCCCACGATCTGCTCGAGGATGTCCTCGAGCGTGACGATACCCGCCGTGCCGCCGAACTCGTCCACCACCACCGCCAGGTGACTCGGCCCGCGCTTGAAGTCGCGCAATTGCCGGTCGAGGGTCTTTCCTTCCGGCACGAACGCCGCCGGCCGGATCAGGGCGGTCCACTGGCCCGGCGCCGCGTGGCTCTCAAGCGCGTTCAGCATGTCCTTGGCATAGAGCACGCCGGCGATGTTGTCGGGATGACCGTCGTACACGATGAGCCGGGCATGCTCGGAACTCCGCAGGAGCTCGAGCACCTGGTCGCGCTCCATCGACAGCTCGACGGCGATAATATCGATCCGCGGTGTCATCACCTCGGCCACGATGGTCTCGGCCAGCGCGAACACGCCACCGAGCATTTCTCGCTCGAGGTGCCTGCTTCCCTCCGCCCCGCCGAAGCCCGTGCGCACCTGGCGCTCGACCCACCCAACCATGCGGAAGAGGGGCTGAAACGGGATGAGGGTCCGGAGGGCCAGGCGCTGGACCGGTCGCGCCACCTCAGGGGCAATCGACGCCACCAGGCGCGGCAACAGGTCGGCCACCACCCAGACGAGGCCAACCGCCGCCAGGAGCCGCGCGAGGCCGGTCATCGGCGGGTAGGTCCACCAGGCCACCGCGCCACCGGCCATCGCGCCCGCCAGCACCACGAGCACGAGGTGCGCGAGGTGCAGGCTGCGCTCGAGGCGCAGCGGGCCGTGCTGCTCCATGCGCGCGGCGAAGAGCCGCGGCAGTTCTGTCTCGGACTCTGCCGCGAGCGCGAGCCATGCCGCCCACAGCGTAAAGACGCCGGCGAGCAGCGGGGCCAGGAAGAGCTGCAGTGCCGCCATCAGCCGAACCGCTTCACGTAGCGCTCCTGCCGCTGCCACATGGGCGAGCGGGTGCGGTGATCGCCATCGGGATGATCGTAGCCGAGCACGTGAAGGGTTCCATGGATCACCAGGCGCACGAGCTCCTGCCGGAGGGGCACGCCGTGCCGTCGCGCATTGCGCGCCGCGACCGCACGGCAGAGGTAAACATCGCCCGCCAGGCGCCCGTCGGGGCCCGCGAGGCCGAAACTGATCACGTCGGTGGGCTGGTCGTGACCCAGGAATTCGTAATTGAGCCGGCGCATGGTGATGGCGCCAAGAAATGTGATGGAGACGGCGGCATCGCGCCGCTCCGCGCGCAGCACACTGTGCACGACCCGCCGCACCATCGCCGTCGCGAGCGCCGGCCGCCGACCCGATACCCGTACGTCACCGAGGTCGCGCGGCATGATCGAGATGCCCTAGCCGCTCTGGTCTTCGGCGTAGGCGCGGATGATCTCGCGCACCAGGCGATGACGAACCACGTCGCTCTCATTCAGGTAGCAGAACGCAATGCCGTCAATGCCCGGCAGGATCCGCTCGATCTGGATCAGTCCCGAGTCCTCGCGGTGGGGCAGGTCGATTTGCGTCTTGTCGCCCGTCACGACCGTGCGGCTGTTCGTGCCGAGGCGCGTCAGGAACATCTTCATCTGGGCGCCGGTAGCGTTCTGGGCCTCGTCCAGGATGATGAAGGCATCGGAGAGCGTGCGTCCGCGCATGTAGGCCAGCGGCGCGATCTCGATCGTGCGGCTCTCCAGCGCCCGCTGCACCCGATCGGCCGGCATCATGTCCTCCAGCGCATCGTACAGCGGCCGCAGGTATGGATCGACCTTGGCCTGCAGGTCGCCCGGCAGGAAGCCCAGGGACTCGCCCGCTTCCACCGCCGGACGGGCCAGGATGATGCGCTTCACCTTCTTGCGGGCCAGGGCCTCGACGGCCTTGGCGACGGCGAGGTAGGTCTTGCCGGTGCCGGCCGGGCCGATGCCAATCACGATATCGTGCTGGTGGATCGTGTTCAGGTAGTCGCGCTGTCCCGGCGTCTTCGGCACGATGGCGCGCCGCATGCCCGGGAGCACGATGCGGCCATCGGAGCCGGTGGCCACGAGCTCGGGGAGCGCCCCGTCGGAGGCCAAGCGCTGTACGTCCTCCGGTGTCACGGTCTCTCCCATCCGGGCCAAGTCGATCATGCCCTGCACCACGGGCGTCGCGCGCTCGAGCTGCGCCGCAGTGCCACCGATCGTCAGGGTGTCACCCCGGAATCCGACGCGCACACCAAGCGACCGCTGCAACTCGAGCAGGTTGGCGTCACCTACGCCAGCCAGCAGAAGTGGGTCGGCGCCTTCTGCCGAGAGCTTGTGCGATGAATCGTCACTCACGGTTCACGCCTGAGTTGAAGGTGCAGCGCAGCCAATTCGCGTTCCGCAACCGGGGTCGGCGCTCCCTCGAACAAGGCCCGCGCCGCGGTGGTCTTGGGGAACGCGATCACGTCCCGCAGCGAGGTCGCCCCGGAGAGCAGCATCACCACCCGGTCGAACCCGATGGCGAAGCCGCCATGGGGCGGCGCGCCAGCCGACAGGCCATCGAGCAGGAACCCGAAGCGCCGTCGAATCTCCTCAGTGCCAATGCCCAGCAGGCCGAAGATCTTCTGCTGCAGCGCCGGATCGGTGATGCGAATGGACCCGCTGCCAAGCTCATTGCCGTTGTACACCGCGTCGTAGTGAAGGGCGCGACAACGGAATGGGTCGCTGTCGAGGAACGGAATGTCCTCCACGTGCGGCGACGTGAACGGATGGTGCACGAAGATCCGTTCCCCGGTCGCCGGGTCCTTCTCGAACAGGGGGAAGTCCACGATCCAGCAGAAGGCGTGCGCCATCAATGGCGTGACGCCGGGACGGCGCGTCAACAGTGTTCGCACCGCGTGCAGCGCTGGTGACGTCACCGCATCCGCCCCTGGGACTGCCAGCAGCAGGTCACCATCGGCGCCGCCGAGCTTCGCCAGCGTCTCCACGCCGATCGCCTTCACACCCTGTCCTTCCCATGCACCATTCGCGCGCCGCGCCCAGATGAGCCCGCCTGCACCCGACTCTTTCGCCGCCGCGGTCAGGCCGTCGATTTCCTTGCGCGACGCGCCGCCGGCACCGGCCGCCAGGATTGCGCGCACCCGTCCGCCCTTCGCCAGCGCTTCGTGAACGAAGGGCGCCGCATCGGGCTGCACAAACGACGTGAGGTCCTGGATCTCGAAGCCGAAGCGCAGGTCGGGCTTGTCGATGCCGTACTTCTCCGTCGCATCGCGATATGACATGCGGCGGAACGGAGCCGATACCTCCTCGCCCGCCTCGTCCCACATCGCTACCAGTACCTGCTCGATGAACCCCTGCACGTCTTCCTGGCTGACGAACGAGGCCTCGAGGTCGACCTGGGTGAACTCCGGCTGGCGGTCGGCGCGCAGGTCTTCGTCGCGGAAGCAGCGCGCGATCTGGAAGTAGCGGTCGTAGCCCGCCACCATGAGCAGCTGCTTGTAGATCTGGGGTGACTGCGGCAGGGCATAAAACTCACCCTCGTGCACCCGGCTCGGCACGAGGTAGTCGCGCGCGCCCTCAGGTGTGGGCTTGGTGAGGATCGGGGTCTCGATCTCGAGGAAGCCCAGGTCACTCAGCGTGCGGCGCGCGCGCTGTGCCAGCCGGTGGCGCAGGAGCAGGCTCGCCTGCAACTCCGGGCGGCGCAGGTCGAGCACCCGATGCTTCAGGCGGAGTTCCTCGCTGGGCAGCTCCTCGCCTTCCCTGCGCGCCACCGGGATCGCCGGCGTCACCGCGGGACCCACGACCCGCAGGTCGGTGACGTGGACCTCGATGTCGCGGGTGGCGAGGGTGGTATCACGCGCCATTTCGGGACGGAGGCCGACCGTTCCCTCGACCAGCACCACCGACTCCGTGCCGGCGGCGGCGGCACGCAGCATCACCTCGGGCGCGGTCCACCTGGGATCACACGACAACTGGACGATGCCGGCGCGATCGCGCAGGTCAATGAACACCAATCCGCCCAGGTCACGGCGCCGATGCACCCAGCCGCCCAGTCGCACCGTCTCGCCCACCTGATCGCGCCCCAGCTCACCGCATCGATGCGTCCGCATCGCGGTGGACGCCGACCGGTCCGCCAGCATCGAATGAGTCACATGTGTCATGGCCCAAACGTAACTCAGATCACGAGTTACGGCTACGGCCATCGCTGGACACCGGAACTACTTGTCGAAGGCGAAGATCCGCCGCCAATCCCGCTTCATGCTGATGACGATCCAGCCATTCTTTGCCGCATCGTCGTACAGCGCCTGCGAGAAGGTACCGATCTTCGAGTCGGGCAGTCCCTTCGCTGGTCCGTAGGCGTATTCGCGCACCGCGTCATCGTGGAGCACCAGCAACCCGAGCCGGGCGCCGCCACCGGCGGTGGTGTATTCCAGCATCTGCTGGTCGCCCGCGGTGTTGCCGAAGGCGATCTGCGGTCGCCGGCCGATCATCATGTGGATGCCCTCCACCTTCCCGGCCTTGTCGTCATTCAGCACGAGCTTTGGCTCCTTGGTCAGGAACGGTTTGCCGTCCTTGCCATAGCTGAGGCTGGTGCCGCCTACCGTGCCCACCACCTGTTCCGGCGGAACGCCGTAGGTCTTCTCTGCGTAGGTGCGTACGAAATCCTGCCCGCCGCCGGTGACGATGAAGGTCTTGTAGCCGTTGGCGCGCAGGTACGTGAGGACCTCCTGCATCGGCTGGAAGGTGAGGTCGGTGTACGGGCGCTTCCAGCGCGGATCCCGTGCGGTCGCCAGCCACTGCTTGACGCTCGCGCTGAAGGTATCGACCGGCATGCCGGTGAGGGCGGCAACGCCGAGCTTCTCGAGATCGGCGGGGGTGAGGCGCGCGAGGGCGGCCTTGTCGCTGCTCAGAACGGCCTTGAAGGGCTCCACATTCGCCAGTTCCGGCTTGGCCTTCACGACGGCCGGCACCCGTTCCAGGATATACATCAGCTGCGTGTAGAGCGGGTGCTCCACCCAGAGTGTGCCGTCCTGGTCGAACGTCGCGATGCGCTCCGGGATCGGCACGAACTTCGGGCTGCCCGCCGTGGTCGTCGTCGTCACGAACTCGACAATCGCCTTCTTCGCCGCCCTGTCCTGCCACGACGGCAGCGGATCCGACTGGGCCCGGGCCGCAGTACCCAGGGCGACGATGGCCATCGTCGTCAGTCCCAGCCATGAAGGCTTCATCGGTGTGGGCCCTTGTGCGTAAAACGGTCGAGCGCCCCACTTCGGGGCGCTCGCTGTAATCATGGATGGATCGCGCGCCCCGCGCTACTGCCCCGGGGCTTTGTTCCCCATCTTCCTCACCTGATCCAGAACCTGTGTGAGATTGTAGCTTGCTGGATCCTGCAGCGCAGGAAACTCCACGAAGGACTCGAGTTCCTGGAGCCACAGTTGCTGGCCCACGGGGAGCATGTTCCAGTTGTAGAGGTACGCCGTGCTCGGCGACGCAAGTGCGCCGCCAATGGACATAACGGACTTCTGGTCTTCGCCCACCGCCTGCTCGAAGGGGTCGCGCCGGATATTCTGCACCTGGGCCCAACCAAAGGTTTGGGGGCCTGCAAGGGCGGAGGCACCGCTCGAACCTTCCATCGTGAAGTAGATCTTCCAGTTCTTGTAGCGCACCGCTGAAGGGGTTGCCCCCGTGTAGTAGAGGAAGACGCTGCGCGCCGACGTGTCCGAGGCTCCGGTCAGGTAGGCGAGCTGGTTTACCCCCTGGAGCTTGGTCTTGACGATGCCGGGGTACTTCCCCGCCATGATCTGAGCATTGAGGTCATTGCCCTTGGGCCCGCCCGCGATCTCGACCAGGGTCGGTAGCCAGTCGTACGACGCGAAGATCTGGTCCAGCAGCGTGCCCGGCTTGATATGCCCTGGCCAGCGGATGACCATGGGCACGCGCATCCCACCTTCCCACGTGGTCAGCTTGCCGCCCTTGAAGGGCGTCATGCCGCCGTCGGGGAAGGTCTGGCTCTCCGCGCCATTGTCGGTAGTGAAGGCGATGATGGTGTTGTCGAGCTGCCCCATCGCTTCGAGCTTGGCCAGCACGAGGCCGATGTTGTCGTCCATCTGCTTCATGCCGGCTTCGTTGATGCCCCAGTCCTTCCCGCCCGCCTCGCCCAGCATCGCGGTGTACTTCGGCGAAAGCATCGTCGTGATATGCATGCGCGCCGGGTTGTACCACACGAAGAAGGGCTTGCCGGTCTTCTTGGGGTCGTTGCGGTCGAGGAAATCCACGACGTGGCCGGAAATTTCCTCGTCGACGGTTTCCGACCGCTTGAGCGTCAGCGGCCCCTCGTCCTTGCACGTCTGCCCCTTCGACGAGCCGTCGGCCGACTTGCACCAGAGCACGGGACGTGGCGGCGTCAGGCAGGTGGTGGTCTTCGGGTCCACGGCACCGGGGAACTCGGCGACGCCCGGGATCGGGGTGTTCCTGCACGGCGGTGCAAAGCCCTGCTTGGTCGGGCTCGAGTTGATGTCCGGGAAGCTCACCTGCTCCATGGCGTCCAGGTGATAGAGGTATCCCCAGAACTCCTGGAACCCGTGCGCCGTCGGCAGGGCATCGGTGTGGTCGCCCAGGTGGTTCTTGCCGAACTCGCCAGTGGTGTAGCCCTGGTCGTACAGGAACTTGGCCAGCGCCGGCGTGCCGGGACGCAGGTACGACGGACTCCCCGGCAGTTGCGGCGGGATCATCCCGGTGCGAAGCGGCGTCATACCCGTGAAGAAGGCGTTTCGCCCCGCAGTACAGCTCTGCTCAGCATAGTACGAGGTGAACATCGCACCTTCACGCCCGATGCGGTCGATGTTGGGTGTCTCGGCGAGCCCCAGTCCTCGCTGGTAGAGCCCTACCTGCATCCACCCGATGTCATCTCCCATGATGAAGAGGATGTTCGGCTTCTTGCCCGACGTCTGGCCGCTCGCCGGGATCGACACCGTGACCATCGCGACCGCCGCAACCATGGCGACAATGCTGGTTCGGATATGCATATGGAGCCCTTCAGGAAACTGATGGCTGAATTGCGCAGTGGCGTTTAGAGTATCGAACTCCTGCCTGAATGTCCAGCGAGTTTGTCACGTTGTATCGCCCTGACGTCGGCCCGCTGGTCAAGGATGCGGGGCGGTACCCGGCCCAGACGCAGGGCGAGGGCCCGGACCCGGGCCAGGCCCATCCGACACCCCGAGCCAATTCCGCACTAGTTCCGCGATCCGTTCCGCCGCCGGCGGATCGAGGTTGCTGGCGACGGCAACGTTGTATCCCCCAGGCAGCTCGCCCTCCAGGGCCGCGTTCAGGCCCGGCGCGCCGCCGGCAATGCCGATGCCCGGCGCCGGGCCGGAGGGAATCTTGCCGGCTCGCAGGGCGTCGAGGAACAAGAGCAGGTCTCCGACCGTCGAGTAACCCCCACCCGCGGCACTTCCCCGCCCCGGCAGCATCGCCGTGTTCGGGGCCAGCGGCGCGCCCGGCGGCGCATCCTCGTCTTCACCGCGGGTGTACCCGATGGCCGCATTCGGGGGAAGCGAGTCCGCCATGTACCACGCCGTGTGCGTCATGCCGGCTGGCGCATAGATGTGGCGCTCCACGTACTCGTAGTAGTCCTCCCCTGACAGCTTCTCAATGAGGATGCCCAGCACCACATAGCAGGCGTTGCAGTAGCGCCGGCTGGTGCCAGGCTCGAACGCCTGTGGCTCGTTCACAAAGAGTTGCAGGTAATCGCGATTGTGCGTGACATCGTGCCGTGCACCGCCGGAAGGTGCATCGAAGATGTTGCCGCCAAGGCCCGCCTGGTGGTCCAGGAGCTGGCGAATAGTGGCCCGGCGGGCCGTGGGGTTGGGGTACTCCGGCCAGTAGTGGCCCAGCGACGAATCGAGGTCGAGCTTCCCGGCGGCGGCCAGCTGCCGAATGGCGATCGCGGTGAACACCTTGTTGATCGAACCGATGTTGAACTCGGCCTGAAGGGTGTTCTGCCGCTTCGTTGCCCGGTCGGCCACTCCATAAGCACGGTCAAACACGCGCTCCCCTGCTCGATCGAGCGCAACCGCGCCCGAGAACTGACCGGCAGCCGTGAGTGAATCGAGCGTAGCCGCCAGTTTCGCCACCAGCTGATCCTGCGGGAGAGGGGCGGAGGCTTGGGCATCGAGCGAGCGCGCAGCCAGCAGTGACGCGATTACGAGTACGGCGAGTTGTCTGGTCATGGCTGCACGATACCCCTCCCCGTCGGACCGTCGCATGAGGCGTTTATCTTTCGGCATGTTTCCTTCTACACCCGGTACGCCACTGCTCGACCTGACCCCGGCCGCCGCACGCACCCGGCTGGCCGAATGGATCGCCGAGCACGGACTGCCGGCCTATCGACTCGAGCAACTGGCGCGGCGGCTCTGGGTGGCACCGGTGGCGTCCTGGGGTGACGCGACGGAACTCCCCACGGCGCTGCGCGACGAACTGGACGCCACCTTTCCCCTGCTCCGGCTCGACCCCGTCACCGTTCAGGAATCGCAGGATGGCACCACAAAGTACCTGTGGCGGCTGCACGATGGCGAAATGATCGAGTCCGTGCTCATCCCCAGCGGAACGCGGCGCACGCTCTGTATATCCTCCCAGGCGGGATGCGCCCTCGGGTGCGTCTTCTGCGCGACCGGAACGATGGGGTTTCGCCGCAACCTGACGGCGGGAGAGATTGCCTGCCAGGTACGTGAGATCGTCCTGCGCAATCCCGGGGACAAGCCGACCAACGTCGTGTTCATGGGCATGGGCGAGCCGCTGCTCAACTGGCCGGCGGTGGATGTGTCACTGACTATCCTGAACGACAAGGCAGGCTTCGGTATCGGCGCGCGTCACATCACCGTCTCTACCGTGGGCATCCTGCCCGGCATGGAGCAGTTCGCCGGGCGGCCGGAGCAGTTCCGTCTGGCGATCTCGTTGCATGCCCCGGCCCCGGCCCGCCGCCTTGCGCTGATGCCGATCGAGAAGAAATATGATCTTGGGGCGGTCCTCAGGGCGGCGGCGACCTTCCGCAAGCGGGTCACGTTCGAGTACGTGCTGATCGCGGGCAAGAACGACACCGATGCGGACGCGGACAAGCTCGCGAAGCTCGCCGGCCGGCTGGGCGCCATGGTTAACCTCCTGCCGCTGCATCCGGGTGGCGAAGGAGGACTCACCCCGACGTCGCCGGCGCGGATTCGCGAGTTCGCCGACCGGCTTCGAAACCAGGGCATCGAGGCGCCGGTGCGCCGGAGCCGTGGCCTCGACATCAACGCCGCGTGCGGACAGTTGCGGGTCAAGGTGGAGAAGAAGGAGCGCAGGACACTTACCTGAACAGGAGTGATGCTGCCATGAGCACTGCCAGTCTCGCCCGGCCGTTCCGGCTGTCTCTCCCCCTCGTCGCCGTTGTTGCGTGCTCGTCCCCACAAGCCAGGCCGGAGCCTGCCCAGTCGGCCGTCGCACGCGGCGAATACCTCGTGAACTACGGTGGCTGCAACGACTGTCATACGCCCAAGGTGTTCTCCCCGTCGGGACCGGCGCCCGACGTCACCCGGCTCCTGTCGGGCCATCCCGCCGAGGCACAGCTGCCGGTGCTGCCGGCCGGCGTCGTGGGTGCCGATCCCTCGAAGTGGGGCGCCGTCACCACCGCAGACCTCACGGCGTGGTCAGGCCCATGGGGTACCTCGTTCGCCGCCAATCTCACCCCGGATGCCACGGGCCTCGCCGCATGGAACGACTCGCTCTTCATTGCGACCATGCGCACCGGCAAACACTGGGGTTCGGGACGCGCGATCCTTCCACCCATGCCGTGGTTCAGCATGAATGCCCTGACCGACGACGACCTGCGTGCCGTGTTCGCCTACCTGCGCTCCATCAAGCCCGTGGCGAACCTGGTGCCGCAGCCACTGCCCCCCGCGCTCTAGGAGAGTCCCCATGCTGGTTCTCCAAGCCGTTCCCGCCGGCAAGCTCAATGCCTTCAAGCTCCTCCGCGCCCGCATTCGGGAAGCCAGCACCTGGTCCTGGAGCAACAAGGCGCGGACCAGGCTCAAGCACGTGGCCCGGCCCAAGGGCGGGCACATCGAAGTGAGCAGCGCCGGTGGGGTGCTCGTGGCACACATCAAGCCCAAGACGCCGAGCGACCAGTTCTACCTGACGGAGAAGTTCATCGGCCGGCTCATAGGCTGGTTCGAGGGCGAGCTGCTGTCGATCAACATCCAGTTCGTCCCCGATGTCCCGTCACCAGCGAAGCGCCGGCGGCGCTGAGACGGGTGACCCGATGCCAGTCACAGCCGCTGACGTGCGCGCGTCGATCGAGCGGGCCGGTGCCGCGCACTGGCAAGCACTGGTGGATCATCACGAGCAGGCCTACCCGCGTCCCTGCCCCACGCCGGGTGCCATCTGCCATTCCGAGGCAGAGCGGCTCAACCAGATGGGGTGGGGCGACACGCACGGTCCCCTGTTCGAGTCGCGGGTTCGCCGGGTCGGTGCCGCGGTCGAACTGATCCACGGGTTTCAGCACGCGGACAGCTCGGTTCCCGAGTGGACCGCTGCGTTCGTGAACTATGAGCCGGATCCGCTCACCGAATAGCGGCGAGCGATTCCTTCCGCCTGGCCTTCCACAGGATGGCGTCGCGGCGCACGCGGAGCTCGGGGACGACACGCCACGGCAGCCTTCGTCCCCGCGTCCGCATCGGATGGGAGAGCAACTGGCTGGTGACGGTCTCTGACACGAACAGGCCGCCCTCGCACAGGACCCGGGCGATCTCCCGGAGCGCCAGCCCCGGATCGCTGATGTGATGGCAGGTGCCGAAGTCCATGACCATGTCGAAGGTGCCGTCTGCGAAAGGGAGCGCACGTACGTCGGCGCGACCAAGATCGACTCCGGCGCCCTGTCGCTCGGCACGTTCAGCGGCAGATCGCAGCAGTGAGGCGTCGATGTCGATGCCGGCGAGGTAGCTCGGGCGCAGCGTCCGGGCCAACACCGGAAGGGCAATGCCACGACCGCACCCCACCTCCAGGATCCTGCCTCCGCGCGGCAGGTGGAGCAGTGAGATCAGCGCCGGCAGTTCGGCGGTTTCCTGGAGGAAGTTGCGGCGACGCACGTCAGGGAATGGCTGGTATTCCGGATTTGCTGACCGCGGAGTCGTGGCAGACATGACGCTCCCATGCGCGAGGGTAACCGGCGAATGTGCAAGCACCTGCCCGACCACCATACCCGGGGCCCGTGACCTGAGCGTGACCCGCGGCCGGACCCACGGCGATCCAGGGAGCCGAGCATGATGCTCCGCGCCGCGCTCGCGTGGTGTGCCCTCATGGTCGCCGCCGTCCTCAACGGGACGTTCCGCCTCGCCGTCCTCAACCCGCGCCTGGGCGAGCGCCTCGGGCACATCACGAGCAGCGTCATGCTGTGCACGCTCATCGTTGCGCTCACCTGGTTGTTCGTGAGCTGGATCGGCCCTCGATCCAGCGCCGACGGGCTCCGGGTCGGAGCGATCTGGCTCGGGCTGACGCTGACCTTCGAGTTTGGTTTCGGGCATTACGTGGCGGGGAAGCCATGGCGCGACCTCATGGCCGACTACAACGTCGCTGCGGGGCGGATCTGGATCCTCGTGCTGCTGACCACGCTGTTCGCGCCCCTGCTGATGGGTCGCGCGAGAAAGGTCTGGTGACAAGTGGGCGCCACCGCGGTCGCGGTCATGATTCGGCATGAGAAGGACATCGTCAAGATATTCCAGTCGGCCGGTGCCACGAGCACCGCGACGGCCAAGCCGCTGGGGGCGCTTGGGCTGGAGGAGTCGCGCCATCTCGAGCGGTTGCAGCGGCACGATGTCGTCCGGAAGGGGCCGCCGGGCACCTGGTACGTCGATCAGGCGGCATGGACCGCGCGCCAGCAGCATCGTCGCCGTGTCGCGCTCGCGCTGCTTGTCGTGTTGCTCCTGGCCCTGGCGCTTGGGCTGGGGCTGCTTCCCGCCGGGCCGCGCTGACCGAGACCGCGTGCCGGTGGGCCGCCGTCGGACGGGCGCCCGCGCGGCATGACAAGCCGGAACCCGGTATACTGCGGCAGCAATCAGGCGGGGGTTCTTCGATGAAATCACACGCATACAAGGGCTTCGCGATCACCGCGCGGACCTACCAGGTCCGCGGAACGGGGCGCTGGACGCTCGACCTGCTCATCAGCCGTCGCGAGGTGTTGCGGTCCTTCAGCCGCTCAACCACTTATCCCACGGAAGACGCCGCGGTAGCAGGGTGCTGCGAACTGGGACGGCGGATCATCGATGGAAGCGAGCGTGACTGCTCCGTCGCCGACCTGGCCTGATTCCGAGGCCCCCGCCTGGTCCTCTGGACGCAAGGTCGCGTTCAGGTTCATCTGCTCCTATTTCGTCCTGTACAACTTTCCCTTCCCGCTCGATGCCATCCCCTTCCTCGAGTCCGCGGTCGTGGCGTACTCCGGTCTGTGGCACGCCGTGGTGCCGTGGGTAGGGCAGCACCTCCTGCACCTCCCCGCCCCGATTGCGATCTTCGAGAATGGTAGCGGAGATACTACCTACAACTACGTCCAGGTACTGTGCTTTGTCGTCTTCGCCATCGTTGCGACGGTCATTTGGTCACTGCTTGACCGCAACCGTCGCGACTATGTCCGAGCGCACGACTGGCTCAGGGTCTACCTGCGGTATTCGCTCGGGATGACCATGATCGCGTACGGCGCGATGAAGGTCATCAAGAGCCAGTTCCCCAACCCGGGTATCTACGAGCTCCTTGAACCATACGGAAATGCATCCCCGATGGGCCTGCTGTGGACCTTCATGGGGTACTCGACCCCGTACAACATCTTCACCGGCGCGGCGGAGATGTCGGCAGGCATCCTGCTGGCCCTGCGACGAACGACGACCCTGGGCGCGCTCCTGGCCGTGGCCGTGCTGGGGAATGTCGTGATGCTCAATTTCAGCTACGATGTGCCGGTCAAGCTGTATTCCCTGCACCTCCTGGCGATGGCCGGGTTCCTCCTGCTACCCGACGTGGCACGCTTGACCGACGTCCTGTTGCTCAACCGGGCGGTCCCGGCCGCACCGGTCCGGCCGCTCTTCTCGCGACCCCAACTCAACGTGGCCTCGAAGGCACTTGGCGTGTTGCTGGTGATGGGGTTCACGGCCCTGTCGCTGTGGCAGTCACAGGAGGGCCGGAAAAGCTACGGTGACCTGGCGCTCAAGCCGCCGCTCTACGGCATCTACGAGGTTACTACCTTTGTGCGAAATGGCGACACCCTCCCACCGCTCGCCACCGACAGCACCCGCTGGCGCAGGCTGGTGCTGGATCAACTCAATACCGTCACGACGATGAATGACTCGGTCCTGCTGTTGGAGGCGGAGGTGGACACGGCGAAGGGCGCGATCGCGCTGACACCCCGAAGGAACACAGGGGTGCGTTTCATGGCGGACTCTTCGGCGCGCTTCACCCTGACCTACCAGCGACCGGACGCCGATCGCCTGACGCTCGCCGGCGTGATGCAAGGTGATACCATCTGGGCAGAACTGGTGCGCCGCGACGAGAAGGAGTTCCTGCTGCTGCAGCGGGGCTTCCACTGGATCAACGAATACCCGTTCAATCGATGAGCTGGGATTCAGGGAATGAAGCGCGCCCGCACACCAGCATCGGGAATGGGGCAGGAGTCGTAGCGACGAAACAGGCGATAGCGATGGCGGGCGAAGAGGTCGTACGCTAGGTCGCGAATGAAGCGAGGGACGAGCCGGAACACGCCGGCGGCCTTCCACGGCCAGCCGAGGTAGCTGGCAATGCCAAGCACCGCGTCAGACCTAACGAGCGGCAGGTCGGCGTCCGGTCCTTCTGCCTCCACCAGGATCAGCGAATCGACCGCCCGCAATTCCGGATGCCTGCCAAGCAATTCAGTCGCGAGCTCGCCCTGCAGCGGCGCGAACTTCATGGACCCGCCAGCATCGCGCCTCAGGATGAACTGCACCGACCTGTCGCAGAACCCGCAGAGCCCATCGTACAGCAGAACCTGCATCCGGTCCACCTCCCAGAAAACACAACGCCCGGCAGTGCTCTGGGCACCGGCCGGGACGATGGTTCTGGCAGATTAGTCACCCGGCCTGCCCCGGGGCCCCGAAGGGCTATGTTCACTCCGGCAACAGTAGCTGGTTCGACCGCTAAACGGTAGTCCCCACCCCTCGCAGCTCCCTGGCACCGCGTGTCGCCAGCAGCTCGAGCACAGCGGCCCGGCTGCTATGCACCGTCAGCACCAGCAGGTCGCCCGCTCGCGCCCAGCGCAGCGCCTTTTCCACTGCCGCCACCTCGCTCTCGGCGATCTCGATGGCCCCGCTGGCCAGGCCCAGGCGACGGAACTCATCGGCCATCAGCCCCGGGATTTCCCCCACCGGCCGGCCCCGGCGATACGCGTCCATCTCCTTGAGGATCACGTGGTCGATGCCGATCGGCCAGGCACTGCGCGCGAGGCCGCGGATCGCCTCGTCATCCCGGTTGCCGGCCTGCCCCAGCACGAGCGCGCGACGCCCGCCGGGCAGCGCCCGCGCGACGGCCACCAGCGCCTGCATCCCGTGCGGGTTGTGCGCGTAGTCGAGCAGCACGCGGACACCACCCACATCGAACAGGCTCGACCGGCCGGGGTTGTCGGTGTTGCTGTGACCGAATGTCGAGAGGACTGAGCGTATCGCGTCCGCCCCGCATCCGAGACACCATCCCGCGAGCGAGGCGCCCAGGGCGTTCGCCACATTGTGCACCGCGACGCCGCGCAGCGTCACGGGCGCCTCGTCGACGCGGAGCAACTGGATGCGCTTGCCCCCGCGCTGGACCACGAACCAGCCATCGACCACCGTCGCCGACTCGTACCCCGATGCGCCCGCCGCATCCGCCACCGCGTCGGCATTGAGCCCGAACCACGCCACCGGCACGGCGACTGTGCGACCGGCCTGGCACAGCACCGCGTCATCGGCATTGAGCACCACTCGCCCGGCATTCCCGATTGCCTTCGCCACCACCAGCTTCGTTGCCGCGAGTCCCGTGAGATCGCTGATGCCGTACTCACCGAAATGATCAGCGGCGATATTGGTGATCACCGCCACGTCGGCATGGGTCACCGCCAGGCCGCGTCGCAGGATACCGCCCCGCGCCGTCTCCAGCACCGCGGCATCGATCCGATGGTCCCGGAGCACGAGGCGGGCCCCATCGGGGCCGGCGTAGTCTCCCTCGGCGATGCGCTCACCCTCGATCAACACGCCGTCGGTGCTGCTCCACCCCGGGTGGTGTCCCTCTGCCTTGAGCATCGCGGCGATCAGCCGCACCGTCGTCGTCTTGCCGTTGGATCCCGTCACCAGCGCCAGGGGCACGTCGTGCAGCATGCTCCAGTCGATGGTCCCGGCGTCGGGCAGGGCGTCGAGCGCAAAGGTGCGCGACCCGTTGCCCATGCCGATCGTCACTGATTCGTCGTCACCGTAGAGCGACACGCCGCGTGCACGTGCCGCGTGCTCCAGCGCGAGCAGGCGCGGTTTCCGCTCTTCAGTGGCGAGCTGCGCGATCCGCCCGCGCGCGACGTCGCGCGGCTCCGCCGCCGGGCCGCCCGCGAGTTCCACGGCGCGCGCCCAGGCCCATTCGTTGACTTCGGTGGCGGTGAGGAGGAGGTCGGCAGGTACCTCAAAGCCGAGGCTGGCGCCGCCGGGGCGACGCAGGACGTGCGGTGCAGCAGGAACCCAGCCCAGTTCGTCGAGGAGGAGCCGCAGGCTCTCGACCCAGCCTGCGATCAGTCGTTCGGGTGGCCCGCCGCCGAAATCCACCTCGAGCACCGCCCCCGGCCCGTCCATGACCCGGCTCGGTCCCAGCAGCCGGCGAGAGTCGAGGACGGTGGCCGGCTCAATCATCCTGCTCGCGCGCGAGCCGCACGCCACGCTCATCGCGTACGAGCAGGTCGCCATCGAACTCCGGCGCATCGGACGTCAGTGGCGCCGCCGGTGACTCGTCGCCGGCGTCGGGCGTACCGCCATTTCCACCCGGCGCCGCGGCCAGGGCCGCGCCCGCCGCCGACCCGCGCGAACCCGGACTGGTCGCCTCGGGCACGAAGTTCAGGATCTGCTTCCATGTCCGGGTCAGCGCGTCGGCGAAGACCAGCACGAGGTCGCCCTCGCGCGCCGACCGCAGGGCGTGGTCCACGGCCTCGACCTCGTCGGGGACGATCACGATGCTCGCCTCGGGCACGCCGCGCTCGAGCAGCGCCTTGCGGAGAATTTCCGGCACTTCGGTGGAATCGCGGCCGCGCCGGTGATCATCACGGCGGCACACGTAGAGGTCGAAATGGCCGGCCGCCGCCTGGCCGATGTCCATGATGTCGACGTCGCGCCGGTCGCCAGGCGCTGCCAGCACCACGATGCTCCGGCCCTTCACGTCGAGACGCTGCACCAGTTGCACCAGCATCTGCACCGCGTGCGCATTGTGGCCGTAGTCGAGGATCACGCGGAACGGGTGCTCGTCGAACACGTTCATCCGGCCCGGGGCCTGGAAGAACGACGTGTCGAACGTGCGGAGGCCATGGCGGATGTTCTCGAGCTTCTCGCCCATCGCGAACGCCATCGCCGCGGCGAACATCGCATTCTGGACGTTGTGCATCGCCCGCCCCTCCAGCGTGGCGGGGATCAGGTGCGTCCACAGCAGCGGGATATGGGCGCCGTGATCGTAGATCGTGATCATCTGGCCCTTGATGGCCGTCTCCAGCACCACGCCCCGGCCACCGGCCGAGATGTGCTCGCGCACCAGCGGATGCGCGGGGTTGGTGGTGACGTAGCAGACGAACTTCGCCTCGGTGTAGTCTGCCATCTTGAGGCAGAGCGGGTCGTCGGCGTTGAGCACCGCCGTGTCGCGGGCCGTTTCCACGACGATCCGCTTGACCCGGGCCAGGTCCTCGAGTGTGTCGATGCCCTTCATGCCGAGGTGATCGGACTTGACGTTGAGCACGGCACCCACATCGCAATGCCGTACGCCCATGCCCGCCCGCAGGAGCCCGCCGCGCGCCGTCTCCAGCACGGCCACGTCCACGAACGGGTCGCTGAGCACCATGCGGGTCGCCACCGGCCCCGTCATGTCGCCTTCCACCGTGCGCTGGCCGTCGACGTACACCCCATCCGTCGTGGTGAGCCCCACGTGGTGACCCGCCAGCTTCAGGATGTGCGCGAGCATGCGGGCGGTCGTGGTCTTGCCGTTGGTACCGGTCAGCGCCGCGATCGGGATCCGGCTCGGGCTGCCGGGCGGGAAGAGCATGTCCAGCACCGGCCCGGCGACGTCGCGTGGGCGGCCGCTGGTAGGCGCCATGTGCATGCGGAAGCCCGGCGCGGCGTTCACCTCGCAGATGGCGCCGCCGACGTCCTTGTAGCTCTCGGAAATATCCGGGCTGAGGAAGTCCACGCCGCCCACGTCGAGCCCGATGGCGCTGATGGCACGCACCGCCATCTCCACGTTGTCGGGATGCACGACGTCCGTCACGTCTTCGGCGGTGCCGCCGGTGGACAGGTTGGCGGTGGTCCGGAGGTATACGATCTGCCCCGCCTCAGGAACGGAATCCCGGCTGAGGCCGTGCTCCTCCAGCAGCCGCTCGGCCTGGTAGTCGAAGTCGATACGCGTCAGCACCTTCTCGTGACCGACGCCGCGACGGGGATCGCGGTTCACCTCGTCCACCAGTGCCGCGATGGTGTGCTCGCCATCGCCGACGACATGGCCCGGCATCCGCTTGGACACCGCGATGAGCTCGCCGTTGACCACGAGCATGCGATGGTCGTGGCCCACGATGAATTTCTCGACGATGACGCTGCGGCTGATCTGCTGGGCCACCTGGAAGGCAGCGGTGACCTGGTCAGCATCGACAAGGTTGATCGATACTCCGCGACCGTGGTTCCCGTTGTACGGCTTGACCACCACCGGGTACCCGATGCGCGACGCGGCGGACACGGCATCGGCCTCGCGCTGCACCAGCCGCTGCTGCGGCACCGGCAGGCCCAGGTTACCAAGAATCTTGTTGGTCTCCTCCTTATCGGAGGCGAGCTCGACGGCGATGTTGGAGGTCCGGCTCGTGACCGTGGCCTGGATCCGTTGCTGGAACCGGCCGTGCCCGAACTGGATCAGGCTCTGGTCGTTGAGCCGGATCCACGGGATGCCGCGCTCCTCCGCGGCACGCACGAGGGACATGGTGCTGGGCCCGAGGTTGCGACGCTGGGCGAAGCGGATGAAGCCGTCGCGCTCCTCGGCGAAATTGAATGGCTCACCCAGCGACTCGACCACCATGTCGGCGGCAAGTTCGGGGGGCAGGAGGCTGCGCAGCAATCGCATCGCGAGAGCCGCCGCCTCGAGGCCCACGGTCTGCTGCTCATACTCGAACACGACGTGATAGAGGCCCGGCAGGTCGGCGCCGCGGGTCTTGCCGAAAGACACGTGCTGCCCGGCGAGCGCCTGCAGCTCGATGGCGACGTGCTCGAGAATGTGGCCCATCCACGTCCCCTCGTCCTCGGTGAGCCGCCGCACGAAGCCGCCGGGCTCGCCATAGGAACAGCCGTGCTCCCGGAGTCCCGGCAACAGCGCGAGGAGCGCGTCGATGAACGCGGGACCGAGGCGACTGGAGGGCCATTCCTCGAGCTTGCCCAGGTCGATTTCAAGCCGGATAACCGGGAAGAGCGCGTACACGCTCGGCCCGACGTAGACCGAACGATTGAGAATTCGCATGGGCAGGTCCCTTGGCGTCAGCCGCGGCCGGTGGCAGCCGGCGGGGCGTGTGCCTTTCGCAGGTGAAGATCGAAGGCGGCCCCGCGCACGAGCACATGGAGCCGCACCCCGATCAGACAGATCGGATCGCCCTTCTCCGCCTGGTCCATGGAGGAGTACTCGACGCCGGCGGGGTCGATGATGGTGATGGCGCTGCTCCCCACCACCTCCAGGGTGTCATCCGGCCCGATGAATGCCGCGGTGTCCTCGTCCAGTCCCAGTCCGATGGCGAACGGGTTGTAGGCCAGCGCAGTCAGCAGCCGGCCAAGCCGATCGCGCTGGCGGAAATGTTGGTCGATAACCACCCGGTTGGTAAGACCCAGCCCCGGCGAGAGCGTGACATCGCCCGAGTGTGGGGTGGCGCCCTCCTCACCACTGGCAATCATATGCTCCGACAGGAATGCCGCCCCCGCCGACGTGCCCGCTACGTGCACGCCCGCCGCATTGAGCCGCCGCAGCGCCCGCGTCACCGACGTGCCCCCGAGCGTCGTGGCGAGCCGCAGCTGGTTGCCGCCGGTGAGGAATACGCCCCGGGCCTGCTCCAGGATGGCCAGGCGCCCCGCGTCCTCGCAGTCGGCGCGGGTCTCGAAGTCCAGGACATCGACCGTCTTGGCACCCAGCTCCGTGAAGAGCGCAGCATAGCGCTCGCCGGTGTCGGCGAGGCTCGACGCGGTCGGGATGACAACGATGCGCGCATCACGCCCGCCGCAGAGCCGCACGAAGCGCTTCAGGATCAGGGGGCTGCCGATCTTCGATTCGGCGCCGCCAACCGGGATGATGAAACCGCGCACGTCACCCTCTACTGACTTTGCCGGGCTCACGAATCCTCTTTCTCAAAGGGTCCCTGAATGCAGGGCTG
Source organism: Gemmatimonadota bacterium (assembly GCA_031402225.1). Classification (GTDB taxonomy): domain Bacteria; phylum Gemmatimonadota; class Gemmatimonadetes; order Gemmatimonadales; family GWC2-71-9; genus JAGGAG01. The sequence goes on along the minus strand of JANNSD010000068.1, from coordinate 14,066 downwards.
TCCGTCGAATCGATGCCAGCGCCCGCGCGCCATTACGTGCTGCACCGCGTTGTCGGCCGTCAGGATCACCAGGTCAGCGTCGGCCCCCACCGCCAGCCGGCCCTTCCCGGGCAGCCGAAGCAGGGCCGCCACATTGCTGGTGAACGGCGGCAGGACTTGCTCCAGCGGACGCCCGCGCCCGATCAGCGTCGCCACCGTTCTCATGAGCGCGCCCGGTGCACCCACGTCCATTCCCGCGACGCGCCCGTCACTGTCGAAGCGCGGCAGGCACCCGCCGCCATCCGAGCTGACCGTCACCAGCCCCGGCGCCAGCCCGGCGTTCCAGTACCGCTCGAGCGCGTCCTCGGCGGTCCACGCGTCCTCGCCGTCCTCTACCGGGAACGCGGTGATATCGATGCTCGGCCCGCGCTCGACCAGCGCCATAGCCTCGGCGAACAGCGCCTTCCGCCGGTTGACGTGCGTCGGGTTGAACACCCGGGCGGGCAGCTCACTCGTATCGAGGGCCTGGCGCACCAGTTCCAGCCCGCGTGTGCCGTCGCCCACGTGCAGGTGTACGATACCGGCCTTGCCGCTCATCAGGCCACCGACGTGCGCCTCGGAGGCGATGCGGAGCAGGTCGTCCAGCGTGGGCTGGCTCGAGCGATGGTCGCTGATCGCCACCTCGCCCACCCCGATGATTTCGTCAATGAGTGCGATGTCCCCGCGCACGGTGCCGCTGAGCGTCGTCGGCGGCAGGTGATAGCCGCCGGTGTGGCACCAGGCCGAGAGGCCAAGGTGCCGCAGCCCGCGCGCCACGGTGACGAGTTCGGCGGTGGTGCGCACCGCGTCATCGGTGCCAAGGACGCCGATGGCCGACGTGATCCCACCGGCGGTGAGTGCCGTAACCTTGAGGGGCGGAACCCGGGTATGCGGGCCTGCCTCACCACCCCCGCCAGTAAGATGCACGTGCCCGTCGATGAGGCCGGGGATGACGCGCCGGCCGCCGAGGTCGACCTCATCCACCTGAAGTGCCGCCGGTAACCCCGGAAGCTCCGGGGCCATGGCGACGATGATCCCGCCGGCGACGAGCAGATCCTGGCGGCCGAGCCGCTCAGGCGCATACAACTCCGCCCCACGGAGGAGGATCATCAAAGACAGCGGCGGCTCCGGAAAGGTGTACCTTAATTTACCCAAGCGGCCCTGCGGCGTGTAGCTTGGAGCATGCCACTCCACCAATGGGGCCTTGCCGGGCCCCTGCTTACGCCCATCATTGCCCTCGTGATGTGCTCGGCCACACCCCTGGGCGCCCAGGTCCGGATGTCCGGCCCGGCCACCGTCGCCTTCATGACCGGCAGCGATGACGTCCGCTACGCCGTCTACGAGGTCGAACTCACCAACTATCGGCCGGTGCCGATCCTGCTCACCCACGTCAGCTTTCATGTTGATTCGGCCGGCACCGAGCTCATCGCATATCCCGACACGTCACTCTCTCCGCTGCTCCAGCACCCAGGACAGCCCGGCGCAACGATGCCGAGGCTGCTTCCCTCCGGCGCACTGGCGGTCCTCTTTGCGTGGGTGCCGCTCCCCGCGGCGAGCGTGGAGGGCCTCTCGATCTGGATGCGGGTGGACGCCGCACAGCGCGCGCCCGACGGCTCTGACGCCGCGGCGGCCAGCCCCCTTACCGTATGGGGCGCGCCGGTTCGCGTCCTCGCCACTGCCCCACGGGTGCTCGGCACGCCGCTGCGCGGTGGTCCCTGGCTCGCCGGCAACGGACCGAGCGCCACCTCGGCGCACCGCACCGCCCGCTTCGTGCTCGACACCGAGCCGTTCGATGCCCAGCGCTTTGCGATCGACTGGGTCAAGCTGAATGCGGCCGGCCGCACCCATGAGGGCGATTCCACAAGGAATGAGAGCTATTTCGCCTATGGTGCGCCGCTGCTCGCCATGGCCGATGGCGTGGTGCTTGGCTTCGTTGACACCCTTGCCCAAAACGTGCCGCAGGATCCCCAAATGGCGATCCACCTTACCCGCGAGACCGTGGCGGGCAACCGCCTCCTGCTCAAGGTCGGTGACAACGCCGTCATCATGTACGCGCACCTGCAACCGCGCAGCGTGCGGGTGAAGGCCGGACAGAAGGTGAAGCGCGGTGAGGTGCTGGCACTGCTAGGCAACTCGGGCAATTCGTCGGAACCGCACCTGCATGTGCATCTCGCCGATGCCGGCGACCTGCATGACGTGCTCTCCGCAAGCGGGCTGCCGTATGCCATGCCGGAAGCCGGCATCATCGGTCACTGCGCCTCATTCGCCGGTCCGTGCACGCACCTGCCGCCCAGGTCCGAGGGCAATGCCATGCCACTCGTGAACGACCTGGTGGAGTTTCCGTGACCGCTCGACCCGCGCAGCGCTACCTGGCCGCGCTGCTGCTGCTCGCTGGCTGTCAGGGCCTGACCGGCCACTCCGCCGACCGGGTCGCATTCGGGCTGCGCGAGGGCGCCAGCCGCCTCGGGCAGTCCCGCAACCCTGTCGATTCCATCACGGTGCGCATCCCCGCCCGCACCTGGCCGAACGGATGCCCCGGGGCCTACCGGGTGCAGCTACTCGCCGACAGCGCGAAGGTGAGCGGGATTGTCGTAACGTGTCTGCCAACGGGGAGGCGTTACACCACCCCCTATGCCAAGCGCTTCGTCCGGACACCTGTGACGCTCGAGGCGGAGCGGCAAGGGGGCCAGCCGGTGGACATCACCCTGCGGCGACGGGGCACCGAGATCGAGGTGAGTGCGTTCGAGCAGCCCTGAGCGCGCGCCGGTGTTGGCTACGGGTCGAAGCTGGCGGCGGCGATGCGGCGGCGCCATACTGATTCAGCCACCAATGACCAATCAATGGCTAGTCCCTTTTGGCTGCATGCACCGCCCGGCTGGCGTAGCGGTGCTGCTGCTCGTCACGCTCACGTCAGTGACATGGGCGCAGTCAGACACGCTGTGGCAATACACATCCCCGTCCAAGATCGTCAGCCGCCGCCTTCAGCAGGGTTCCCCCCAGCTCCTGATCATCTCCGAAGACCACGTAGTGGCACTCGACAGGAGCAGCGGCGCTGTCGTCTGGGATGTACGTCACGCAGTTCCCGTCGCATTCGTCTCCGATGACACGCTCGGCCTCAACATTGTTGCTGCAGGCGCATCGATGACAGCCGTCGACTACCGGACCGGAAAAGCGGTGTGGGCACGCTCGGATTTTCCCGACCTCGACAGCAGCTACGTGCTGCTGCCTGATGACGGGAAAATGGCATTTGTACAGTCCGGTACATCCCTGTGGGCCTTCGATCCCGCAACCGGAACAGCCGCGTGGAACTCGCTCGCGGCCCTGCCCGGCGCGGTCGTGCGGGACTTCGTCCTGCTCAAGGAGTCAGGCGTCGTGCTCCTGTTCCTGGACGGACCCGGCGCGAAGGGGTCACTGGCGGCGTTGTCCCGCGCTTCGGGCGCGTTGCTGTGGCGGCAGGACAGCCTGTTCAGCGACGCACCCGGTTTCCGCGTCCACGGGGCGATATCCAGCCTCAAGAACTACCAGTTGCTCACCGCTCGGCATGACAGTGTCCTGGTCGTCTACGTCACGCCCGATGGGCCTGTCCGGCTTGACCCGGGCACTGGCGCCGTCCGGTGGCGCGGAACAGCACTCCGGGGTCGAAAGGTGTCTGGCCTGGATCAGGGCTACATGCGAATGTGCCTGTGCGCCGGCAGCCTGATCGTCCCGCTTGGGCGCGGGGCCGCCGCGCTTGATCCTGAGACCGGCGCCCTGCGATGGGAGATCTCCCTCCCCGACAAGCCGACCGCCGCGCGCGCGCAGCCGCCCGGCCTGATGCTGTTCGGCCTTGGAGTCTTCAAGTCGTTTGTGGTGCTGGTCGACAGCACGTCGGGCACTTCCCGCTGGAAGCTGGGGCTGAGCGAGCAGGACCTCGTGCTGAGGCGTCGCGATAGCCTGCTGGTCGCCCACGGCGGACAGCTGCTCGCGATTGACGCGGCAACGGGCTCGCAACGAATCGTGGCAAAGGTCGACTTCGAAGACGGCGAGCATCCGCAGGGGCTCACGCCAGGAACCGACGGGGGCTACTTGCTCGCCTCGCGCCAGAATCTCGCGGCGGTCGGACCCGAGGGCCTGATCTATCAGCGCTTCTACCGCGCTCCCGGGCCGGGTATCCTCAGTACGACGGGCCGGCGAACGGGCCGGGCGCAAGTATCACCACGAGTGTTCTACGCACTCACGGACGAACCCGATGCCTCCGGGGAGAAGTACTACAGCGTGGTGGCGGTCAATACCGCAGATGGTGCCGAGGTGCAACGGCTTCGCGTGCAGGGCCGCGACCCGGCCTATGAGTTGGACGGCCGGCTGGGCCACATCTTCCTTGTCGTGGACAAGCGACTGGTGGTGGCGCGCACGTTCGGGCTGCCGAAAGACCTGCTCCCAACGACACTGGAGGCAAGCGCGGGTGGCGTTGCGGCCGACTCGACAGCGGAGGAAGGTGAGTCGCCCTAGCCGGTCGCCCCGAACCCCGCGGCAATAGTGCTGATGGAGAGCAGCAACGCCGACAGTACTTCTTTCCGCTCGGCCTCGTCCGTCGCTCCGCGAAACTGCCGGATGAATTGCACCTGCTGTCGGCTCACCTGGTTGAGCACCGGAAGCCGGCGACCCAGCCGGCGCAGGAAGCGGGGGAACTGCTCTGCCGGCGTGGCGGCCCCCGTCACCCGCATCACCATTTCGCGCGTGCGCTCGAACTCCTCCACGATGAGCCCGTAGATCGCCTCGCGCGGCTCCGCCTCCGGCACCAGCGACGCAAACTCGCGCGCGATGTCCAGGTCGACATACGTCAGCGTCTTCTCCACCTCGTCCATGATCAGGCGGAACAGGCGCGAGTCGCGGTACATCCGGCCAATAAGCGCCTCGCCCCGCTCACCGCGCACCTCGAAGAAGGTGGCGAGCCCGCTGCCCATGCCGAACCATCCCGGCACGAAGTGGCGGTTCTGCGACCAGGCAAACACCCAGGGAATAGCGCGCAGGTCGGACAGCGTGCGCGCGCCAAACCGGCGCGCCGGCCGCGAGCCCAGGTTGAGCAGCGCGAGTTCGTCGAGCGGGCTCGCGGCCTGGTAGTAGGTGAAGAGGTGCGGGTGCTCCACGAAGCGCCGGTACGCCGCCTGGGCGGCACCGGAGAGCGCCTCCAACGCCTCATCGAACTCGCCTACCGGCGCCAGCGCTTCCTCGCGCTCCGACTTGAGCGTGTGCACCATGACGCTCGACGCGAGCAGCTCGCACTGGTACTGCGCCGTGCCCCGGTTGGCATACTTGTATGACACCACCTCGCCCTGCTCCGTGATGCGCATCCTGCCCTGCACCGAGCCCGCTGGTTGCGCGGCGATCGCGCGTCCCAGCGGCGCCCCGCCCCGGCTGACCGACCCGCCGCGCCCATGGAAGAACACCAGGGGCACACCCGATTCCACCCCCACGCGCGTGAGCTTTCGCTGGGCCTTGCTCAGCTCCCAGTTGGAGGTGAGGAAGCCCCCGTCCTTGTTGGAATCGGAGTAGCCGATCATCACCTCCTGCACCCCGCCCTGTCCACGCACGCTGCGGCGCACCACCGGGATGGCCAGCAACTCGCGCATGATGCCGGGCGCCCGCTGCAGGTCGTCGATGGTCTCGAAGAGCGGCACGATGGGGAGCGAACAGCGCTCGACCGCCGCCTGGTCGGCGAAGAGCCCGCCTTCCTTGGCCAGCAGGAACGCACCGAGCACGTCGTTGACCGACCGCGTCATGCTGAGCACGAAGGTGCCGAAGGCCTCGCGGTCTACCTGGACACGCTGCTCCGCCACCAGGCGGAACATGCCCAGCGTCTCGTGCTCGTCCGCCGGCAGCACCACCGGCGTCTCGCCGGGACGACGGGGACGCGCCAGCTCGGTCACCAGCCAGTCGCGCCACGCCTCGCTGGTGACGTCGGGCGGGTCGCCGGCGCCGGGCTGACGCACGCGCCACAGCGCGTGCAGCGCGGTGGTGAGCTTGGTCGAGTTCTCCCGGAGGTCGAGACGGGTGGTGCTGAAACGGAACGCCTCGACTTCGCGCCGGAGTGGCGTCACGATGCGATGCTCGAGCCCGCCGCCCATCGCCTCCGCCAGTGCCTCCTCCACCAGGCGCAGGTCGGCCAGGAGCAGGTCGGCGCTCGGGTAGCCAGTGGCGTCCGCGATGTGCCCCTGCTCCGCCGAGCGCAGGGTCGCGTCCAGCCGGAGCGTCATGCACGCCAGGAACTGGCGAAACACCTCGCCGGGATTCCGGTTCGTGATACCGTCGCCATCACCGCTGGCGGCGAGGGCGCGTGCCAGGGACGCACGAAACGCCGGCGACACCGCCACGGCGCGATCCGAAATGCTGAGTCGCCGGACCAGCTCCGTCAGTCGCTGGCGGTATCGGCGGAGCGACGCCACCCGGTTCTCGTTGAGCGTGTTCCGTGTGACCTCATTGGTGACGAACGGGTTGCCATCCCGGTCGCCGCCCACCCATGACCCGAACTGGAAGAAGGGCGACACGTTGAACTGCACCCCGGGATAGAACTGCGCCAGCGCGAGCTCGAGGCGCTCCAGCGTCTCGGGCACGGCGTCGAAGAGCGTTTCCTGAAAGAAGTGCAGCCCCCAGTACACTTCCTGCGGCACCGTGGGCTTCTCCAGCCGCAGTTCACCCGTCATCCAGAGCAGGTCGATCTCGTCGCGCAGCTGGTCCTCGAGCGCGCGGCGCTCCCGGGGCGTCCAGCGGGGCGACTCGAGGTCCACGAGCCGGCGATAAATGCGCCGGTGCTTCTCCAGCACCGTCACCCGCTTCGCCTCGGTGGGATGGGCGGTGATGACCGGCCGTATCCGCAGCCGCTCGAGCAGCGCCTCGATCGCGGACGCCGGCGTGCCCGCCGCCGCCGCCTCGGCGAATACGCTCGCGAACGTGCCCTTCACGCCCTCCAGCCCGCGCGCCACCTCCACTTGCCGCCGTCGCCGCATGGCGGCGTTCTGTTCCGCGATGCTGAGGAGCTGGAACCAGATGCCCTGCGCCTGGAGCGCGCGCACACACCGGTCAATCGGCAGGTCGAGGCCGGAGGCGTCGCCACGGACCACCGGTTCGATATCCGGGGCGCGAACGCGAATGACGTCCACGAGCAACGTGTAGAGGAGTTCGGCGACCTCGGTGGCGTAGGCCGCGGCACTGGCCGCGACGGGGTCGGCCGAGGTGGGCAGGTCGGTCGCGGCAAACGGGTGCAGCAGGTCGGACACCTAGACCACGCGGTCGCGGAGCGGCTTGCCGGCGAAGAAGAGGCGGAGGTTTTCGAGCGCGCGCATGCCCATGGCCACCCGGGTCTCGCGGGTTGCACTGCCGAGGTGCGGCAGCAGCACGACATTCTCCATGGTGAGCAACGCCGGCGTCACGATCGGTTCGCGCTCGAACACGTCGAGCCCGGCGCCGGCGATCTGGCCCGCCTGCAGCGCGCTGACCAGCGCCGCCTCGTCCACCACGTCCCCACGCGCCGTATTGATGAGGAACGCCGACTTCCGCATGCGGCCGAAACGCTCGGCGTTCATGAGGTGGCGCGTCTCGGGCGTGGCGGGACAATGGAGCGACACAAAGTCGCTCCGCTCCAGCACCTCGTCCAGCGACCCAAGGCCCTCGGCGCCCAGGGCGGCGGCCTCCTGCGGCGACGGCGGGAACGGGTCGTGGAACAGCACTTTCATGCCGAAGCCGTGGTGCGCCCGTCGCGCCACCGCGCGGGCGATGCGCCCCATCCCGATCAGGCCGAGGGTCTTGCCGCTCACCTGCGTACCGATCATGTGCGTCGGGCGCCAGCCGGTCCACTGGCCGGCGCGCACGTGGCGCTCACCTTCACCGGACCGGCGCGCGACCGTCAGGAGGAGGATCATCGCGATGTCGGCGGTGGCATCGGTGAGCACGTCGGGGGTGTTCGACACCGAGAGCGCGCGCGCCTTCGCGGCATTCACGTCGATGTGGTTGAAGCCGACCCCGAAATTGGCCAGCATCCTGGCCCGCAACGGTTCCGTCGCCAGCACCTCGGCGGTGAACTTGTCGGTCACCGTCGGGAGGATCGCGTCAGCAGTGCGCAGCGCATCCACCAGTTGCTCCGGCGTGAGCGGCCGGTCGTCCAGGTTGAGCCGCGCGTCGAAATCCTTCAGCAGCTCCGCCTCCACCTCCGCCGGCAATTTGCGCGTCACCACCACGACAGGGCGGCTCACACCTTCACCGTGGTCTTCTTTGCGTGGGCCGCGAGTGCCTTGGCGGCGGTCGTGCCGAGCTCCGCCGGGCTTGGCGCCACCGTAAGGCCGAGGGAGCGCATGATCTCCGCCTTTTCCGCGGCGGTGTCGCCGAAAGCGGAGATGATCGCGCCGGCGTGGCCCATGCGGCGCCCTTTCGGCGCCGTCAGCCCTGCCACATAGCCGATCACCGGCTTCGACATGTTCTCCTTGACGAACTGCGCCGCCTCGGCTTCCTGCGGTCCGCCGATCTCGCCGATCATCATGACTGCATGCGTGTCGGGATCTTCCTCGAACAGCTTGAGCACGTCGAGGAAGGAGCTGCCGTTGATCGGGTCGCCGCCAATGCCGACGCTGGTGGTGATTCCGATTCCCAGGTCCTTCATCTGGGCCGCCGCCTCGTACCCCAGCGTACCCGAGCGCGACACGACGCCGACGTTGCCCTGCATGTAGATGTGACCCGGCATGATGCCCATCATCGCCTTGCCCGGCGAGATGACGCCGGCACAGTTGGGGCCGACGAGCATCGTGCGCTTCTCCTTCGGGAAGCGCAGCATGTAGCGCTTCACCATCATCATGTCCTGCGCCGGGATGCCGTCGGTGATCGCCACCACGAGCTTGATGCCCGCGGCAGCGGCCTCCATGATGCTGTCCGCACAGAACGCCGCCGGCACGAACACGAGGCTCGCGGTGGCGCCGGCCTGCTGCACCGCTTCCTTCACGGTGTTGAACACCGGCCGGTCGAGGTGCTTCGCGCCGCCCTTCCCTGGCGTGACGCCGCCCACGACGTTGGTGCCGTAGGCGATCATTTCCTTCGCGTGGAACGTCGCCTTGTCACCGGTGAAGCCCTGCACGATGACGCGCGTGGTGCCGTCGATCAGGATGCTCATGGCTCAGGTCCTCCCCGCCGCAGGTGACCGCCCCTTCGCGTCATGCATCGCCTTCACCACGCGCTCCGCGGCTTCGGCCAGCGTATCCGCCGTGATGATCGGCAGCCCGCTGTCCTTCAGGATCTTCCGGCCCTCGACCACGTTGGTGCCAGCCAGACGCACCACCAGCGGGATCTTGAGCTGGGTCTCCCGGGCGGCCTGCACCACGCCCTCGGCCACCCAGTCGCAGCGATTGATGCCGGCGAAGATGTTCACCAGCATCGCCTCGATCTTGGCATCGGCGAGTACCAGCCGGAACGCCGCCGCCACGCGCTCGGGGCTGGCACCACCGCCTACATCGAGGAAGTTGGCCGGCTCCCCACCCGCGTGCTTGATCATGTCCATGGTGGCCATGGCCAGGCCAGCGCCATTGATGATGCAGCCGATGTTGCCATCGAGCGCCACGTAGTTGAGGCCATGCTCACCGGCCTGGGCCTCGCGCGGGTCCTCCTCGGCGTAGTCGCGCAGTTCGGAGACGTTGGGCCGCCGGAACAGCGCGTTGTCATCGAACGTCATCTTTGCGTCGAGCGCCAGGAGCGAGCCGTCCTTGGTCACGACCAGCGGGTTGATCTCGACCATCGTGGCGTCGAGGTCGCGGAACGCGCGATACGCGCCGAGCAGCGTCGTGACCGCCCGGCTCACCTGCGCCGGCCCGAGCCCCAGGCCGAACGCGATCTCACGCGCCTGGAATGCCGTCATGCCAATGGCGGGCTCCACCACCTCGCGCAGGATGGCACTGGGTGAGGACTTCGAGATCTCCTCGATCTCCATGCCGCCCTGGGGAGCGGCCACCACCATGATCCGCTCGCTCTTCCGGTCGAGCACCAGCCCCACATAGAGCTCGCGCTCGATCGGCACCGCCTGCTCGATGTAGAGACGGTGGACCACGCGGCCCTCGGGGCCGGTCTGGTGCGTAATGAGCCGCTTGCCCAGCAACGCCTTCGCGGCCTGCCGCACCTCGTCCTCGGTGCTGCAGATCTTCACGCCGCCGGCCTTGCCCCGCGCACCGGAGTGGATCTGCGCCTTCACGGCCCAGCGCGTCCCGCCGATCTCCGACGCCCGGTACACCGCCTGTTCCGGGCTGTAGGCAACGCCGCCGCGCGGGATGACCACGCCGAAGCCGGCGAGGAGTTCCTTGGCCTGATATTCGTGGATGTCCACGGTCGCTCCTTAGTCGTGAGTCATGAGTCGTGCGTCGTGAGCTGGCAGATCACTCACGAGTCACGACTCACGACTGCCTTTCGCCGCTACCTTCTCTCCGATCTCGACAATGACCTGCGCCTGCCGGGCACTCGCGGCGTCGATCATGCGGCCGTCGAGCTGGGCGGCACCCTTCCCCGCCTTCGCCGCCTCACTGAGCGCAGCAAGGATCCGGTGCGCGCGGTCCACTTCCGCGGGCGGCGGCGAGAACACGCCGTTGGCCAGGGCCACCTGCGAGGGGTGGATAGCCCACTTGCCCTCGAGGCCGAGCGCCGCATCACGCTTCGCCGCCAGGATGTAGCCGTCGGGGTCCTTGATGTCCCCGAACGGGCCGTCGATGGCGCGGAGGCCGTAGGCGCGGCACGCCACCGTCATGCGGGACAGCGCGAAGTGCCACTGGTCGCCCGGATAGTCGGGGTTGAGCCCCCCGATGTTCACTGTGCGCGCCCGTACGCTGGCGGCATAGTCGGCCACGCCGAAGTGCATCGCCTCGAGCCGCTTGCTCGACTGGGCGATGGCCTCGACGTTGGCCATGCCAAGCGACGTCTCGATCAGTACCTCAAGGCCGATCCGATGGGGAATTCCCTTCGCTTCCTCGATCTGCGTCAGTAGCGCGTCGGTGAGGTAGACGTCGGCTGGCACGCCGACCTTGGGAATAAGCACGAGGTCCAGGCGATGTCCGGCCTGCTCGATGACATCCACGATGTCGCGATAGAAGTAGTGCGAGTCGATGCCGTTGACCCGCACCATGATTGTCCTGCCGCCAGCGCGCCAGTCGTGCTCCAGGAGCGACGCGATGACGTTGCGCCGCGCCTGCTCCTTGTCGGCGGGCGCCACCGCGTCCTCCAAGTCGAGGAAGACGGTGTCGGCGTCGCTCTCGAGTGCCTTGGCGAACATCTGCGGCTGGGAGCCCGGCACCGCCAGCGTGCTGCGCTGCAGGCGCGTCCGGGCCGGCTCGAACCGCGTGAAGCTCACGCGACCCCCGCCGGCTTCCGAGCCGGCGCCGCCGATTCAGCGGGTCCGGCCACCTTCTTCGCCGGCAGTGGCTGGGCGGTCTCCAGCCAGTACTTCTGCGCCGCGGCGACGCCGCTGCCCAGGTCAACCTTGATGCCCACGTCGGACATGGCCATCTCCGCGCCACCGATGCCGGCGAGGAGCGTAATCTCGTTCAGGTCGCCGAGGTGCCCGATCCGGTAGAGCTTGCCGGCCATCTTGTTCAGGCCGGCGCCCAGCGCAAAGTTGTAGCGACGATAGGCGATGTCGATGACGTCACCGCCATTGAAGCCAGGCGGGACCATGATCGCGCTGACGGTATCGGAGTACCAGTTCGGCGACTTGGCGCAGAGGCTCAGTCCCCACGCCTTCACCGCGCGACGACATCCCTCGGCCAGCCGGTGGTGCCGGGCGAAGACGTTCTCCAGGCCTTCCTCGAACAGCATGTTGAGCGCCTCGCGCAACCCGTACAGCATGGGGATCGACGGCGTGTAGGGGAAATAGCCCGTGGCGTTCGCCTTCAGCATGTCCTCGTAGCTCCAGTAACAGCGCGGCAGCTTCGCCGTCTTGCCCATCTCGATGGCACGCGGGCTGGCGCACACGATGCCGGCGCCGGCCGGCAGCATGAAGCCCTTCTGCGATCCGGTGACACAGATATCGACCTTCCACTCATCCATCCGGAAATCGAGGCTGCCGAGACCGGAGACGCTGTCCACGAACAGGAGCGCGGGATGCTTCGCGGCGTCGATCGCCTTGCGCACCGCGCCGATGTCGCTCGTGACCCCGGTGGCTGTCTCGTTGTGCACCACGCAGACCGCCTTGTACTCGTGCTTCGTGTCCTTGCTCAGCAGTTCGTGAATCGTTGCCGGCGGGGCGCCCTCGCCCCACTCGACATCCACCGCGGTGACGTCGAGACCGAGCCGCTGCATCATGTCGATCCAGAGGTGGCTGAATTGCCCGTAGCGGAAGGAGAGCACCTTGTCGCCCGGCGACAGCGTGTTCACCAGCGCTGATTCCCAGCCGCCCGTGCCGGTGCCCGGGAACACGATGGCCTGACCCGATTCCGTCTTGAAGACCTTCTTGAGGTCGCTCAAGATGGGCCCAGCGAGTGCGGGGAACGATGACGAACGGTGGTCCTCCATGGGGACGTGCATCGCCCGGAGGATCCTGTCGGGGGAATTCGTGGGCCCCGGCACAAAGAGAAGGTTGCGACCCGACATGACCAAGCCTCGCAGAAAGAAGGGAAAGCGCCCTGCTGGTATATTCAACCAATCAGCGACCCAACACCAGCCTCCAAAAACCTGATGACCCCAAACATTTCCTCCGGCACGCCCGACCGTGCGTTGCTGGAGGAGCTGTATCATGCCGCCGTGGCGGCCGTCGATCCCGGTCCCGCCATCGCCGCCGCCCTGGAGGCCGGCGGTCACCTCGCCGCGGCTCGTGGCCACAGGCTCTGGATCCTGGCCCTGGGCAAGGCGGCACTTCCCATGGCCGACGCCGCCGCCCGCCTCGCCCGGCAGGCCGGCATTACGCTGGCCGGCGGACTCGTGGTGGCACCTACGCTGGCCCCAGCTGCTGACGCCGCCCTGCCGGTGGTGATGGGCGACCATCCCGAACCGGCCGAGTCCTCGCTCGCGGCGGCCACCCTGCTGGGCCAGGTCGCTGCCCGGGTGGCGCCTGGCGACCACGTCTGGGTGCTCCTGTCGGGGGGCACCACCAGCCTCATCGGTGCGCCGGTGGAGGGTATACCCCCGGCCGATCTTCGCGAGCTGTATCGGCTGCTGCTCGGCTCCGGGCTCGACATTACCGCGATGAACCGGGTCCGCAAGCGCTTCACTCGCTGGGGCGGCGGCCGGCTCGCCGCCGCGCTCGCCCATGCCACCGTGCGCCAGTTTGTCGTCTCCGACGTAATCGGCGACGACCTGCCCTCCATTGGATCGGGGCCGTGTGTCCCCGACGCCGTCACCGCGGCCGAGGTGCGCGAGGCCCTGCAACGCGCCGCCCTGTGGCAGCAACTGCCGTCTTCGCTCCGTTCGCTGGTCGCGGACACCGAAGGCGGTACACGAGCAGAGACACCAAAGCCGGATCACCCGGCCTTCGCCTCGGTGCTAACGGAAATAGTCTCGAGTAATCGGCTGGCGCTGGAAGCGGCGGCCGTCAAGGCGGCAACGTTGGGCCTCGTTCCCGAGATCGTGCCTGACCCGTTGGCGGGCGAGGCGAGCCTGATGGGAGCGAGTGTAGCCGCGACTTTGAGAAATTATTCACAAGCTCCCCGAACGCAAGGGGCCGCAAGGCGTTGCGTGATTTGGGGAGGGGAGACGACGGTAACGCTCGGCGCGGGCCACGGCCTGGGCGGGCGGAGCCAGGAATTGGCGCTGGCGGCAGCCCGGGCATTGGCCGGGACTGAGGGCATTGCCGTGCTGGCGGCGGGTACCGATGGTCGGGACGGACCGACCGACGCGGCGGGGGCGATTGTTGATGGGTCGACCTGGGCGTTGATCGCGGCGGCGGGTCGGGATCCGGCCGTAGACCTGGCACGGCATGACGCCTACCCTGCCCTGAGCGTAGCAAGCGCGCTCTTCCGACCGGGGCTCACAGGAACGAATGTGATGGACGTAGTGATCGGGGTGGAGTGAGCGGGAGCGCTAGCCCGGACGATTTTTGGACCGTATGTTGAGTCGGC
>JANNSD010000067.1:0-4708 GCA_031402225.1 Gemmatimonadota bacterium | reverse complement strand
AGACTTACTGCAATAACACATTGATATACAATGACTTAAGGTGGTAACAGAGCGGGGCAACCAAGCCCCGCTCGGCGACCGGCCTCTGGCTCATCTCACGGGCGGAAAGCGGAACATCCCCGACTGTCGCTCGTACGCGTGTGCCAGCGCCAGAACCCGGGCGTCATCGCCGGGGAAGCCAACGATTGAAAGGTTGAGCGCCGGCATGCCATCGGCGCCGTAGCCCGAGGGCACCGAGACCTCGGGGAGGCCGAGCCAGTTGTTGTAGGAAAGCGTGGTGCGGATCTTCGGCCACTTCCCGTCGATGGGCGACGCATTGAACGGCATCGTGGGCCAGACCATCGCTTGCACTTCGGCTCTCCGCATCGCATCGGTGAGCTGCCTGACGACACTGGCGCGGGACCGCGCGAACGAACGGCCAGCCGGATCCTCCATCATGGGCGCCTCAAGGTACTTTTCCGCCTCCTCGAAGGTCTTCGGCAGGTCGGAGTAGAACGCCTGGAATGCCGGATAGCCCTTCCGCATGTCTCCGCGCGGGTCATCGCTCCGTCCGGCGAAGTACAGGTAGAGCGCATTGATGGTCGGTGGCGGGGTCCAGTCGTTCACCGCGACATCGCCCCGTTCCCTGGCGGCGGCGGCGAAGAGGTCCTGATAGTTGGGTGCCGTGACCGGTGCATCGAAGGCATCGACGATGGCGCCGGCCGCCTTGAGGTTGGCGACGGCGCGATCCCAGGCAGCCACCGCTTCGGGCGCCATCTGCCCGCGGGGGATGTTGGCCTCGACCAGACCAATCCGGACGCCCTGAAGGGCGTCGTCACGAAGCTCGAGCGGCGAGGGGGCGTTCCAGGGCGTGGTGAGTGCCGGCGGATCGGCTTCGTGGGGCCCCGCAAGCGCAGCCAGGACCAGGGCCGCGTCGGCGACGAAGCGGGAGAGCGGGCCATGGGTGTCGAGGTACGGCCAGGTCGGGATCACGCCATAGCGAGGCAGGAGCCCGAAGGTCGGTTTCACCCCAACGACCCCGGTGAACTGGGCGGGAATGCGATTCGAGCCACCGTCATCGGTGCCCATCCCCACGAAGGCGGTGCCGGTGGCAACGCAGACGGCCGAGCCGGCGCTCGACCCGCCCGGGGTGCGGGTGCCGGTCGGGTCATACGGATTGAGGACCTGCCCGGTAAGGCTGCTGGTTCCGTTTCCGCGGAAGGCAAAGTCATCCGCGGCGGTCTTGCCGAGCACGACGGCACCCGCCGAACGGAGGCGAATGACCTCGACCGCATCGCGCGGCACCGGGCCTAAGAAGATGCGAGCCCACTCCGCATTCGAACCGGTGGTCGGCAACCCCTTCATGTCGTAGATCGACTTGGCAAAGAGCGGCACGCCGTCGAGCGGACCCAGGAGCGCGCCGTTGTGGCCACGCTGGTCCGAGGCACGGGCCTCCTCGAGCGCGGTCGGTGAGAGGACGTCGATGGCGCGCCAGCGGGTGCTCGCCGCCCTGCTGCGCTCGAGGGCCTGCCGGGTGACTTCCTCGGAGGTCCATTTGCCGAGTCGTCGCCCGGCCTGGAACTGGGCAATGGTGCCGTCGAGTGGATCGGGTGCATTCGATCCGAGCTGGGCCCAGCCGGAACGGGCGAGTGCGCTCATGGTGGCGGCAAGGGCCGCGAGTCGGGTGAGGGCGTCACGTCGGGAGAGAGGCATGGGAAGGGGCCAAGGAGAAAGGGATACAGGTCACGCGTCAGGACTTCACCAGCCTCCAGAACTGTTCCTCCCCGATGTAGGGGTGAGATCTCCCACAATTGGCATTGCCCGTACTGGTACGTGGTCAATCGACCAATTGTCGCCGTCAGCACCGCACAGCACTATGTGCCAATACTCCGGCACGACCATACGGAGGATCAATCACTTGAAGTGAGAGCAGCTCATGGCCCAACAGCCAACGGTCGAGCCAGGCCTCGCGAAGCTTCGGGCAACGATGCCGGCTGGCCTGCGCGAGCGGTCTTGGTTCTGGGGCCTAGGAATCACCGCCTTGGCACTGCTCTTCTATGGTCTGACCCTGTTCTGGGTTCTGCGATCATCGACCATCCAGGAGATCCTCTTCATCGGGGTACTGAACGGGTTTGCGGCGGGCCTGCTTTTTGTCGTGGGCCATGACGCCACGCATGGAATCATGGTTCCCGGAAGGGCTGCCAACGCGGTGATCGGTCGCCTCGTCTTCCTCCCATCGTTTCACCCTTACGCCGCCTGGGTTCACAGCCACAACATCATGCATCACGGCTATACGAACCTGCGCGGTGGGGATCCCACCTTTGTCCCGTTCTCGCCATCCGAATGGGTGAAACTGCCGGTGTGGAGGCGCGCCCTCGAGCGCTTCTACCGATCCCCGCTTGGGGTGGGCTGGTTCTACACTGCCACTGTCTGGTGGCCCTGGGAGATCTGGCCCACCGGGGAGCGCCTTCGGCAAACGACGAAGGCGGGGCCGTATCAGGCGGACAGGGGACTGGTGGTGCTCGGAGCCGTTCTCATGATCTGGCTGCAGCTGCGCTTTGGGGCACCCGTAGGCGCCTGGAACGGTGGGATATCGTTACCCCTTTCACGCCTTCTGCTCGGTATCGCGTGGCCGTTCGCGACGGTCATGTGGTTCATCGGCGTGGTCACCTATCAGCAGCACACGCACCCCCGTTCCTTCTGGTTCGGGTCGCGGGAGGACTGGACGATTTTTCGTTCACAGATCTGCGGCACCGTTGAGCAAACCTGGAACGTACGCGTCAACAGGCTGCTCATGAATGTTGGTCACCATCATGCACACCATGTCGACCCCCGCATTCCACTATACCGCCTGGCTCACGCCCAGGCTGGCCTCCGACGCGCCCACGGCGAGCATATGCCGCACCTTCACGCACGCTGGAGCGAGTACGTCACGCTCTGGCGCTCCTGCCAGCTGTACGACTATGCCAGTCACCAGTGGTTGAGCTTCGACGGGAAGGCGCGAACAGAACCACGAACGCTTTCAGGGCTGATCAGGGCCGCAAGGGAGGAGGCGTGACTGCGTTGCGGTCCGATCCTTTGAGCCGTCTTAGGAGCGCCCTGGACGCTTCGGCGCGCCTGGTTGCGAGCGGCGAGGTGGATGCGGGGCTGGACCTGGTTGACGCGAGCCTCCGCCAGGCGCGGACGAGGTTGCAGGCACCCGAGTGGGCAGATGCGTGCCAGACTCTCTGTGCGGCGCATCCGATGGCGAGCCTCCTCTCCCAGGACCCCTTCACTTCTCATGCGTCGCGGAGGCCGCGAGGCTATCCTGGCGACGCGGACCTCCTGGACTACATCTATGGCCTTGCCGGCCCCGGACGCGAGTCAGAGCTTGGCCGCGCAATCTTCGACTACACAACCAACGTTGAGGCATGCCGAAGCGTGCGCTCCCGTCGCCTATACTTTGCCAGACTCCTTGACGAATCGTGCGCGCAAGCAAGTACTCCACTACGCGTCCTCGCGGTGGCGGCCGGTCACTTCCGCGAGGGGCTGCTCAGTGAAGCCGTCCAGACAAGCTCTGTGGGGGAGGTCATCGCCTTGGACCAGGACTCCACCTCACTCCGGGAGGTTGAGCAGACGTTTGCGGGCCGCCCAGTCCGGACCCTCCACGCCAGTATCCGGCGCCTCTTTGAACCGGGCTATGAGAGGGAGGTTGGCTCGTTCGACCTCATCTACGCCTCGGGGCTGTATGACTACCTGGATGACGCAGCAGGATCGCGCCTCACGCGGCGACTCTTTGATCTTCTGCGACCTGGCGGCAAGCTGGTGGTCGCAAACTTCAGTGCCGATGTACCAAACATCGGCTACATGGAAGCTTTCATGCGCTGGCAGCTCATCTATCGCGAGGAAGAGCAGATGGCTCGGCTTGGTGCAGAACTGCCGCTTGAGGCACAACGATCCGCATGCCTCGAGCGGGACAGTTACCACAATGTGGTCTTCCTCAGCGTTGCACGCTCATAGCCTGTAGCGTGGCTGCAGGTACCCGCAGGATCATCACGCTCGGCTAATATCCATGAACACAATCCCGAAGTCGCTGTCCCGATAGGTTGTCAACGAGGCCACCTGCCCATCGCATCGATTGGCAAGCGCCACCATCTCCTCCTCGTTGCGATATGTGAGGTCCCATTCCATGAAAACCTCCATGTACCCTGTGTCCGGGAGGTCCGGGGCAAAGTTGGCCACCACAACCCGGCCACTTGGCGCTGCGATGTCCAGCAGCCTTCCAAGGAGCGCCGCGGCTGTCCGGTCCGACAGGTAGTCAAAAAGGCCCGTTGCATACACAAGATCTGCCCCTCCAGCGGGGATCGGAGCTGTTCCGGTCAACAGTTGTCGCACCGACGCCTTCAGGGGCCGCACCACCCCGGTGTTCAACCCACTCACGGAACCCAGTGTACAGGGATCGTGATCCAGCGCATGCCATGCCTCGATCCCCCCGCCCTTGAGTGCCTCAGACCGATCCGCCTCGCGCAGATGGCCACACGCGACAGCCACGATCCGCAGATTCGGCCGGCCGGCTGCGAGTTCGTCCACAATTCGCGCCATCTCGTCCCGGCGCCAACGCACACCCTTCGGGGCACAGCGATTCGTCGAATACCTGGCGATGGAGGCCCCGAGCTCAGTCGTGGCCGGCCACGATTCGGGGGCAGACACGTAGACGTGCAACAACGCGTCCCCAGGGTAGCCACGTGGC